>DASVWZ010000233.1:0-47370 GCA_036392935.1 Terriglobales bacterium | reverse complement strand
GTATATGCAATGTCCGATAATAGGTATTATGTTAAAGTACAAATCGACCCGCTCTACATTTTGTATCGCCCCAGATCCTCGTCGTTCAGCCCCTCCAGCCACTTGCGCAGCTCCTCGCTGCTGACGCGATCGGCCCCGCCGGAGTGCTGCTTGGAGTTTTTCAATACTTCATCCTCGACGAAGATCGGGCAATCCACGCGTAGCGCCAGCGCCAGCGCGTCCGATGGGCGCGAATCAACGCTAACGATGCTTCCGCCGCGTTCCAGCCAAATGACGGCATAGAACGTGTCATCTCGAAGCTCTGTAACCACGACTTTATGGACCTGAGTTTCCAGTCCCAGAAGAACGTTCTTGATCAAATCGTGCGTCATGGGCCGAGGGGTTGAGACTTTCTCGATCTCCAGAGCGATGGCATTTGCTTCATAAATCCCAACCCAGATCGGCAACACCGTATCGCCTTGGTCTTTCAGGATCACGATCGGCATATTGGTGACCGGGTCCATCATCAGCCCTCGGATTTTCATCTCAACTTCCATCGTTAATCTCCTGCTCCGAATCCTTTTAACGTGGTCTCTTTTGGCCCTTTATACCACCATTTGGCCGATCAGGCTGTTCGGAAACGATCCCGTTGTAACCACAGTCACATAGCTGCCAATAGCCGGTTCCGCGCCAGTTGAGGTGAAGTTCACCACGCGATTCTGCGACGTTCGTCCGGCCCATTGGGCGCGTGCTTCGTTCTTCCCTTCAACCATCACTTCAACTTGCTTGCCCAGCCATCGCTCATTGCGATATCGCTGGATCCCTTTTTGCCGCTCGTTTACCACCGCCAGACGGTGAGATTTTTCGTCGTCTGAAATCGCGTCGTCCAAGGTCATTGCCGGCGTGTTCGGACGCGGCGAGTACTTGAATCCAAAAACTCCGTCATATTCCGCCGCATTCAGCAACGAAAGCGTCTCTTCAAACTCTGCTTCTGTCTCTCCTGGAAAGCCGACGATGATGTCAGTTGTGATGCTGATCTCACGCTTTGCGCCCTTCATCCATGAGATCCGCTCCAGATATTGATCGCGGGTGTAAAGTCGCTGCATCGCGTCAAGCACTCGCGTCGATCCACTCTGCACCGGCAAATGAACGTGGTCGCACAGCGTCGGCGTACTCGCGATGGCGTCTACGATGTCTCTACCGAAGTCTCTCGGATGCGAAGTAGTAAATCGAACTCTTCGAATCCCCGGCACCTCACCCACCGCCGCCAAAAGTTCCGCAAACGACTTCTTTTCAGATGGATCCTTGTAGGAGTTAACATTTTGCCCGAGCAGTTGAATCTCCGTATATCCCAAGTCAGCCATCTGCCGAGCTTCGCCCAGGACCGATTCCGATGTCCGGCTTCGCTCTTTTCCTCGCGTAAACGGCACTACGCAGTAGGAGCAAAACTTGTCGCACCCTTCAATTATGGTGATGTACCCCCTGTGCGGGTTCGTCCGCGAAGTGAACTCGGTCTCAAAACATTTATCCGTTTGCCGGTCATCCAGCCCGGTCACACGCCGATTCCCTGCTTCAATCTGAACCAGCATCTGCGGAAGGTTCTGATACGATGCCGATCCGCACACCACCGAAACATGCGGTGCCCGCTCGAAAATCTTCTCGCCTTCCTGCTGCGCGACGCAACCCAGAACGCCAAAGCGCTTGCCCTGCGCCTGCAGCTTTTTGTAATCGGCAAGGCGATGAAAGACCTTCTGCTCGGCTTTATCGCGGATGGAACAGGTGTTATAGAGAATCAGCCCGGCTTCGTCGACGGTCTGAACCTGCTGGTACCCCTCTGAAATCAGCGTGCCCACGACCTTTTCTGAGTCGTGCGCATTCATCTGACAGCCAAAGGTTTCGAGGTAAAACGTTTTTGGTTGATCCGCGGCCATCCTGAAGCAAGTATAACGCAGCTATACAAGACCAACGCGGCTTCGCGCCCCAATAACGCGATCCCACCGAATGCATCTAAACCAACCGAGAACCACATGCCGGATCCCGAACAACTCATCGACGAAATTCTCGACGACCTCATTCAAGGCGTCGAAGCGATCGAATCCCGAAGCAAAGCGATTCTGGACTTCCTGAAGAACAAGGGAATTGCCACCGACGACGAACTCAAGCCTTTTCTGGATCAGGCAGCAAGTTCCAGCGAGGTAGAATGGCGAGCAGGTCGGCTCCGACTGCATCACCTTTTCGTGTCGGCAATCCAGGCGATACAAAAGAGCGCCGAAGATTCCGCGAAAAAACTGATTGAGTCCAGCGAGCAGGAGCCAAAATCAAAAGAAAACGACAAGTCCAGCGAGAGTCGCGCCGACGATAGACCCAAGGAAGAACCTGAACCAAAATCCCAAAAACGTGAACCAGACCCGTCCGATCATCCAGATTCTCAGCCGAATTCGCAGGCTCGCACCACCTCCCAAACCGGCGAATTGTCGGATCCAAGAAATACAACGGGAGAGCCGCCGTCCGAACCTAGGCCAACGCAAAGTGTCGCTTGAACCGCGTTAAGAAAGTGCCTTAGACCCCGTTAACGTCAGGCGCGATCCAACGGAAGCATCATGTAGATTTTATCAATCTGTTGACCGTTAACCTTAAGAGCATTGGGCTCGGTTCCGAATGAAACGAAGCCCAGCGCCTTATACACGCCGATTGCCGCTGTCTGGGTTGCCGCGACCGATATCATGATCTGCTCCAGACCGTCGAGTTCTGCCGCTCGATCAATTACCGCCCGCATCATCTTTCGCCCAATTCCCTTCCCGCGTAGCTCCGCAGTCAGGTAAACGCCCCATACGTGGCCTTTGTGCTGAACTTTCGGCCCCGTCTCGCGATAAAAACCGGCTGTGCCCAGCAGTCGCTCGCCTTCGAAAACTCCCACAACAAAGTTATTCGGCGCGTTCGCCGTCAGACGCCGCCTGATTTCGTCGAAACTAAGCTTGTTGTGCTCTTCTACCGATGAACTGAAAGCCTCCGAGTCACGATCGAGCGCCTCCAGACGGATTTTGGAGTAAGCCTCTACGTTGTCCACCGTCAGAAGGCGAATCTCGATTTCCTTCACATCATGAGTCATGAGAGCCCTGAGGGTAATCGTACAAGGAAGGAAAGATTACGCGCACTGATGCCTGCGCCGCGGTCCCAAAAAATAGCTGGTAATCAGTACAGGTGGAATGTCACTTCAACGGTGATCTGCACCGCAACCGGACGGCCGTCTTTCATTGCAGGCTCGAACTTCCACTGCTTCACCGCTTCGATGGCCTTTTCATCAAGTCCTAATCCCAAAGTTCGACGAACCTGTATGTCGCGCGGGTGACCGTCAGGTCCAACAACTAACCATAGAACACAGGTTCCCGAATACTTTGCCTTGCGGGCTTCTTCCGAATATTCGGGATCTGGCTGGTAAATAATCCGCGGTGCCGAGACGCCACCGCCAACGCGGAAAACTCCGCCGCCAATGCCGCCACCACTGCCCGGTCCAACACCTGGCCCGCTGCCGCTTCCAACACCACCGCCATTGCCTGAGCCAATGCCGCCGCCGTAGCCAGTCCCGTTCGAAGGCGGCCCAGCCACATGCGACATCGGGTCGCCCAAGTTCGGCAGGTTGCTCGCCAGCTTGATCTCGGGTGGAACAACTACTGTCGGTTCCATCGGCAGTTTCGGGTTATCATTCCGCACCACCACTGCCGGCGGAGTGAACTGTTCCATTGCCAGCTTCGGAAGCTTGCCCTGCGACGCCGCCAGTTTGTCGCGGTCACCGCCTCCACCCCCGCCGCCGACCTGTGTCTTCGAAGGTTTCAGCGGAGGAATGTCATCGGAAGCGAGATAAGTGATCGTCTCCTGCGGCTTGACGATCTTGGCCACCATGCGGCGCGCCCAGATCGTCCCGCCAATAATCAGCGAAATGATAATGACGTGCGCCACGCTCGAGCTGAGTGCTGCATTCTTTTTGTAGTTATAAAAGCCCCAGATGTCCTTTACAGGAATCGGCTTTGAAGTCAGCTCCAGCGGTGGGAGCTTCTTGGGGAACAGAAAATCCTCGACGTTCTGCCGCAACGACTGCCAAAGAGGCTCGTCGAAGGTAGACTTCGGAAGAAGCAAATCCAATTCAGGTTCGCTAGCCGGCTTGGGTTTTTCCTGTTCGATCGTTTCCATATCCGCTCTGAGTTGGTTCCCCACTCTTAACACTGATGTGCATCTAACTTACCAAGTTGCATGCCCTCGCCTCATTACTGATGCGATGCCCCTTGCGATGAACCTGTGCGGAACTTTCGATCAGGTTCACTTTACGAATTAGATGCGACCACTCAGGCAAATCCTTCACTAAATTGTACACCCGTGGCCCACGGCGGGCAGAGCTTTTCCGTTTACTAAAGTGCATTCGGCGCGCGACCGCTCGCCACGCAAGTCCACAACGGGCACTGCCTATATAATGGATAATTCAACCACTTGGAGAACGACCCGCGTGCCGCTGGAACTTAAGTCCACGATCAATTTGCCGAAAACTGCCTTCCCCATGAAGGCAGACCTCCCGAAAAATGAGCCGAAATTGCTCGCTCAGTGGGAGCAATCCGGGATCTACCAGCAGATTCGCGCCGCCCGAAAAGGGCGCCCCAGCTATGTCCTCCACGACGGCCCTCCCTACACCAGCGGTCCCATTCACTTGGGCACTGCGATGAACAAGTGCCTCAAGGATTTCACCGTCAAGTCCCGAACCATGTCCGGATTTGACGCCCCCTACGTCCCCGGATTCGACTGCCACGGTCTGCCCATCGAGATCAAAGTTGACCAGCAACTCGGGGGTAAGAAGCTCCAGATGAAGCCGCTCGACGTCCGCCGCGAGTGCCGCAAGTTTGCCCAGAAATTTCTCGATCTGCAGCGATCTCAGTTTCAGCGTATCGGCGTCTTCGGCCGCTGGGATGACCCCTACGCCACCATGAATCCGCAGTACGAATCGGTGGTACTGAAGACTTTTTTTTCGTTCTACGAAAACAATTTCGTTTACAAAGGGCTGCGCGCGGTCTACTGGTGCATGCACGACGAGACCGCCCTCGCAGAAGCCGAAGTCGAATACGAAAACGAAGTCAGCCCCGCCATCTGGGTAAAGTATCGCTTGAAGGATGATCCTGCGGCGTTAAGCCCCGCATTGAAAGGTAAGCAGGTTTTTACCGTCATATGGACCACCACACCCTGGACACTACCTGCTTCAATGGCCGTCGCTTTTCATCCGCACGAAGAGTATGTCGCCCTCCAAAGCGGATCCGAGGTTTATATCGTCGCCGCAAAGCTGGCCGAAGAATTTGCCGAGAAAGTCGCCCTGCCCGAAACGCGCGAAATCGCCCGCTTTCCCGGGCAATCACTTGAGCGCAAGAACTTCGCTCATCCATTTCTCGAGCGCAATATCATCGGCGTCCTCGCCGACTACGTCACCATGGACACCGGCACCGGCGTCGTTCACACCGCGCCGTCACACGGTGCCGAAGACTTCGCCACCGGCCAGAAATACGGTCTCGATGCCACCAGCAACGTCGACGAAAAAGGCATCCTCCGCAATGGCCTGCCCGAATACAACGGCCTCAAAGTCTGGGACGCCAACGCGCCCATCGTCGAGCTACTCAAAAAACGCGGCGCGCTGATGCACGCTGAGAAACTCGAGCATTCATACCCTCACTGCTGGCGTTGCCACAACCCCATCATCTTTCGCGCAACAGAACAGTGGTTCATTTCGATGGAAGCTGAGACGAAAGGCGGAGGCACGCTTCGCAGCCGCACTCTGGATGACGTCAAGCATGTCCGCTGGGACCCCGCCTGGGGCGAAGAGCGCATGCACAACATGATCGCTACCCGCCCCGATTGGTGCATCTCCCGCCAGCGCGTCTGGGGTGTGCCGATCGCGGTTTTTCTCTGCAAGAAATGCGGCAAGCCGTTGAACGATCCCGCAGTCAACCGCGCGGTCGTCGATCTTTTCGCTCGCTCCGGCGCCGATGCCTGGTTCACCGACGAAGCCGACAAAGTTCTGCCCGCAGGAGCGAAATGCCCGCACTGCTCGGCAACCGGCTTCGAGCGCGAAACCGATATCTTCGACGTCTGGCTTGAATCCGGCGCGAGCTACCTGGCGCTGCGCGGCGCTCAACCCGACTACCCCTGGCCCTCCGATCTTTATCTCGAGGGCGGCGACCAATACCGCGGATGGTTTCAGTCTTCCCTGCTCTGCGGCATGGGCGCGGAAGGCTCGCCGCCATACCGCAGCGTAGTTACCCCCGGCTGGACGCTCGACGAAAATCGCCAGGCCATGTCGAAGTCGCGCGGTAATGACGTCGATCCCGTCGACATCTCGAATCGCCTTGGCGCCGAAATCGTTCGCCTCTGGGTTGCCTCGGTGGATTTCCGCGAGGACGTCGTCGGCTCCGAAGCCCTCATGCAGCGCATTGCCGAAAACTATCGCAAAATTCGCAATACGTTTCGGTACATTCTCGGCAATCTGCACGAATTCGATCCTCAGCAGGATGCGCTGCCCTTCGACAAGCTCGAAGAAATCGATCAGTACATGCTGCGTCAAACCGCGGCCCTGTCCGCTGAAGTGATTCGCTGTTACGAACAACTGGCTTTTCACAAAATCTACCAGCGCGTGCTGAATTTCTGCGTGGTCGATCTCAGCGCCTTCTATTTCGACATTCTGAAAGACCGGCTTTATACGCAGGCTCCGAATTCGCCGGGGCGGCGCGCCGCGCAAACCGCCATCTGGCACATTGGCGAAACGCTGGTCCGCCTGCTGGCCCCGATCACCAGTTTCACCAGCGAAGAAATCTGGCAGTACTTGCCGAAGGTAGAACACCGCACCGCCAGCGTGCACCTCAGCGGATTTTCTACGACACGAGATATTCTCGGTGAGTCAGTTTCAGAAGAAGACGCGAAGCAGGCGGAAGAATGGAAATCGCTGCTCGCCGTCCGCGATGAAGTTCTCAAAAAACTTGAAGAAGCCCGCAACGCCAAGCTCATCTGCGGGGGCCTCGAAGCTCAAATCAAGTTGCAGGCAGCCGATCCGCTCTACTCGGTCATCGCTCGTCACCGCGATCAGCTTCGCTACTTGCTCATCGTGTCCGCTGTGACTCTTGAGCAGGCCGCTGGCAACGGTTCTTCCGGCTTAACTGTCACCATTTCGAAAGCCGACGGCCAGAAATGTGAGCGCTGCTGGAACTACTCAATCCACGTCGGAGAAGATCCCGACTACCCGACCGTCTGCGAGCGCTGCAGCGCCGTTTTGAAAGAAATCGAACGAAACCAGAAATGATCTCACCATAGATGTTATTTGTCATCCCGACCGTAGCGCGGTGCGAGCCGCGCGGAGCGGAGGGACCTTGCGTTTCCGGAAAATATTATGAAAATAACGCTCTCGTTGACAGCTCCACCTGAAGTTGAAACCGAATGCCTCGCCGTCGTCGTGCTCGATCGTGGCACAAAGAACGGCGCCAACAACAAACCTGACCCCTACGTCGCCACCTCGGACAAGGCCGTCCAGCAAGCCGCCGCAGACGCGATCCGTTCCGGCGAGGTCAACGGTAAAAGCCTTGAAACCACGCTTCTCCACCAACCCAAGCTCAAAGCCAAGCGCCTGCTGCTTATCGGCGGAGGCAAAGCCGACAAATTCACCGCCTCCGACCTGCGAAAGCTCGCAGGCACCGCTGTTCGGTTTCTAAAGCCTCGCGCTTTACGCAGTCTCGCCTTCGTTCTTCCCGACACCGTTCCCGCCGAAGACGCAGCCCGCGCCGCGGTCGAAGGCGCATTCGTCGGTAACTTCGATCCCGACACCTACAAGAGCGACCGCAAGGACCAGCAAATCAATTCGCTCACCATCGTCGCTTCGGGTGATCAACCGAAAATTCAGCAAGCCGTCGACGAAGGCCGCATCATCGGCGAGTCGCAGAACTTTACCCGCGAACTGGTCAACGAGCCCAGCAACCGCATGACGCCCACGATCCTCGCCCAACGCGCGCAAGCTATGGCCAAGGAAGTCGGGCTGAAATGTGAAGTCTATGGCGCCGACAAAATCAAAGAACTCAAGATGGGTGCATTCTGGGGCGTTGCACAAGGCTCCGACGAGCCGCCCGCCCTGATCGTTTTGCGCTACGAGCCCGCAGGCGCGCCGGAAAAGCCGGTCCTCGGCCTGGTCGGCAAAGGCATCACTTTCGACACTGGCGGCATCTCCATCAAACCCGCAGACGGTATGGAAAAAATGAAATACGATATGGCCGGCGGCGCCGCCATGATCGGCGCCATGCGCGGTATCGCCCTACTGAAGCCGAAGACCAAGGTCATCGCCATCATCTGTGCCACCGAAAACATGCCATCCGGCAAAGCCCAGAAACCTGGTGACGTTCAAATTGCCATGTCCGGCAAATCAATCGAAATCATCAATACCGACGCCGAAGGCCGCCTGGTGCTCGCCGACGGCCTCTGCTACGCTCGTCAACTCGGGGCGACGCACCTCATCGACGCCGCTACACTCACCGGTGCCGTGGTGGTTGCGCTCGGCTACGTCAACGCCGGCATCTTCGCCAACGACGACCAGATGTATGAGCGCTTCAACCGCGCTCTGGCCAAAGCTGGAGAAAAGTTCTGGCGCCTGCCGCTCGACGAAGAATATCGCGACATCATCAAGTCCAACATCGCCGACATCATCAATTCCGGAGGCCGTTGGGGCGGCGCGGTCACCGCAGCCATGTTCTTGAAGGAATTCGCGGAAGAGACGCCCTGGATCCATCTCGACATCGCCGGCACCGCCTGGACCGAAGACGCCAAACCCTGGATCGCCAAAGGCCCATCCGGGATTGCCGTGCGCAGCCTGGTGGAGTTCGCGCGAGACTTTAGCAAATAGAAGCGGCAACGGAACACGCGGGACGGCCGCTCTCGGCCGTCCACCCCGAGCGTAGCTCGGCAGCTGAGCTACATCACTTTCGGAACCGTAATCCCCATCACCGCCAGGCAGCGTATCAACTCCCGCCGCACCACCGCTGCCGTCGCCAACAAAAATTTCTTCCGCGCCTCATCCCCTTCCGTCAATATCGGATACTTGTGATAGAACGTGTTGAACAACTGAGCCAATTGGAACACATGCTTCGCCAAATATGCCGGCTCGGTCGTGGCGATGCACTGATCGATCACATAAGAAGTCTTCGCCGCCGCGAGCCACAGCTCCCAAATATCATTGCTGGCCAATGCGGCGGTAGAGACATAGCTTGCTACGTCTCCGCTCGTCGCATCCCGCAAAAAAACATCTGCATCCATTCCGCCCTTGCGAAAAATATTCGTCGCCCTCACCACTGCATACTGCGCATACGGCCCGGTTTCGCCCTCAAAGCTCAACGCATCTTTAAAATCAAATGCAATCACCGATGACTTCGTATACTTCAGCATGAAGTACCGCAGCGCTCCAATCGCAATCTGCGTCGCAATCCCCGCCCGCTCTGCATCGTTCAATTCCGGATGCCGCGCATCCACTTCTTTTTTCGCCGACGAAATCAGTTTGTCGATCAGGTCATCGGCTTTCACTCCAAATCCCTTGCGCCCCGAAACCTCAATAAACGCCTTCGTCTTGTCTTCCTCAGAAAGTTCGTAGCCCAGCTCAGCCGCGCAGCGCGGCGTCAGCGCCACCATCTCGTAGGAAAAATGCGTGTAGTGATCGGCCTGCGCGTTGTATCCCATCTCGCGCAGCGCCTCAATAACCGTGTTCTGCGCCTCCGACTGCCGCGCGTCGATCACGTTGTAAATCTCGGCCACGTCGCCAAAATGTGGATGGTCTTTTTCCCCCTCATCCGCTGAAACCCAGCATTCATGCCCGTTCGGATACCGATAGAACTTCAAATAACCAAAATCCTTCCCTAGCACCCCGAACTTCCACATGTGATAGGCAATATCCTTGCCGACGTATCCCACTGTTCCGTTTGAGCGCACGATCACTTTCTGATCTTCTTCGGCGATCTCGGTATTCTCCGTGTTCTCTGTGTCCTCTGTGGTCAAAGTTCTGGCAGTTCCCGCCCGCCGCATCACCCAGCAGCCCTTATTTTTCCCCTCATTCTCGAAGAACAGCACTCCGCCATCTGTCAGCTTCTGAAAAGCCGCATCCCAAAAGTGCAGATGCAGAATCTCGCTCTCTCTCGGCAGGAAGTCATACTCAATGTCCAGCCGGTCCATCGTCTCCAGATGCCGGCGCAGCACCGCTCGCGAAATCAACTCCGCAACGGCCGCGGTTCCATTCCCGCCCTGCTCAATCGCGTGCAACGCATCCGCCCGCGCCTGCACATTCTTTTTGTCCAGCGCGTACCATTGCGAAACCCGCGCATACAAATCCCAACAGTAGTAATCAAAGCGCGGCTGGCGGGATAACGCTTCGATCTCGCCGGGTGATCTCTTCTCCAGCTGCAAAAATCCCACCACTACATCGGCCACCTGCACGCCCGTGTTGTCGATGTAGTTCTGCACATCGACTTCCCTGCCCGCAAACCGCAGCATTCGCACAAACGTATCGCCTAGAATCGCATTGCGCAGGTGTCCAATATGCGCTGCTTTATTAGGATTAATGCTCGTGTGCTCCACCAGCACCTTGCCACCGGCCGCCTCTTCCTGCTGACGCGAGTCTGCGGCCAAGGGTCCAGCCAGCTCTTCCCTTTTCACCCGCGCATTGATGTACCCCGCTCCCGCCAGTTCCAGCTTTTCGAAGCCTTCAATTGACCCAATCCCATTGACGATTTCTTCTGCAATCTTTCGTGGTGCCTTGCGCAGCTTTTTCGCCAGGTCAAACGCCAGCGGTAACGCATAGTCGCCGAACTCGACGTTCGGCGGTTGTTCGATCACCACGCGCGCCAAATCGACGTCATAAGTGCGTTTGATAAATTCACGCACCTGTCGCTCCAGCCGGGTTTCAAGGTATCGATACAAGATGGCCTCTGGCCTACTGAGGAAGTGTGATTGTAGCAGAGCCAACTCACCGCCCAGGTTTGACGCCGCACAACGTCATACCTAATATGAAAACTCAGCCTATGTCTTAGCTAAAGGCCAAAAGCTAACAGCTAAGAGCTAGCAGCTTCTTCCCCATGCGCATCGCATACCTCGACTGTTTCTCCGGCATCAGTGGCGACATGTTTCTCGGCGCCTTAGTCGACGCCGGAGTGTCTCCCCAACTACTCGAACAAACCGTCGCCGCTCTCGACATCGGCGCCCGGCTGGATATCTCCCGCGTCACTCGCAGCGGAATCTCCGCCACCAAAGTCGACGTCTTCGTACACGGCGAAAAGGACGAGCCCCGCGAAGTCCATCTCGCAAAGAAGCACAAATCCAAACACCATCACCACCCCGACGCCAAAACCCACGCCCATCGCCATCTCGAACACATTCGCCAGATCATCGATCGATCTTCAATCAGCCCAAGTGCAAAAACCACCGCCCTTCGGATCTTTCAATCTCTCGCCGAAGCCGAGGCCAAAATACACAATTGCTCCATCGATCAGGTTCACTTTCACGAAGTCGGCGCCGTTGACGCCATCGTCGACATCGTCTGCGCCGCCGTTGGTACCGAAGCCCTGGCCGTGGATCAAATCATTGCTTCGCCACTCAACGTCGGTGGAGGCACCGTCAAGTGCGCCCACGGAATCCTTCCCGTCCCCGCGCCTGCCACGCTCGAACTCCTGAAAGACGCCCCCGTTTATTCATCTGGTGTCCAAGCCGAACTCGTCACTCCCACCGGCGCTGCCATCATCAAAACTCTCGCCGCCGGCTTCGCCCCATTCCCTGCCATGGCCATCGACCGTGCCGGCTATGGCGCCGGCAGCCGCGACTTCCCCGATCAGCCTAACGTCCTCCGCCTCACCATCGGCGAAGCCCCAGCGGCAGGAACCACCCCCAGCTCTCACGAAGCCATCGCCGTCCTCGAAGCCAACCTCGACGATCTCAATCCGCAAATCATCGGATACGTCACCGAGCAACTGCTTGAACGCGGCGCCCTCGACGTCTTCACCGTTCCCGCGCAAATGAAAAAAAATCGTCCCGGCACCCTCCTGACCGCACTTTGCCGCCCCGAAGACGCGCCCACACTCACCGATCTCATCTTCCGCGAAACCACGACCCTCGGTGTTCGTCGCCGCGAAGAACACCGCCAAGTCCTCGATCGACGCTGGGAATCCGTCCCCACTCCTTGGGGCTCAGTCCGCATAAAAATCGCCGGCGTCAACGGCGTCGTCAGCAACGCTGTTCCTGAATACGAAGATTGCCGCAGAATCGCAACCGACAACAACATTCCCTTGAAGACCGTCATCAATCAAGCACTTGAAGCGTTCGGGCGCGTCGCAGTCCCGAGTCCAGCAATTAAGAACAAAAAAAGAAAATCATCCTGATATAGCCAATACCCCGCCCCACGCTGGATTCCTCACGTACACTATTCCAACCATGACCCCGCAAGGAGACCTTTAATGCCCGGCCTTCGCTCCCGCAAGATACCCGTCGCCATCGTCTTATTCCTGGCCAGTTCAGTCTGCGCGCAGCAATCCCCGGCCGCCCAGCCCTCCCCCGACTCGCAGGCTCCGGCGGGCAAGACTGCAAAACCCGCCAAGGCACAGGCCGACAAATCCCAGCTACCACATTCCGATCTCCAATCCGTCCTTCAGCAATTCAATACTGCACTGCAGGACCTTGTGGCGAAAGTCTCGCCGGCCGTCGTACAAATCCAAGTCGCCGGTTTCGGCGCACTCGAAGAAGGTGAAAAGGGTGAGGCTGCCGTCATTACCCGCCAAAATGCCATCGGCTCCGGAGTCATCGTCGATCCAAATGGCTACATCATGACCAACGCCCACGTCGTCAGGGGCGCGCATCACATTCGCGTCGTGCTCCCCCCGCCCTCCACCGACATCTTTCAAGCCTCACCCGCAGGCAGGGAGCGCGTGCTCGACGCCAAACTAATCGGCGTTCACGAGGAATCCGACCTCGCTCTACTCAAGATCGAAAAGACCGGCCTTCCCACGCTTGCCCTCAGCAGTCATCGCGTTTACCAGGGCCAACTTGTCCTCGCCATCGGCAGCCCCGAGGGTCTTGAGAACACCGTCACCATGGGCGTCGTCAGCTCCGTATCCCGCCAGCCCGACCCCGACAAACCCATGGTCTACATCCAGACCGATGCACCAATTAATCCCGGCAACAGCGGCGGTCCGCTCGTCGATATGGATGGCAACGTCCTCGGCATCAACACCATGATCCTTTCTCAAGGCGGAGGCAGCGAAGGTCTCGGCTTCGCCATTCCGGCACGCATCGTGCGTTTCGTTTACGAAAGCCTGCGCAAGCAGGGCCACGTGCATCGCGTTGAAATCGATGCCACCGCGCAGAACATCACTCCCACTCTCGCCCAGGCTCTCGGCCTTTCCCAGAACTCCGGCGTGATCATCGCTGACGTCACACCCAACGGCCCCGCCGCCGCAGCTGACGTAAAGATTGGCGACATCATCATTAGCGCCGACGGTCGCCGCATCGATACCCTCCCTGCACTCTCTGCAGTTATGTACCTGCATCCGCCCGATCAGGTTCTGGCCCTGGTTATCAAGCGCGGTAACGAGGAAAAAACTCTCAATGTTCCTGTGCTCGAACATCGTGATCCCATGGACCAACTTATGGATTCGATCGATCCCGATAAAAGCCTGGTGGCGCGGCTCGGGATCATCGCCGTCGACCTCGACGAACGCCTTCGCTCGGTGATCCCGTCGCTACGCATTGCCACCGGTGTTGTCGTCGTGGCCCGCGCCGTCAGCCTGCTCGGCCCCGAGACCGGCCTGAAGAGCGGGGACATCATCCATAGCGTGAATGGGGTTTCGGTGGATTCAGTAAAGTCGCTGCGAGACAGATTGGATCAATTGAAGCCGAGCTCGGCCATCGCCCTACAGATCGAACGCGAGGGCAAGCTGCAATGGCTGGCCTTTGAAATGGAATAGCCGCATGCCGGGCGCTCCCTGAACAAACAATAACCCTAGTCATCTCGAACGCCCGCGCTTTTACCAGCGGGCGGAGAGATCCGGCGCGGAGAACCACGGCCCTCCACCCGGTGGGCTCGTCCGCTGCAGCCGGCCGCGAGGTTCCTTGGGCTACCGCCCGATCGTCAGACGTTTACGGACGCTTGGTACACTAAATCGATGCCCCAAAAGTTCTACATCACTACCCCGATTTACTACGTAAACGCGCGCCCTCACATCGGCCACGCTTACACCACCATCGCGTGCGACACCGTGGCGCGCCGCCATCGCATGCTCGGGGACGACACTTTTTTTCTTACTGGCACCGACGAGCACGGTCAGAAAATCGAACGCGCTGCCAAAGAAGCCGGAAAAACTCCGCAACAATACGCCGACGAAATCTCCAGCGAATTCCGCAGCCTCTGGCACCGGATGCACATCACCAATGACGACTTCATCCGCACCACCGAATCTCGGCACACCAAGCGCGTCCAGGAATTGTTCCGCCAGATTCGCGACAACGGATACATTTACAAAGGTAAGTACGTCGGCCAGTACTGTGTCTCCGACGAGCTTTACGTCGATGGTGCCAAGCCCGGCGATCCGTGCCCCACTTGCGGCCGCATCACCGAAACCGTCGAAGAAGAAAATTATTTTTTTAAGCTCTCGGCGTTCCAGGATCAGCTTCTTGAGCTCTACAAGAATCCCGATTTCATTCGACCCGAAACCCGCCGTAATGAAGTGATTTCCTTCGTGCGATCTGGCTTGCGCGATCTCTCCATCAGTCGCTCGACGTTTTCCTGGGGCATTCCTGTTCCCGACGATCCCAAGCACGTAATCTATGTCTGGCTCGATGCGCTGGCCAACTACATTACCGCCATTGGCTACGGTTCAACTCATCCCGGAGCGCAAGCGGCCTTCAAGAAGTACTGGCCCGCCGACGTCCACATGATCGGCAAGGAAATCGTGCGCTTCCACTGTGTCTACTGGCCCGCGTTCCTTCTGGCCGCCGGTTTGGAAATGCCCAAAGCTATCGTCGCTCATGGCTGGCTGCTGTTCGAGGAGAGCAAGATGTCGAAGTCGCGCGGCAACATCGTCCGCGCCGACACCATCATTAACGTCCTCGGCAACGACGCCCTGCGTTACTTCCTCCTGCGCGAAGTTGTCTTCGGCCAGGACGGCGCTTTCTCCTTCGACGCGCTCGTCCAGCGTTACAACGCCGATTTGGCCAATGGTCTTGGCAATCTCGCCAGCCGGACTTTGACCATGATCGGCCGCTACTTCGCAGGCACAATTCCTGCCGTGCCCGATCGCGCCGAACTAACCGCTGCCGATAAAGCAATCGTTGATATCGCGCAAAGAACCATCACCGAATACAACACTCTCTTCGACCAATTCCAATTCTCCCGCGCCCTCGAGCTTGCCTGGGCGTTGATCGCAGCTGTCGATAAATACATCGCCGAAAGCCAACCTTGGTCGCTCGGCGAAAAGCACGATGAAGCCAGTCGCGCTCGCCTCGCCATCGTTCTCTACACCAGCGCAGAAGCCCTCCGCATCGTCACCGCGCTAACTCATCCAGTCATTCCCGAGGCCACTGCCAAAATCTGGACACAGCTCGGCCTCGGCGACGTTCGCAAGTTCGAGCTCTTAACTTTGCGCTGGGGACAACGTCCAGCAGGAACACAACTCAACAAGATCGAGCCCGTTTTCCCTCGCGCCGACAAGAGCGCAGTCGAAAGGATGCAGCAAATGGAAGAGCAAGGACGAACCCAAACCGCCGCGCCGGCGGAATCTCCGACCAGGTCATCGACTACGGCAACGCCGAAACCTGCCTCTCAGCTCGCCGACGGCAAAATCTCCATCGACGACTTCGCCAAGATCGAACTTCGCGTTGGACAGGTCAAAGTTGCCGAAAAAGTGCAAGGCGCTGATAAACTCCTTCGCCTCGAAGTCGACATCGGCACCGAAGTCCGCCAATTGGTCGCCGGAATCGCCGAAGCTTATGCGCCGGAAACCTTGATCGGCCGTAAGGTCGTCATCGTCGCTAATCTCGCGCCCCGAAAGCTTCGGGGCCTCGAATCCAACGGCATGATTGTCGCCGCGTCACTCGAAGGCGGCAAACCGGTTCTGGCCAGTTTCCTCGAAGACGTTCCTATTGGCGCCCGTTTGAAGTAGCCGACAAGCGACGACTAACGACATGTTTGTAGATTCCCACGCCCATCTCGAAGGCAAGCAGTTCTCGGTCGACCGCGAGCAGGTTATCGCGCGCGCTCGCGAAAGCGGCGTCGAAGCCATCGTCGCCATCGGCAACGGCGACGGTCCCGGCACGCTCGACTGCGGTATCCGTCTTGCCGAAAAATACGACTTCATCTACGCCACCGTCGGCATTCATCCCCACGAAGCCGAGCAGGCCAAAGACTCCGACTTCGCGGAAATGGCCGAACTCGCCCGCAATCCCAAGGTCATCGCCTGGGGCGAAATCGGTCTCGACTATTTCTACGATCACTCGCCGCGCGACATTCAGAAGCGTGTCTTTGCCAAACAAATGGAGCTTGCCAAGTCCGCCAAACTCCCCATCATTATTCACTGCCGGCCCTCTGACAACAGCGACAACGCCTGGGAAGACTGCTTAACAATGATCAAAGACGAGTGGTCAATCACTGGCCTCGGTGGCATCCTTCACTGCTTCACCGGCACCTGGGATCATGCCAGGCGAGCGCTCGACATGGGCTTCATGATCTCTTTTGCCGGAAACGTGACTTATCCCAAAGCCCAGCAGATCCGCGACGCCGCTCACCAGGTTCCGATCGATCGCATGCTGATCGAAACCGACAGCCCTTATCTCGCCCCGATTCCCCACCGCGGCAAACGCAACGAACCCGCGTTCGTCAAAGAAACCGCCCGCCAGATCGGTGAAGTTCGCCAAACCTCGCCCGAAGAAATCGGCCTTCAAACCTCCGGAAACTTCTACCGTTTCTTTAAGCTCGGGCCAAACTCCGCATAGGCCCGCGCATCTTTCGCCAATTCCCTGTAATCTATTAGGTCAAATCTCATGCCAGAAAATACATTCGACATTGTCAGCAAGATCGACTTACAGGAAGTCTCCAACGCCATTCAGCAGGCGCTGAAAGAGATCCACACTCGCTTCGATCTGAAAGACTCGAAGTCCAACATCGAACTCGAAGGCAAAGATGCCATCGTGCTTCACTCCATCGATGACTACAAGCTGAAAGCAGTCAATGACGTTCTGCAGCAGAAACTGGTCAAACGCGGAGTTCCGCTGAAAGGTCTGACTTACGGCGTCGTTGAACCCGCCGCTGGAGGCACGGCCAAGCAGAAAATCACCATGCAGCAAGGCATTCCCATCGAAAAGGCCCGCGAGATCGTCAAGACCATCAAAGACACCAAGAAAAAGCTAAACGCTTCTATTCAGGGTGATCTAGTTCGGGTCAGCGGCAAAGATCGCGATGCCCTTCAGGAAATCATCGCCCTGTTGAAGCAGCGCGATTTCGGGATCGATATGCAGTTCACCAACTACCGAAGCAATTAGAGATCATGTGCATAGCACCGCGAAGCCATTGAGCGCACCGGCCACCATCAACGGCAAAGAGATCTTCGACCTTCTCCGGGAAGATCTTGTCGCCATCGAACGTGAGTTCGGCCGCGATACCGTTGCTGGCGTCGAGGCCATCACAGAAATTGGCGAGTATCTCCGCGCTGGCGGGGGCAAACGCCTGCGCCCTGCACTTCTATTGCTCTCGGCTCGCCTTTTCGACTATCCGGGCCGCGGCGCAATCCGTCTCGGCGCCGTCGTCGAAATCATCCACACCGCGACTCTCGTCCACGACGACATCATCGATGAAGCTGACACTCGCCGCGGCCGTCCTGCCGCCAACACGCAGTGGGGAAACTCAAAGTGCGTGCTCGCCGGCGATTGGCTCTACATGCAGGCTTTCAAGATCGCCGTACGCGAACGCAACTTCCGCGTTCTCGATGCTCTGATTGAACTAACCCAGCAGATGGTCGAAGGTGAACTGCTGCAGATGGAGAAGCTCGGCAAGCTCATCTCGCTCGACGAGCACTTCGATCTCATCTATCGCAAAACGGCGTGCCTGTTTTCAGTCTGTATGCGGCTGGGCGCGATTCTCGGCGGCGCCACTCCCGAGCAGGAGGAAAATCTCGCTCAGTACGGCCACGATCTCGGAATGGCCTTTCAGATCGTAGACGACGTTCTTGACCTGACCGCTTCAGAAGAAGTTCTTGGCAAGCCCGTCGCCAGCGACCTGCGCGAAGGCAAGGTGACCATGGCTGTGATTCATGCCCTCGGCCAATGCTCAGCTTCGGAACGCGGAGCTATCGAAACCGTCATGCGCGAACAGGGATTCAACGGCGTGACTCATTCTCAGATTCTGGAAATTCTCAGCCGCTACGGATCGCTCGACGCCGCTCACCACCGCGCCGAGCAATATGCGACCATGGCGCGCAACGCCATTGCCGGATTCCCGGATAGCGAAGCCAAGCGTGCTTTGCTCTGGGCGCCAGATTTCGTCATCGCCCGCGAAAAATAGGTTGCGAGAGCAATCCGCTGGAACTACGGCTCGTACACTGAGCTCCCATAACCCTCTTGTCTTGCGCCTTCCTGCATGTCATCCAACTGTTTCCTCTCGTCGTCCAGCTGCGTTTGCAGGCGCTCAGCCTTGTCTTGTTTCTCTTTCTGCCGCTCGTTCCACTGCACACACCCATTGACGCAAGTTCCGGGCGCAAAGCGAATCGAGTCGTTGAGCTTCGTAAGCTCCTGTTCATGCGCATGTACCAGGTTCTGTTGTTCCGAGATCTGCGATTTCCACTCCTCCGCAGACTTTCGCGGTTGGCTCGCAACACTTCCCGCGCCATCAAGCGTGTGATTCTCAATCTCCGGATGTTCCGGCATTTCGTTCTCAGTAACTACTCGCGGCGCCTTTGAGTCCGAAGTTGACCTCGTCTTGGTGTCTTTATCCTGCTTCTGCTGTCTCACTTGCCGGGCAACATCTCCGAGTGGAGGCGAATCTTGCCCGTGAGCAAGACCCGCGAACCGCACTATGGAAGCCATCGCTAATGCCAATGTTAGCTTTCTCATACAGATAACCTTTTAGGCAATAGTTGATGCTCCCATTGCCCGTTATAAATGGTATTAGTGTGACATGCCCGATGGCGAGTTACGTTGGTTCAACCTGTCCCTGCTGCGGAACAGACGGCATTCCGCAACCAGCAGCGTTACTTCTTCCGCTGCCGAACCTGTAGCTCAAAGCTGACCACGCCGTTATAGTCGCGCAGCGCCAGAATCGAGAATGTCTTCGATATCTGATATTCCGCCTGAATAATCTGCTGCGATGTCTGGGAGACATCGGTCGTATAGGTCAGCGTCAAGTTATCCTTCACCTGCTGTTCGACAGTCACGGCGGGTGCGGTCGTCGTTGGAGACGTAGTGGTGTTCAATCCCTGCGGATCGATTCGAATATGGCTGATTCCGAAGAGACTCCTGCTTCGGTTGCTCAGGGCGGAGTTCAGCGCGTCCGCCAGAGCCGCGCTCGATGCCATCGAAGCCACACTTTGCTGGCCCGAAGATTGAAGCTGGGCAGCTTCTTCCCGCGTTTGGCCGAGCGCCAGCAGGCTGATAATGTCGGCACTCGCCAGAGGCGGCTCGGAATGATAATTAAGGTTCAGTTTGTCGAATCCGCCGTTAATGTTAATTGTAATGTCGTAATAGCGCACCCGCGTGCTCGCCTGTAGGTCCAATACCGGAGTCGTGGTCACCGGGTTGGTAAATGTCACTTCTCCCCGCTCGATGCGGAATTTAGCTCCGTTAAATTCCACCTGTCCATCTACGATGTCAGCTCTCCCCAGCACCACTGGCTTCGCCGCAGTACCGCGCACCCGTAAGTCGGCTTCGCCCGAAAGACGCGCCGAGTTAGTTTGAAACTGCAACTCGGGAAGCGTGACAATATGCACGTCAAGGTGGATTTGATTTAGCAGTGGGCTAGTCGGAGACAGCGCAGTCTGCGTCAAACCGGAATAAGTCGAAATGTCGAAACCGGGAGCGATGGCAAACCTTGTAATCACGGCCTCGCCAGACAGCGTCGCGCTCGATGCGCGTCCGGCAAAGCGCAAATCCAGATTCGCCACCGAACTGACTCCCTGCATCGGACGTATGCGCACATCCTTTCCATGCAGTGTCAATTCATAAGTGAACTGTGAACCGTAGGTATTGACATATCCGCCTACGTTGATCGTGCCGCCGCCCACCTGCGCCGTGAGCGTGTCAACCTGCAGACGGTCCTGCGTGAAAGTCAACGATCCGTTTACATCACTGAGTCCCATCGATAGCCCGTTGTAGGCCACGGCGCCGTTACTGATCACAACCTTTCCTTGAATCGCAGGCCGGTTGATCAGGCCCTGCACATCGACATCCATGGTCACCGTTCCGGAGTTGGTGAAGTTCGGGTCGAACGTCTCCATGAGCGCCAGATTGGCTTCCCCCTTCGCATGCAGGTTCACCAGGTTATCGCCGCTCAACTCAACCGTCCCCGTAACCGAAAGATCGGTGTCCTGGCCCGTCAAATGAAGCTGCTGGATGGTAAGAACTTCATTCGCCACGCCAAACGATATCGGCTGGCTGTTTCTTACCCGGATATGTTCGACCTCGGCTGAGAACGACGCAAGGTCCCCGACAACCTGCAACTGGCGCGGCTTACGCAAGGGGCCGGTCATGTGCAATTCGCCGGTCGTGCTCGAATGACCGGTAAGCTTGCCGTGAAGGTAACTTCGCAGTACCGAGTCGACATCAAGTTGAGTGAAATTCAGCTTGATGTCTGAGGGGTAATCTCCTCGTAACACCACATCGCCATCGATGCCGAGCGATGAATCCTTAAACGACGACCGTCCCACCAGATGCATGTCGGACCCATCCGTTGTGGCATTGAGCGCAAAATCTCCCATGTGCTCCTGATCGAGAGTCAGGTCATGGAAATATGCCGTTCCATCGAATGACGGAGCGTCGAATGTGCCCTGTCCGGAGGCCACAAAGTTCAGCGTTCCTTCGACCGTCAGCCGCGGGGTTTGCAATTTGGAGAATTGTTTCAAGTCAAAATCTCCGCTCTTCACGGAGAACTGGAATTCCTTGCTCGTAAGATCGCAGCTTCCCGAGCCGGTGATTGGCGCCTTGTCATAAATCATCTTGACGTCTTGGACTGTTATTTTCCGGCCCGCAATTTCAACGTGCGATTCAAAATGCGGAACGGATTCGCCATATGCAGTAGCGTCTCTCACGGTAAGGTGCCCATCGCCGCGCGGCGCATCCTGCGTGCCACTCGCCTCGATGACGAAACTCGCCCTCCCGCTGATCGGGTAATCGTACCCAGCCAGATGCTGCAACGAGACAATATTTGCATCGTCAACTGCGACGCGCGCTGTAAATGCGCTGGACCGCGTGAATTGGCGGTCGTGTAGCGATGCCGTTGCGTCAAACGCTACCGTAGTGTCACCGCGCCGCAGAGTTCCATGGTGAAATGCAACCCCACTGGGCGCGAGCTGAAAATTCGATTCCAGCGTGTCCCATCGGATCCTCTTTTGCGGGGCCTGCGCGGTCGCCGGCATGACCATATCGAAGTTCTGCGAATCCAGCTTGCCATTAAACTGAATGGCTGAAAGGCGTCCCGTCGCGTTGCCTTCGAACGACGCCTGTCCTTGAAACACAACCGGCAGTTGCTCGGTGTAACCCAGGCCGGGCAACTCGGCCTGCCATTCCGAAAGATCGGTGGTGCGAAATGAAAAGCGCATCGCGGAGTGCGTCGAAAGCACCCCCTGGGCGTGAAGTTCGGTCGCGGCTGTCGCAGCGTCGAGCTTGCGCACTTCCAGTTCATCCGGGCCTGCGCGGTACAGCACGTTTGCCTTGACGGAGAGCGGCAATTTCTGTGACAGAAAATGAGCGGGTGCAGCTACCTCCGCGCTTACTTCCGTTTCAGCGTTCCCAGGATCGCCCACCCAGTGGCTCTGCAGGCTGCCGTTCAGATCGCCGGCCAGCCGCAACTGGTCCAGCGGTCGTGCCGCCGTGGCCAGCATCGAGGCAAGCTCGTCGAGTTGCAAGCTTTTGAATCGCAGGTTGATCGCAACTTTTTGCGGCTCGCTCCCCCGGCCAAACTTCCCCGCCGGGGTTTGCCAATTTGTCGCCTCAGCCGCACCGCTGACTTCGCCCCCTAGCGCACGAATCCGGAGCTCCGAAAGCGTGAGCTGTTTCGGATTGATTGTGTAATGCGCGCTGGCTGCCGAACTCCGCACCGGAAATCGCGGAGTGTGTATCTCAAGCTCCTTGATTGCAAGATTGCCGTCCGATGAAAAATCCGTCTTGCTCCAACTTCCGCTGCCTTCAGCCTCAAGCGTGCCTCTCCGCAGCTCTGGTCGGTGGACAATGGCCGCAACCTCCGCCAGGTTCAGGTTCGTCTTGTAATTTCCAGAAAATTTTGGATCGGCGAAATCCTCCAGTTTGCCGCTCGCCTCGAGGTTGGAAGCTCCCGACGTGACTTTCATGTCGTGGATTTGGAGGCGTTTTTCTTCGAGATCGAACTGCGTATCCAGCACCCACGCGACCGGGCGAAAATCCGCATAGGTGGTTTCAGCCTTGCCAACATGAAGTTCTCCCCTATAGCGACGCGGCAGGTGCGAGTATGACATCCGGGCGCCCACGTCGTTAGCCGAAAAATCCAAGGGTATCTTGCGGTCGTTCACATACAATGCGCCATCGTTCACATCGATTCGGCCGATGGACAGCGAAAACAGCTTTTGGACCGGATTCGTCGACGAAGATGCCCGTGTGCGCGGCTCTGGCTGGTTCGTTTGTCCGTCGGGATAAGCGATGAGGTGAATGACCGGCTGGTCGAGTTTGATCCAATCGAATCCGAATTCGAAACCCAGCACCGATAGAACTTTGATCTTGGCTTCGAGCCGGTCAATGTGAACCAGCGGCAGTTGATCCGCCGCTTCTTTACCGTGAATGGTGAGGTTGGAAACCCCGACCAGAAAGTGAAAAGGCACCGCGTGGAAAGCGCCAAGTTCGACTCGTCCGCCAGTTACGGTCTCTAGTTCGCGGACCAGACGTTCGCGAACCATCGCCTGGAACGAATCAGTGCTGGCATACCATGCGAAGCCTCCGAAGCCTGCCAGACCGAGCGCCAGCGCAAGCAGCAGATATCTCCAGAATCTGCGCCGACGCGGCTTCGCGTCGGGTTCTGTCATTGCGCATTTTCTCCGGCACTCAAGGTCCCCGGCTCGGTGCGGATGTCACTGCTGGAGCGCAAATTATGCAACCACGCCACCAACAGCTCGTTCACTTTCTGCTGGGTCAGCAGTTCCTTGATCTTCGGCGTAACTTCCGCCAGTGGCACCTCGCCCGCGCCGGATTGCCGAAGCTGCGGCAGCAGTTCTTGGTTGTAGTAACTTTCGATACTGTGGGTATCGATATTCACCGTGGGGCGCAGATGCTCATCTACCAGCCGCATTAAGTTGAGCTGCTTGCCAACGCTGCGCTTCAACGTTTGTTCGTTCAAGCCGTATCGATCGAGCACCTCGTCCCACTTCTCATCCGCTTCGCAGCCGGGATAGCGCTTTCGAATGTCTCGGATCTCCCGTGCAATCTCCTCGTCCGACGATTGCTGGAAATCGTCCGCGCTCATCTGCTCCTTCAACAACTCCTGGTCGATCAGGTGATCGAGCGCCGCTTTGCGCTCATCCGCCGATACGGCGTTCAAGGCTTGATCGTCCACCAGAGCGTGATAGCGAATTGCGTCATCCCAGTCACTCTGCAGAATGATCTGCCCGTTCACTGTGGCGACAATTCGATCAACTATGGTGCCCGCGGAAGCACAAAGCGTCGCAACGCTCGTCCCCAGCAATACGATTGCAAGAATAAGATTTCGCTTCATCAAAACGTCTGACCAATACTGAAATAAACATTAAAATGCGTTAAATGTTGCGGCACAAAGTACGGAAGTGTAGTCACCCCGTTGGTCGTTGTTGCCGCCACACACCTCGGTGACACAGACTGCCCGTTCACACTTGGCGTGGCTTGACAACTGGGAAATGCCGGTGGATTTAAATTGTACCCGAAATCAAAGCGGACCGGACCCACCGGCGTCTTGTACCGGACGCCAACCCCAACCGCCTGAGAGACATACGCATAATCGCATTGCAAGGCCGTACTGTCCTGCAGACAAAGCTGCGGGTCTTTTTGTCTCCACCGCAGCAGGTTATCGAGCATAATTCGGCCATCCGTAAACACGTTCCCCATATCCTCAAAGACGGCAAAGCTCAAGTTGTCCTGCACGTATGGCAGATTCATCGGAGGCAAGCGAAGTTCAAGGTTATTGACGAACAGGCCACTGCCGCCAACTGGAAATCCCGTCGTGGGATCGCGCGGCCCAGCCTGATTCAGGCCAAATCCGCGCAGCGAATTTGCGCCGCCCGCAAGTAGTAATTCAGCCAACGGAATTACCGAGATCCCTGGGCAACTGGTTTCGGTTGCTTGCGGGCATGCTTGCCCGGGCGGCAGACTTACCGTGCTCCCAAACGGCACTTGCACTCCGACCCGGGTGGAACGCGCAAAAACAAACTTCTTGTCTCTCGGCCGGTTTTTGCCAAATGCGTAGTACGTAGAATTCTGTGCCACTACGCTGCCAAAGTCCGCCTGCGATGCGAACACGCTCGACGCAAATTGCGCGTCAATCGTGTTGTACGTGCCCTTTGTCGTCTCCAAATCGTTGTCGCGCGTATTCCGCAGATAGCTGAAACTCGGGCCTCCTATGCGCGCAGGCAGCGAATATAGCGGGATCGATTCGGGGCTGATGGCAATATCGCTGGCCTTCACGCGCCGGAATACAAAGCGATAAACCAGCGTCGTCGCTTTGCTGACCGTTTCCTCGGTCTGCACCGACCCTTCCAGCCTCTCCGAAGTAAAAGTCGTGACGTCGATGGTGTGATCGTAAAAACCGGTCACCGCGAATCGGAACGACTTACTTCCGAAGAACCGCGGGATGCCGTAGCTGATCAGTCCGCGCTGCTGCAGTCCACCAACATCGGACTTGAATGTGATGGTCTCATTCCGTCCCAAAAAATTTAACCGGGTTATGTCCAGCGAAACCCTTGGACTTACACCCGTTTCGCCCTTCGCCTGGTTCGTTCCCACTGCCGAGGGCTGGCCCGTTTGAAACTCCAGCCCGGCGCCGTAATTGAAGGTATAACGCTTAGCTTCCTGCACGTCCACCAGAACATTCTTGTACCGCTCGTTGCCATTCGGATTCTGCACCGCGGTGTCAACGTTGTTGAAAATCCCCAGGTCATAAAGCCTTCGCTGGTTCTCCATGATCTGGACCTGGCTCAACGGATCTCCCGGGTGCGTCTGCAACTCACGGTTGACAATGTACGGCCGGGTATTCTCCAGGCCTGAAACATAGGTCTGGTCGATGAAAACTTGTTCGCCTTCTTCGATCTTGAATCTCACGCTCATCCGGTTCTCCTCACCAGGGATCGGGTGAGCGGAGGCTTGGAAGCTGGCATGCAGAAAGCCGTGATTGTAGTAGTAGTTCAGAATGTTGTCGCGGTCTTGCGAAATATAGGCCTCTGAAAATGGCTGGCCTACGGCCGTCTGAATCACCGACGGGCGGAACTTGTCTTCCGGAAATGTGTCGTTCCCAACGATTTCAAAAGCTCCCACTCGGGTTTGTGGGCCTTCTATGACGTTCACTTCCAGTGCCTGGTCGTTTTCCTTCCCCTCATAATCTTCAAGCAGGTTGCTGGTCACCTTAGCGGTCAAATATCCGTTTGCGCGGTACAGCTGCTCGAGCGACCGGATATCGCGCTCAAGCAGCAGTTGGCTGTATCGTCCGTTCGCAAACGCGCGCCCGGTTTCTTGCACCTGCATGCGAGCGCGCAACGTCGCTGTCGGAAAAGCCTCATTGCCCGTGAAAAGTACCTTCACCAACCGGTGGCGCGCGTGCGGATCAATTACATACGCAATCTTGAGATCGACTCCGTTGGCCTCGGTTTCCTTCCGAATCGTGACTTTTGCGTTGAAATACCCGCGCGATTGCATGTAGTTGAGCAGGTTCTGTCGTCCTTCGTTCAACAGATCGTCGTCTACCGCGCTCTCCTCAAATACCGGAACATTTTGCTTCAGCACTTTGTTTCTGATCTTGAAGCCTTCCGCAGTGATCTGCACCACGGGTCCGGGATCGATTTCAATGTCGTAGTTAACCTGATTGCTCTCACGCTGGTAGTTCTTGCTGCGAACAAATACTCTCGCCAAAAGGCGGTTCTGTTTCTCATATTTTTTTCGCAGCTGGTTCATACCGTTGCTGACCCGTTGCACCGAAACCAGCTCACCCGTCCGTAGCTTGGCGATCTTCTGGACTTCCTCGACGGAGAAGCCGGCATTCCCGGTAACCGTAACTTCCCCAACCTTCGCTTGCAGCCCCGGATGCACCACGAGAATGACTGCAACCTGCTGTGTGTTCACATCCGACCGCTCCACCGCTTCTACCTGCGAGCGATAGTATCCGTTCTCCTCCATAAGCCGGCGAATGTTCTCCAGTGCCTGCATCAGGCGTTCGTGATTGAAATGATGGCCCAACTGTAGCTTGGATGCGTCCACCACCTGCGACCTTGTAGGCCGGTTTGCCAGTCCCAAAACGTCCACACTGCTGACAAAGAAGTTCGGTTTGGTCAGGAACGACAGAACGACCTGGTCTGCTCCGGCTTGGTCAACTTCCGCGCTGATATCTGCAAAGCGTCCCGTTGCGTGCAGTTGCTCCATGCTCCGCCGAATCAGTTCGCGATCCAGCGCCGATCCCGGATGTTGCGCTATCATTTGCCGAAGGCGGCCCGCATCCTTTTCCGAGGGCACATTGGGAAACCGCACCTCCTTCACCATCATGCCCCAGTAGGAATCTTCAACCCCCGCCTGGGTGGGAGCGTTCGTTGGTGTTTCGTTGGCTCCCGGGATCCCGCCGCGCGCACCTGCCGTCGCGACTTGCGCGACCAAGCAGAAAAAAGCCAAAGTTGCGCAAAGCGTCCTCAGCCGCAAGCAGACTCCCCTATGCGAATGATCCAATTCTTTAGGTTCGATGAAGCCATTTCTGAGGATGTTGTCTCCAGCGCCCCGCTAGCTTTCGCCGGCAGAGCCTGCGAACACGTGTGCCTGCCGCGCGACGTATCTGTTCGGAACCTATAATAATTGTTTGGGCGTGGAAGATGACAGCTTTGAACTCAGACGAACGTTACTCGCGGCAGGTTTTGTTCCGCTGCATCGGCCCGGCGGGTCAGGAGAAATTGGCCCAATCATCGATCGTGATCGTCGGTTGTGGGGCCACCGGCTCGGCGCTCGCTTCCCATCTGGCCCGCGCTGGCGTGGGCAAAATCCGCATCCTCGACCGCGACTACGTCGAACCAAGCAACCTTCAGCGCCAGTCCTTGTTTGACGAAGCCGACGCTGCCGATTCAGTACCCAAAGCCATCGCCGCCGCCCGAAAGATTAGAGCGTTTAACTCTGAAATCGAAGTCGAAGCCAAAGTCGCTGACCTCATTCCCTCCAACGCCGATGAATTGCTTCGAAATACGCAGCTCATCCTCGATGGCACCGACAACTTCGAAACTCGTTACCTGATCAACGACTTCGCGGTCAAGAACAGCATGCCGTGGATCTACACCGCAGCCGTTGGCAGCTACGCCGTCAGCCTGAACGTAATTCCCGGCCAGACCGCTTGCTTGGCCTGCATCTTCCCGCAGTTTCCCCACGGGTCATTCGAAACCTGCGATACCGCCGGCATTCTCGGTCCAGCCGTGAATCTGGCAGCGTCAATCGCAGCCTCTGAAGCCCTGAAATTGCTGGTTGGCGCTGAAAAACAACTCAGGCGCACGCTCCTGTCTTTCGACGTCTGGTCGAACGAACACGCCGAAGTTGCCGCTGCCAAGCCTCGTCCCGGTTGCCGCGCTTGCGGCCAGCGTAATTTCGTCCATCTGGCGGGCGAGGGACGTCCTTACATTACGCTCTGCGGACGCAATTCCGTCCAGATCCACGAGCGCGCCAGGCCTTTGAATTTCAATGAGATGGCCGACCGTCTGAAACCTCATGGCACAGTTCGCCACACTGATTTCGTTCTGAAGTTCCTCCGCGAACCTTACGAAATCACCCTTTTCCCCGACGGACGAGCGATTATCAAAGGCACCACCGACGCCGCCATTGCCCGCAGCCTCTACGCCCGTTTCGTCGGATCCTGACAAAAGCCGCGCCCAGAGCCATGTTTCGGGTGTATGATGTCTTCAGAAACGGGGCCCGGGTGGCTCTCCCCCTGCTAGGGCCGAGGTCCCGCGCAACTCAATTTTCCAATTCTGTGGAGGATGTATGCGTACGCTGAGTACCGTCTGTCTCGTCCTGCTGTTCTCCTGTTTCGCCGCCGCTCAGGCAACAATCGTGGGTGGGTATGCCAGCAACTGGGCTCCCTCTTACGGCGTTTACCTCGCCGCGCCGTTCGTTCCGCTGATCAGCACGCCATCGATCTCGCTGTCCTATGTCTCGCCATCTCCGGTCGGAGCCAGCAACACCGCATTTGGCCTTTCCGCCGGGGCAACCAATTCTACCCTCTCGATTGCCACGGAAGTTCCGGTCAGCGGCTACACCCAGCCCGTCTGGTACAACTCAGCCGGGCCGATGATGAACTCGGCCTCGTCCGAATCGTCAGCCCTGCCTCGCCGCGAAGGTACCGGCGGTGGAACCGTAGTCGAAGCGGCATTTGACTTCGGCGTCTCATCCGAGGCCGCTGGCATCGCGTCCCGCACCCCGCGTGCTGGGTCAGGCGGTAAGGCGGCTCGTTCCTACACCAATCAGGACACTGACCGCATGAACGACACCAATGGCACGGTCAAGTTCCGCGGCCAGACCGAAAAGCTGTAAAAAATCTGCTCGAGGTTGCCCCACCTTATCCGCGTTTTCTGCGGATAGGGTGGGTGATCCGCCTATCTCTGCGCCAACCCTTCCAGCGTCCCAAAAAACTCCGGATACGAAATCTCCGCCGCGTCGGCTCCTCGAATTACCGTTTCCCCCTCCGCTCGCAACGCCGCAACTGCAAACGCCATCGCGATCCGATGATCTCCAAACGAATCGATCATTGTGCCATGCAGTTTCTGCTCGCCCGGAATCCGGAATCCATCCTCGAATTCTTCGACCTGCGCTCCCATCCGCCGCAGGTTCGACGTGACTGCCCCGATCCGGTCCGACTCTTTCACCCGCAGCTCCCGTGCATCGCGGATCTCCGCACCGTCTTCCGTGTATGGCGCAATCGCCGCCAGTACCGGGATCTCGTCGATCAAAGCGGCACTCTCTGCCCCCGACAACTGAATGCCTTTCAGTTCCCGTCCCTCCACTTGCAAGGTTCCCACCAGCTCTCCGTGCTGTTCTTCCAGTTGCGTCACCGAAATCTTCAGACCCAGTGTTGTCAGCAAATCCAGCAGCCGCGACCGCGTCGGATTCATCAGCAAATTCGAAACCGTCAGCTGTGACCCGGGAAACAACGCCGCAGCACACAGAAAGAACGCCGCGCTCGATAGATCGCCCGGTATCGTTGCCTCAATCCCGTGCAATTTCTGTCCTCCCCGAATCGAACTCGCCAGACCGTCTTTCTTCACTTCAGCCCCAAACGCTCGCAGCGCCAGCTCCGAGTGATCGCGCGTTCGCAACGGCTCCTCCACCCGCGTTTCGCCCTCTGCGAACAATCCTGCAAACAGCACCGCCGACTTCACCTGCGCGCTCGCCATCGGCATTTTGTAATCAATCGCTCTCAACCTCTGTCCATAAATCTCGAGCGGCGGCCGTCCGCCATCCTCGGCGTTTATCTTCGCTCCCATTGCTTCGAGCGGCGCAATCACCCGCGCCATCGGTCGCCGCGAAAGCGATTCATCTCCAATCAACCTGGTGCCAAACGCCTGCCCCGCCAGGATCCCACTCATCATGCGCATGGTGGAACCGGAGTTGCCGCAGGTAAGCGCTTCCGTCGGAGCTTGCAAGTTTCCGCCACAGCCCCGGATCACGGCGTGATTGTCCTGCCATTCCCATGCCACGCCCAACTTCCACAGGCACGCCAAAGTATTGGCGCAATCCAGCCCCGAAGAAAAATTGGCTAGCTTTGTGGTTCCGTCGGCAATGCCGCCCAGCATCGCATAGCGATGCGAGATCGACTTGTCGCCCGGCAACTGCACTGATCCGCCGATATTCCGCGCCGGACGCACCACGACCGTGGATTCCGCTTTCATCGGTTTTACTATAACGGAGGGAAAAATCGATCAGCGACGAAATCTCTCGAAATGAAGTCCGGGGTAATCTGGAAAACTGCTAGACCTGCGCTTTTACTTCCTCGAGCACATCGGCGGGAATTTCCTTCAGCGATACTCCAAATTCAAACATGGCCTCATCGCTGCCGCGTCCCCAGCGATTGACCTCCCAATGCGCTTTCACAAACTTCGTATCTGGATGCGAACTCAAATCGAGTAGCAATGGCTGCTCTCCTCGGTAAAAACTCTGGGTAAAGCTCACCAGTGGCTTCGCACCCCAAGTTGTCCCGTCGGCCGAGCCATAAATCGCCACGTCCAGCGACTCCTGCTCGACGATGTTCGTAATCTCCAGCGTCAGCAGGAACACCCGGCTCTTGGCGTCGCCCACATCGACGGCCGATCCGTCGCCTTTGGCCCGCACCACCGTCTTTGGCTCAACCAGGAAAGTATCAATCATGACTCAAGGATTCTAGCAAAGCATCCGGCGTAGTTCTATGAGACTAATTTCCACTCACTCGGTCGGCAAACTGCCGGATCAATTTCCCAACCTCTTCCGCCTGCTCCCAAGGAGAATAATGCCCGGCGCGGCTGATCACTTTCATCTCCGCGCCGCGAATGTGCTGTCGCATGATCTCTGCTTCCTGCACTCCCGTCGCCGTGTCTTCGTCGCCCGTCACAACCAGCGTCGGCACATCGATCGTCTTCAGCGTCTCAATCGAATCCGGCCGCTCCGCCATCCCGCGCTGCACACCAGCTACATCTTCGGGGGACATCTTGCGCATCATCGTCAGCGCCCCATCAACCAGATCCGGCCGCGTGCCCACCGTGGTCTTGCCCATGACCATCGGAACCAGTCCTTCGAAGAACGGCTCAGTTCCCCGCTCCAGCACGCTTGCCGCGGACTTCATCCGGTTCGCGCGCGCTTCCGGCCCGTCTGCGGCCGCCTTTGTATTGCATAACCCCAGCGCAACCACGCGCCCACGAAATCGTCGCCAGAACTCGAACAGAACATATCCGCCAATCGACACCCCGACGAAAATCGCCCGGTCAACTTTCTCTTCGTTCAGAATCCGCGCCAGGTCGAGCGCGTGTTTTTCCATCGTCGCTGGGCCGTCGCCAAGGCCCGAATCGCCATGACCGCGCAGATCGGGAAGGATGGCTTGATAGCGCGCGAACAGATCTTGCGCCGCCGGTTTCCAAAACGCTCGATGGACTGGGAAAGGATGCAGCAGAACTACCGGCGCGCCGCTGCCGAAGACTTCGTAGACAATCTCGGCGTCGCCGCTTTTGATTTGACTCATGCCAAGAATTTAAGCATAAGTGGCGATTAGCAGTCGTCAGCCAGAGTCAGTACGAAGTCGTCTGCGTCACCGGCGGCACTGCCGCAACCGGCGATCCAACCCCTGCCGGCAAAGCCAGCGGCTCTTCCGGCATGACGATCCACGCTACAAAATATCCAATAAATGCGAACCCGATCGGAATGCACGCCGAAATCAGCCAGACCACGCGAACCAGGCTCACATCCAGATCAAAATACTCCGCAAATCCCGCGCACACCCCCGCGATCTTCCGCCCGGCTCGCGGACGCACCAACCGCTTCCGCGCCTCTACCCCCGCAACCCGGGTTCCGCAGTATGCGCAATGGATCGCGTCATCCTGAATGACCTTTCCGCAATAGTTGCAATACATGGCAACCTCCGTGCTTTCCTCTGCCCATAGAATACGTCAAATCCTGTGGAAAGGTTCCCACGGATCAGTGTGCGCCATCGCTCCAGACCAGGCCTTCGATCGGAGCCTGATTCGTAATCCATGCAACTCCCGGCAACTATTTTGGTTCTGACTTCGTATAGGATTACAGCGAGAACGCTATGGGGCCTGCCGTCACAGATGAAGCTATCGTTCCGGTAGGAATCCGCCGCTTCGCCGTCCCCAAGGTCGGCGACCTTCGCCGTCACGGCTCCATCTTCCGCGACCCCATTCTCGAAGCTTTGGCTGCCTTGCGCGCCCACAAACTCCGCTCGGCCCTGACCCTGCTTGGCGTCACGCTTTCGGTCTCGGTTCTCATCCTCGTGGTTTCCATCATCACCGGCGCCAACGTTTATATTCAGGAGCGCGTCGCCAATCTCGGCTCCAACGTCTTCCTCATCCTTCGTTTTCCCATCATCACGAACCAGGCTGACTTCCTCAAAGCCATGCGCCGGAACGCGTTTATCACCTGGGAAGACTATGAGGCCCTGCGAGACGGGATGAAGCTTCCCAAAGGCGTCGGCCTGGAAACCCGTACATTCGGCAAAGTCCGCTACGGCACGCAATCGCTCGACGATATCAACATCCGCGGCGTCACCGCCAACATCGTCAACATGGACGTGGAGGAACCACAAACCGGCCGCTACATCACCGACGCCGACAACGACGGCCGCACCGAAGTCACCTTCATCGGCCAGGAAGTCGCCAACAAACTCTTTCCCACGGTCGATCCTATTGGCCACACCATCTACATTGATGGTCGCGGCTTCCAGGTGGTCGGCGTCGCCAAGGCCATCGGTAGCGCTCTCGGCCAATCCCAGGATGACTTTGTTTATATTCCCATCCGCACCTACATCAAGCACTACGGTGAAAACCCGCGCGCTCTTGATCTGGCCATCAACATTCAATCCCGCGGCCCCGAACTCATGCAGCAGACCGAAGAGGAAGCCCGCGTTATGATGCGCGCCCGCCACCACCTTGATCCCAATGCCGACGACAACTTCGGCATCCTCGCTTCTGACACCATCATGGGCCTGTGGCGAAACCTCACCGGCGCCATCGCGGCGACCATGGTTGGTGTCGTATCAGTCTTTCTGGTCATCGGCGGCGTCGTGATCATGAACGTCATGCTGGCCAGCGTGACCGAGCGCACTCGCGAGATCGGGGTGCGCAAATCACTCGGCGCGCGCCGTCGCGACATCCTCATGCAGTTCCTGGTTGAATCCATCGTCATGGCCGCGGTTGGCGGCGCCATCGGCATCATCATCGCCTATGCCCTCTCGACCATGGTTCGGCTATTCACGCCGGTACCGTCGCAAGTTCCCATCGGCTCGGTCATTCTTTCGGTCGCCATTTCCTCCATCGTCGGATTGTTCTTCGGTTTGTACCCCGCGAACCGCGCCGCCAAACTCGATCCCATCGAAGCCCTGCGAGCGGAGGCCTGATGCACTTCGAAATGTCCGAGAACACGCGCATGGCGTTCGATTCGCTCCGCCAGCACAAGACGCGCTCGCTGCTCACCGTGCTCGGCGTGGTCATCGGCATCATGGCCATCGTCGCGGTTTCTTCCATCATGGTCGGACTCGATCGCGATATTCGCGGATTCCTCGATCAATACGGCACCGACACGCTTTTCGTCTTCCGCTGGGACTTCGGCTTCCGCGGCAATCTCACCGCCGAAGAGCGCAACCGCAAGCCGCTCACCTTCGATGACGCCGCGGCAATCAAGCAAGAATGTCCCGACGTAAAGGATGTCGTCGTCGAGGTTTCGCCTCGCGTCGAGCCCGGCCAGGCGCTGACCGTCGTACCGGCGCGCTACAAGGGCAACGAGGTTTACAACATTCAATTCACCGGCACTCTTCCCTCCTATGAGTGGGTTTACAACGCCAATCCCGAGCGTGGACGTTTCTTCAGCGACATTGAGAACGAGCATCACATGGATGTCGCCGTCATCGGTCACGATCTTGCCGAAGGCTTGTTCCACAACGAAGAGCCGCTGGGTAAGTCGATCGAAGTCAACGGCGCTTTTTACCAGGTTGTCGGCGTGCTCGAGAAACGCAAGGGCCAGTTCTTCCGCGACCCGTCTGCCGACAAAGTCGTCGTCGTGCCTTACGAGGCTTACCGCAAACACAATCCGCAGGATGACGAGAACTTCATCGGCGCGCTCGCTTATCCCGGCCGCAAAGCCCAGGCGGAAGACGAGATCACGAGCCTATTGCGCCGTCGCCGTCGCGTCGCGCCCGACAAGCCCAACAACTTTGCCATCTCCAGCTCCGAGCAAATCGCCCGCCAGTTTCGCCAGATCACCGGAGCAATTGCCATTGCCGTCGTCGTCATCAGCTCGATCGGATTGCTCATTGGCGGCGTCGGTGTCATGAACATCATGCTCATGTCGGTGACCGAGCGCACCCGCGAAATCGGCGTCCGCAAAGCCATTGGCGCCAAGCCGCGCGACATCATTCGCCAATTCCTCACCGAAGCCGTCACGCTCACCGGAACCGGAGGTTTGATCGGCGTCCTGCTCGGCGTCGGCATCAGTCTGCTGATCAACGCGCTACTGCCAAGTTTGCCTTCCGCCGTGCCGATGTGGGCAGTGGTTTCGGCCGTAGTCGCTTCCATGAGCGTCGGCCTTTTCTTCGGAACTTATCCGGCGATCAAGGCTGCCCGCTTGCATCCCGTCGAAGCGTTGCGCTACGAGTAAGCGCGTTCCGTGCTAGATTGTCATTTACCTTTCGCGGCCTGATCGGCCGGAGGCAATTCTATGGACCTGACCAAAACTTCCAATCCTGCATTAACCGGTAACGCGTTCGGCGTGGGCGGCGCAACTTACGGCGACGCGATGACCGTTTCCGGCGCGGTGAACAAAACCGGCCTTTTGCTCGTCTGCGTGACCGCAACCGCGATCTGGAGCTGGAACCTTTTCGCCCGCGCTCCCGAAGACGCTTTGCCGCTGCTTGCTGTTGGTGGCATCGGCGGTTTCATCATGGCGATGGTGACGATCTTCAAGAAAACCTGGTCGCCGATCACCGCGCCAATCTACGCGCTGCTCGAAGGCCTGGTTCTTGGCAGCGCCTCGGCGATGATCAATACGCGTTATCCCGGAATCGCGATGCAAGCCGTCGGCCTGACGTTTGGCACGCTGTTCGCCCTGCTGCTCGCCTACCGCGCCGGCATCATCCGCGCCACCGAAAAGTTCAAGCTCGGCGTCGTCGCCGCCACCGGCGGAATCATGGTTTTTTACCTTGTCCAGTTTGTCCTGGGATTTTTCGGCGTCCGTTTTGCGACTATTAACGGCTCAGGCCCGATCGGCATCGGCATCAGTCTTTTCATCGTGGTCATCGCGGCGCTGAATCTGGTGCTCGATTTCGACATGATCGAAAGCGGCGCGCGCATGGGTGCTCCCAAATACATGGAATGGTACAGCGCGTTCGCGCTGATGGTTACGCTGATCTGGCTGTATCTTGAAATTTTGCGTCTGCTGACCAAGCTGCGAGACCGTAACTAGCTTTTCGCATACGACGTAGGACGTGCGGCGTAGGACGAATCTCATGTGTTTCTCAGCGACCGCAAATTTCGCCGGAAGCGCAGTCCTCGGAACCGTCGGCGCGGCCACGCTCACGCGAGTCAAACACCGTCGCGAGCTTTTATTCGCCGCTTTGCCGTTGCTGTTTGCCATCCATCAGTTCACCGAGGGCTTCGTCTGGCTCGGACTTGACGGCATTCTTTCGCCTCGAGCAACGCGCATATGGGGCGCGGCATTCATGCTTTACGCCCAAGGTCTGCTGCCATTTCTTCTGCCGATGAGCGTCTGGCTGTTTGAGCCGACGGCGCAAGCCCGCAAACGCATGATTCCGTTTGTCATCATCGGCACGGGAACCACGCTTTATATTCTCTGGGCGCTGACTGCATACTCGTTCGACGTCTACATCGAGCAAAACAGTCTGGCTTACATGAACCAGGCGACCAATAATCTGCCGGTTGCGATTTTCTACGTGATCGCGACCTGCGGATCGTTATTTTTTTCAAAGATCAAAGATATGGTCATCTTCGGCTGGGCCAATCTCATAATTCTGCTGATCGTGATGGCGGTCAAGCGCTACGCCTTTACCTCCCTGTGGTGCGCTTACGCCGCCGTGGCCAGCCTGATTATCCTGGCGTACTTCTGGAAGAGCGCAGCCCAGCGGCCATTTAACTACGCATAAGGCCGGCTGTCCCTCATTCACCTTCAGCGTCTGCTTACGGAGTATGTTTACTATTTCGTTAACACATTGCCGTCCGTAAGTTATTGATAATAGATATTTTAGTATCTAACTACCATACTTATCAATATTTTACAGTGATATGCCTTCTCGTTTTTATTGATTTCAAAGACCCTTACGCCCGAATAGCATGCATCGGCCATATGTCATTTCCGTCCGCAAACCGCAGCAGCCCCAACCATCACCTTTTGCAGGAAGATAACGTTTGAGTTAACCCCCAAGTCTTAGGAGCACAAGGCAAAACTTTGGCGCGTCGTTCAGGGCCCAAGCCTATGGCCCAGGCCAGCGTCCTAATTGCGCACGTGAGCCTGGGCCACCCTAATCGTTTTCTTTTAGTTCGATTCCACGAACTGGATGTGGGGCGTGATGTCGGTCCCGCCGGCAGTAGCCGTGGTGTAGACGTTAGTTGCTGCTACGGGGGCAATAGTACAATCCGCCGGGTAGAATGCTGGGTTCAGCCGAAGTCGGCGCGGCGGGAGGGTCATGAAGAACGTTACGGTGATTGGCACGGGACGAATGGGATCGGCGCTGGCGACGGCACTATTCAATAAGGGATTTGCCGCCACGGTATGGAACCGCACGGCGGCGAAAGCCGAGCCGCTGGCGCGGCTGGGCTTGCGCGTGGCGCCAAGCGTGACCGAAGCGGTCAAAGGCGCAGACGTGGTTGTGGTGAACATCCTCAACTACGATTCAACCAAGCAACTGCTACGGCAGCCGGAGATCGAGGCTGCCCTGCGCGGGAAGGTCGTCGTCCAGTTGACCACCGGCACGCCGGATGAAGCCAGAGAGATGGACGCCTGGGCGCAATCGCACGGGATCGAATATCTGGACGGTGCGTTGATGTCGTGGCCAGTCGACATTGGCAAGCCGCAAGGGACGGTCCTATATTCGGGCAGCGAAGAGCTATTCAACCGAGTGAAGCCGGTGTTGCTGGCTTTTGGCGACAACGCCATGTTTGTGGGCACGCAGATTGGCCACGCCTCGGCGCTCGATATGGCTGCGCTGGCCTTCGCCACGGGCGCGATGCTCGGTTTTTTGCAGGGTTACGTGGTCTACGAAGCGGAGGGTCTGGCTGCCGGCGGTTATATGCCGTTTATCAAAGGCCTGATGCCGGTGCTGGAGATGATCCTGACCACTCTGCACGGCAAGACGCAAACCAAAGATTACGACGACACGCAGGCGTCGCTGAATGTATGGATGCCGTGCCCGCGAGAGCTGATCAAGTGGTGCGAAAAGCATGGAGCGGACCACAGCTTTGCCGATCCGCAACTGGCGCTGATGGACAAGGCGATCAAGTCAGGCAAAGGCGAGGCGGACTTTTCGTATTTGTACGAGGTGATTAAGGCAAGTCAGAAGTGAGAAGGTAGGCAGACCTGCGGACGGCGGGATTCGCTCTATCGTGAGTATTACGCCTTCCCACTGAAGACGTCATCCCGAACGCCCGCGCTTGTTCCAGCGGGCGGAGAGCCTGCCCTGAGTGAGCGAGGAGCGAAGCGACGATGCGACCGAATGGGGATCTGGCGCGCAGTAGCAAAATGCTCTGGCTTGTATTGTTCACCCCAATGCGCTGCCAGATCGTACCAGTGAGGATTCATCGACTCGATCAGGCGAATCTTTTTGCTGCGCCGCCAGGCCTTGATTTCTTTCTCGCGGTCTATCGCGTCGTCTGGGTAAGCGAACGACTCGTAATAAACCAGGCGAGTGACGTTGTACCGGCTGGTGAATCCAGGAAGGATTTTGTTCTTGTGTTCGAATACTCGGCGATCGAGATTGCCGGTGACGCCCGTGTACAGAACATGAGAGCGCGGGCCGTTGGCCATGATGTAGGTGTAAAAGCGTTTTGGCTTGCGCATGGGACGAGCATGGCTGACGACGGCTGGCCCGTCTGTGAGAAGTGAACAGCGCTGCATGTGGATTGGGCAGGTTCGTTGACACTCCGCGCCAGATTCCTCGGTTCGCTCGAGCAAGCGCGAACCCTCGGGATGACGTCTTCAGGGGGAGGGTGTGTGCCTCATGAGTAAGCCTGCCTCAATCCCCGCTATTACCCGCCGCCCGCTTCTGCTGGTTCATGCGGTAGAGATGATGCACTGGGCCGGTGCCGTGTCCCAGGGGATGGGCGTTGCTGATGGCTGAGGAAACATAAGCCTTGGCGAGCAGGACGGCTTCGGGCAGGCCGCGTCCCTGAGCGAGATGGCAGGCGATGGAGGTAGCGAAGGCGCATCCGGTGCCGTGGGTGGAGTTGGAGCGCAGGCGCGGCGATTTGAAAATCTCCTCTTCGATGCCGCGCTTGGAAGGAAAGCTGAGCAGGTCGACCGCCTGCTCGAGATGGCCTCCAGTGATGACGACCGCGGTTGCTCCCATTTCGTGCAGCTTGCGGGCGGCGTCGCGGAGATGAGCCGCATCGGTGACTTTGAGGCCGGTGAGCGCGGCGGCTTCGTCGATGTTTGGGGTGATGACGCTGGCCACCGGCAAAAGCCGCTCGACGATAGCTTGCTTCCCTGCCCGTCCGGCCAGGTCGGCGCCCGAGGTGCTTTTGAGGATCGGGTCAAGGACGACGTTGGGCAGCTTGCGCTCGGCCAGAAATTTGGCGATGGCTTCGGCGACCTTTTCGGAGCCCACCATGCCAATCTTGACGGCGTCAATCTGGAGGTCGGCGGCTAATTCGCCCAGGGTATCTTTTACCAACTCGGCGGCAACCGGCTCGACCCGTTTGACTCCCTTAGTTGACTGGACGGTCAGCGCGGTGATGCAGGCCACGCCGTAGCAGCCGTGGGCGGCAATGGTTTTGATGTCGGCCGTGACCCCGGCCCCCGACGAAGGGTCAAAACCGGCGATGGTAAGGATTACCGGAGGCGTCGTTCCCATACTTTTTTTCGGCGGAACGTCCAAAACGCTCCGTTGTCACTTTAAACCAGCCGCGGTGCTGGCGGCCAACTGCCTTTCTAGCATCGACAAAACTGGCCAAAAGGACAGGCGAAATCCCCTTAAATCGGTGACTTTAAGGTAGAAATTGCAGAGCCATTGTAAGTGGTTGAAAACACGAGGTGACCAAATATTTTCCTGGGCGGCAAACTTCGGTGATTAACTAATCTATAAACATGTAAGTGTATCTATTGCAGAGACATATACTCGTTACTTCAAGATTCATAGCAGGTTACGTGAGATATACATAACTATCTGGTTAAATTAATACCATGAATCCGGGGTTGACAGCCCCTTGGCGACCCCGGTAGCATTTCAAAATACCGTTGTCGACAACTGGCTCTTTCGGAGGTAGTGACCTTACAGATGAGAGGTGACTGAATGAGAAGCTATATTGCTCGTGGACTGGCGACCGTCTTATTGATCGTCGGCCTGGGGGCGGCTCAGGGGCCAACCAGCTCAGGGTCGAAAGACACCCAGATCGTGATTAGTCAGCAAACCGGATCCGAACCTGGATCAAGCGCAAAACCGCAAGACAACAACTCGAAAAAACACGGCCATACCGAAGTCGGAACCGCCTCCTGGTATGGGGAGGATTTTGACGGACGCGAAACCGCCAGCGGCGAAACGTACGATATGTACGATATGACCGCGGCCCACCCCAGCCTTCCGCTGGGAACCTGGGTAAAGGTGACGAACCTGCGCAACGGGCGCGTGGTGAATGTCCGAATCAACGACCGTGGACCGATTGTCCCCGGCCGAATCATCGATCTTTCGTACGGCGCCGCCCAGGCGCTTAACTTTGGCGAACGAGGCCTGCAACGGGTCCGCCTGGATGTAGTTCGTCCCCGGCAAGTAGCCATGCTCGAACCGCTAGCGAATTAACCCTCCTTCGTTTTAAACTCCAAGCGATGCACGATGCGCGCCAGCGTTTGATTGTCGCTTTGGACGTTTCGACCGCAGCCGCCGCGAGAGAGATCGTGGCGGCTGTAGGGGAATCAGCGTCTTTTTATAAAGTCGGGTTGCAGCTCTACACGGCCGAAGGGCCGGGCGTTGTAAGGGACCTGATTGCCTCCGGACGGCGGGTATTTCTGGACCTGAAATACCACGACATTCCGAATACCGTGGCCTCTGCGGTCACCGAGGCAGGCAGGTTGAACGTGAGCATGCTTACGGTGCATGCCAGCGGCGGCGGTGCCATGCTGCGGGCGGCCACGGAAGCGGCACGGGCGGCGAATCCGGAGATGAAAGTACTGGCGGTCACGGTGCTTACCAGCCTTGGTGACAGCGATCTGGAGCGGGTTGGGGTGCGCGGCAGGGTGCAGGACCAGGTGATACGGCTGACGGCGTTGGCGCTGGCGGATGGATGCCATGGCGTGGTCGCGTCGGCACGGGAAGCCTCGCAACTGCGGGCGGAATTGGGGACGGATTTCGTGATCGTCACGCCCGGCGTGCGTCCGTTGGGCGCGGACCATGGGGACCAGGTGCGGGTGGTCACTCCGCTAGAGGCCATTACGGCAGGTGCGACGTACATCGTCGTCGGCAGGCCGATTACGGGAGCGGCTGATCCGGCCGCGGAAGCGCGGGCGATTCTGGCGGAGATCAACGCGTAGGCAAACTTTCTTCCCTTGCGGCAATCCTAACCCTCGCTGATTTTGCATTCTTTTTACATCCCGTTAACCGAAACGGGGGTATGATGTTTCGGCCCGCCTGTCCTGTAGTCCCGCTCTCAGGAGTTCGCTATGAAGAAGCCGTTCCGTAAACCCAGGAAAAGCGTCCAAGTCCCCGATTTTGACCACCGTCTTGCCATGTACGCGCTCGCGGCCAGCGCCGCCGGAGTTGGCGTTGTGGCTACGGCACAATCTGCCGAAGGCAAAATCGTCTATACCAAAACTGACAAGGAAATCGGCGACAACCAGGCGCTCTACATCGATCTGAATCACGATGGAATTTTCGACTTCAAGCTGAAAAATACGCTGACTACCAGCACGGCCGGCGGTGCGTTCGACCATTTGGTGGCCGGGCCCGCCAAAAAAGGCGACAGCAACGAAGTGTGGGGCCATACCGTTCCGTTCGGTATCTATGCGTCGGCTTTGCAGGCCGGGATGCAGATTGGGCCAAAAGGCGAGTTCATCAAAAGCGCCGGGCTGATGGCGGCTTATTCGATCAGCGGCGGAGTTCATGCCGGCGGTGCGCGCCGGGCCGGACCAGACGGCAACTACAGCTGTACCGGGCCGTGGGCCAATGTGCAGAACCGCTTCCTTGGCTTCAAGTTCCAAGTGAAAGGTGAAACACATTTCGGCTGGGCGCGGGTCAGCGTAGTCTGCTCGGGAGTAACAGTGACCGCGACCCTAACCGGTTTTGCCTACGAGACGGTCGCCAACCAACCGATTCGCGCGGGCAAAGAAACTGGTCCAGATGAAGCCGAAGCACAGCCAGTCACGCTGGGCAAGCTGGCGGTTGGGGCTGGGTATGTTCAATCTGGCAAATAGCACGCGCGATTCGAAATTGTGCAGGAGGTCTTTATGTCACGTTCCCAGTTTTCATTTCGCGTTCCGTTCCCTGCTCTTTTGCCTTGTGTGACGATCGTATTGCTCGCGTCCGCGGCTGAAGCCGGCGTGCAGTATAAGGTATTGCATCGCTTTGCCGGCAAGGCAGACGGAGCATATCCCTCGTCGAGCCTGATCATGGATTCGTCCGGAAATTTGTATGGGGCGACATCTGACGGCGGCAGCACCGCGAATTGCAAACTTGGCTGCGGAGTGGTGTTTGAACTGAGTCCCTCTAACGACCAATGGCAAGAGAAAGTTTTATACACCTTCAAGGGTGAAACAGACGGTCTGGAACCGAGCGGCAATCTTGTCTTCGATTCCAGCGGAAATCTTTACGGCACAACCTACGGCGGCGGGACAGGCACGAACTGCACGCCGTATGAGGGATGCGGCACCGTCTTCCAGCTTGCTCCCACCGCGAGCGGCCCGTGGAAGAAGACGATTCTCTATAACTTTCAGGACGAAGGCGACGGCGCATTGCCGGTCGGCCTGACGATTGACGGCAAAGGTAATCTGTTTGGAGTCAATATCACGGGATCGAAGCCGGCCGGAGCCGAGTTCGGGGTCGTGTTCGAAGTCTCACCCCCGACCCGCACGGGCGGGAAATGGAAAGAACAGAGCGTGTATAACTTCCAGGCTTTTGAGGTAAACGGGAATCCCGGGCTGATTTTTGATGCCCACGGCAACTTGTTCGGGACATGGTTTCAGGAGTTTCAGTGTCAGCCTGACGGCTGCGGCGTGGCATTTGAGTTGGAGAATACCAAGAATGGTTATGAGGAGGAAGATCTTTTCGACTTCCACGGCGGCGGCGACGGCGGCGAGCCGATGGCCGGGTTGATCCTCGATGGCAAAGGCAACTTATATGGAACCGGCAACGCTGGCGGAAACAACCAGGGCATTGCCTTTGAACTGATCAATTCCAACGGCCAGTGGAGTGAGAATATTTTGCACAGCTTCTGCAGCCAGAATAACTGCGACGACGGCGCCGATCCGCTGGCGTCGCTGGTGTTCGATGCGACGGGAAATCTGTATGGCACAACTTCCGCCGGTGGCAGCGGCTGTTCGTTCGACTTCAGCTGCGGGGTGGTTTTCCGGCTTCGTCCCACGGCCTACGGATGGGATGAAACCGTGCTCCACGCCTTCAAGGGCGAGCCCGACGGAAGCAACCCCGAGCAGGGGCTAATCCCCAATGGCAATGGCGGCTTCTATGGCACAACTGCGCGCGGGGGCACCGGCGCGAACGGCGGCTACGGGACGGTGTTCGAGATCACGCCGTAGACCTAACCGGGCCTCAGTTACAGTTTTTCGAAGAATTCACACGCCGAGCATGAAATAAATATCCCGCCGGGGGTGTTGCGCTCGCGGTCTTTCACGCGTTTTACGATGCGGGTGGGCTTGCCGCACTTGGGGCAATCCGTGCTCTTGGTCGTGTCCATTACTTTCTTGCGATCTGCTGTTTTGGCAATCTTGGCCATGTGTCGTCTCCTGGGCGCGAGCCAATACGGCGCGCCGGCATAAATTTTCCAGAAATTTGGGAGTAAACCAGGCCAGATGTGGTCACAGCCTGCGCGAACCGGCAAAATCGGGTGCTTTCCTACTCGCCTGTTTTATTTTATACGAAGAACCCGGGTGTGTCTTCGATTACGGCAGCCCCGACCCCGGCAACCCAGACCCCCAGCGAACCAAAACCCAGCCGGCAACCTCGCATATCGGTAGTGGAAGCGCCCAATGTGGTCTTCGCTACTTCTGGGCCTGCCCGATCGATGCCGAGGCGCCAATAAAATTGATTTTCCACCCCAACTTTTTCTTTAAGATTGGGTTTAATGCGGCAGCAGGCTTGCCGGGGCTGGAAAGGACTCTTCATGAGAAATCGGCAATTGGTCATTCTGTCGCTGATAATGACCGGCCTTCTATCTGGAATACCGCTATGGGCGCAGACTCCCGGCCCAGGATCGGGCCAGCAGGAGCCTTGCTGGAAGCAGATTGGGATATCGCAACAGGCGCTGCAGGAGCATCGCCAGATTGCGGAACAGATGCACAATCAGGTGGAGCAGGTCTGCAACTCATCAATGACGGGCCAGCAGAAGCAGCAGAAAATACGGCAGATTCGAGAGCAGGCGCACGCGCAGATGGATAAGCTGGTATCCCCTTCGCAGATGGCGGCCTTGAAGGAATGCCGCGCCAAGCGCGGTCAGCCGGAATCGTCTACGCCGAGCGGGACCGGGCCGTGCGGAAATATGCCCATGAATAAGAACCACACTGGGCTCGGCAACAGGAATTAAGCAACAGAACCCTTTGGCCTTGAACGCGGCTGCGACTCAGGGCTGACGCCGCGCATCGGCGATGAACGACGGGACGCTGGCTTCCACCTGGGAGCGGCCCGCGCCAGACGAAAAATCTTCCGCAGATTGCGGCCGCTGCTCCAGCGTTCCCAGAAGCGCAAAGTCTTCCCATCCGACGCGGGTAAACTGGGAAAAGAACCCGTTCTTCCGGCACATCCGGTCAATACGCCGTTGCTGGCCTCGACTCAGCACCGCGGCCGGCAAAGTATGAAAATTGCGGAAGATCCAAAGTAAATAAACGCGCTGCGCAAAAGATGGCCGCATCAACCGTGGGCCCAAAGGAGTGTTAATCCGCAGGACCCCATCCAACAATTTTTCCAACAACATTACCTCACTCCGTGCCCCTTACTGATATTACCTTACGAATGAAGCGAAAGCGCTCCAAGGGGCGCCATTATTGCACCGATGGCGGGGCAAATGGAAGAGAAAAATGGCGACGCCGGCGGCCGAAGAACTTTGGGCGTGGATTTGGTCGACGCTCTCTGGTTCGAACGGCGGGGCGTGCATTAGCATGGCCGGGTGCATTTCGCTTCCAAGAGCCATCGTCGCGTCGGCCTGGCGCGCGTACTGTCGAAGCTCGGATTTTGCTCGCGCTCGGAGGCGGCTGCGCTGATTCGCGCCGGGAGGGTCAGCGTCAGCGGGCGGGTGCAGCGAAATCCGCAAGCGCCCACGCATGAGGGTAAGGATCGGATCGAAGTTGATGGGAAGGCCGTTGCTTCTGAAGCCAAGGTTTACCTGATGCTCAACAAGCCGCGCGGGGTGGTGACCACCGCTTCCGATGAAAAAGGCAGGAAGACGGTTTATGCGTTTCTGCCGGATGACGCGAAGTGGATTGCCCCAGTCGGGCGGTTGGATAAGGCCAGCGAAGGACTGTTGCTGTTCACCAACGACTCGGAATGGTCGGGGCGTATTCAGGCGCCGCAGGCCCATGTCGAGAAGACCTATCACGTGCAGATCGGGGCGTCTTCTCGCGAAATCGGGGCCGACGAGCCTTTGCTGCGGCGGCTTCGGTCGGGCGTTTCGAGCGGCGGCGAAACTTTGCGGGTAAAGCGAGTGTCGCTGCTGCGTACCGGTGAAAAAAATTGCTGGCTTGAGATTGTGCTGGATGAAGGGCGCAACCGGCATATCCGGCGAATGTTCGAGGCGTTGGGGATCGAAGTAGCACGCCTGGTTCGCGTAGCGATTGGACCGCTCAAGTTGGGTGAGTTAGCTAAAGGATCGTGCCGTAAGCTCGAGGCTGCAGAAAAAGAAATGCTGGATCGCGTAATGCAACCCAGTGGATTGGGCGATTAGCCAGGAAGTGGTCGTCGGAGGGTTGGGGGCGGTCTACGCTTCGCCGTGCAGAACGGTCATGCCTGCAACTACGGTAGCGGCGATGGCGAGACGGTCGAGATCGGCAGAGCTAAAATCGGCTCCGGCGGAGGGCCCGTCGAAGCCTTTGCGGCAGACCTGAATCACGCCCAGAACTTTGTGTTGCGCGTCGAGCACTGGAACTGACATCAGCTTCTGGATTTGCGATTGCTCATTCTTCTCGGCGTCTTCCGGCGTGACCAACTTGACGGTTTCAAACACGCGCGCGTGCTTGATTTTAGCGAAGTTATTGAAGATTTCGGCTTTCTTGGTGCTGGCCGTGCGCGCCGCGATGGCTGAGGAACTCGACACGGGAATCGCCCCGGCAGTCTTTAATTCTTCCGGAAGTACAAACTTCAAGAGCCCATGGTCCACGCGCATGACCGCGACTTCGCTGAGCTTTACCCGGAACAGCTTGGCAAGGGTGGTACAAAACTCGCTCGCGTTCTGCGATTGACTGAGCGCGTCTTTGACGGAATCGTCGCCGGCAAGCGCGGGAGCAGCGGCTGCGCCAAACCCGGCTTGTTCTTTGTGTTCCATAAAGAGTGCAGAATGCCGATGGCTGGACACGGGTTCCCGTGCCTAGTCATGCTGACATACTGCCGTTTAGGGAAAGCGGCGGCAAGTTACTGAAGTGCTTTGGCTGGGCGAGTTTGGCTTCGCCCTGGCCTTCAGCCTTTTACCAGCGGATAGCCTTTTTCGCGCCACTCGCGAATGCCGCCGTCCATGGAAATCACGTTGGTATAGCCCATTTTCTGCAGGTTGTCCGCAGCCATGGCCGAGCGGAAACCGCCGCCGCAATATAGGATTAAGGGCGCTCCGGTATCCGGCACGCGAGCTTCGATGTCACGCTCGATGATTCCCTTCCCCAGGTGAATCGCCGACGGCAGATGGTCCTTGGCGAACTCGCTTTCCTCGCGCACATCGACGAGAACGAACTTCTCGCCGTGATCGAGCTTCTGTTTTACTGCATCGACGTTGGTTTCTTTGATTCGGCTTCTGGCGTCGTTGACGATCTTCAAGAAGCGTGGAGCATGCTGCATGAATGACTCCCGTCAAAAGATGAATTGCTGTTGCTGGGGATATTTTAGCCCGGTTCGCCGGCCTGCCGAGCCCAGGTCTAAACAAACGGGAGCCTGGCTGCTTGATGGATTACGACCAGGCTCCGGTGAACGGTGAAGTTAGAAGGCAGAATGCAGAAGCGAAGGCGCGTTCCGCAAACGCTTTTCATCCCGCGTTACTCGATGCTGTAGTTCGCGACGAAGCCTCCCTCGTAGTCGTTGTTTGGCACGTAGAATCCGGAAAATTGGCCTTTGTTATTGATGCCCATGCCGTAGGTGCCCTGGCTGCGCGGGTGATTCAGGATGTAGTACCTGCCGTAGTGGTAGAGCGCGGCGTGGGGGTGGAAGTTCTGATCGAACCACTGGAAGATGACGTCAGCGGAGTCGTTGATGCCCATCGCCATGGAATTCGAAGCGGTCGGGACATTCAGAATGTTGTAGCTTTTGCCGTTGTAAACTGCGCCCTCGGAATTCTGCTGCGAGTCCAGAAAGCTGAAAGAAATATAACCGTGATTGTTGATGCCGGTAGCCTGCGTGCCTTGCGATCCCGGCGGATCGAGCGTGGTGTACTTCGATCCCTTCAACACGAAACCGTGCACCGGGCCGCCCTTGACGTGATAAGACCCGACGATCACTCCAGCGTCGTTAATGCCGAAGGCCTGCGACTCAACTGCGCCGGAAGGACCCGGAATATCGGTGAAAGTTCCGTTCACCCATAGAAACCCATGCGAGCCAGTGGAATTCGAGTAGCTGCCGACCACGTCGCCGCTGGAATTAATCCCGCTGCACACAGT
>DASVWZ010000232.1:0-2424 GCA_036392935.1 Terriglobales bacterium | reverse complement strand
CGAGTAAAGAAAGCCTCGGCATGGGCGATGCGGGCCACGGGATCGAGCGCGGGCGCGGCCTTCGCGTAGTAGATCTCCGGCAAGCCTTCAATCTGCTCGACGTTGAACACGGTATAGCCCTTCATGTACGGGATTTCGCGGTCAATATCCTCGCCGGTCTTGTTGGTGGCGAATTCGTGAAAATCACGCCGCCGTAGGTGTCTGATAGAGTCCGCGACAATGCTGCTTCCACCGGTAGGAGGCGAAGTTAATGTCACTTTTTCTTCACCTGGCTCTGGCAGCCGTCCTTTCAAGCCGGAGTGAACGCGATGTCTATTGAAATAGTGCTGGAAGGCTCGGAGTTTCTCCTCGAGATCGGCTGCCGTCCAGAATAATGTTTGGTCCAAGTACTCCCGCCGGATCGTCCCAATCAATCGCTCGACAAACGGATGCGATAGCGGAACGTAAGGTACCGTCTTGATTTTTTGGATCTCGAGGACACGCAGATTGGCCTGCCACGGCTGGAACTGATACAGCGGATCATGATCGGAACTGAGATACTTTGGCAGGGTCTGCGTACGAATGGCTCGATTGAACATCCTGCATTATCCTGCATAATGCCACGCCATCCACAACGCCACGGTGAACGGCAAAGCCGACAATCCGTCGGTAAATTGATCCATCACCGCTAAAACCCAGTACGTTCGTAACATCGCCGATTCACATCGAAACAGATCCAGTGACCACAGCGAGTCTTGGGCATGACCAATAAAGGAAAGCCATGACGGACCTCCAGAGCCAGCTTCCGGCCGGAAATGGATTCCGAGAATCCGGCGGACCACGTCTTTGTCGATCTCAATGCCGAAGGCCAGAGCGATCTGCTGGGCAATCCGCTTGCAGCCCCAGGTGCGATTGCGCCGTTTCATTTCAACGACCGCGTCGATTAGCTCTTTGCTCGGTCCCTTTGGACCTGGCCGTCGGACTCGTTTGGGTGAAAACAGCAGACCGTTGTGATCCGCAAAAATTCCATCGACCGCGTCGACGCCTGAAACCTCACTCATTCGGACCGAAGAAAGCCATTTTAGGATGGCCGACCGGCTATCTTCTACCTAACCCGAGCGATTCTTTGCTGCAAAAATGAGCAAAAAATGCGGGAGAGCCAATCCAGATGCGGGAAAACAGAAGGCGGGGACGATTCGGCCGTTTCACCTGCTGGGTGAAGGCTCAAGACCGCTGAGTTCGCGCCGATGGCAGGGCCGCCGAGCACGCTTCTTGCATTTCGAGTTTGCATAGCTCGAGGGCCAGCGTGACCCATTGCTGGGTGAGAGCTTTGAATTTCTTGTAGGCGGCGAGCTGCTTGCGCACCTCGGGAACAAACGGCGGACGAACGAACTGGGTGGTGCTCTTGCCGCCGTGCGTGTAACTGAGCTGGTAGAAGGGGCCATGTTTTTGAGGCCGGACCGGATCCACACATTTACAACCGGGTTTCTGGCAGGCGGAGTACTGCTCGGATAGAGATCCTGGTCGCATGGGCCCGATCTTCAGGAGTTCGGCCTTTACCTTTTCAATTTGAGCTTCGAGCTGTTCTTTGCGCATGGTTTTTTTATACCACATGTATCAGATAGCTTGTTAAAGCTACCTGATAATGGTACCGTGTTACCGTCAACGAAACCACTTTATGCAAGGAGATCAACGCATGCAGGAAACCGCCAATGCAAAGATCCACAAGCTGGAAGTGACTGACGATACGCTGACCAGCCGCGGAGGGCTCGCCTTTTTCGTGAAGTATGTGGAGGCCATCGGCATCGTGGAATTGTTGCTGAACAAATTTGCGGGGATCAAGAAGAGCATCAAAGGGGTATCGGTGCGGAATCTGTTTTTGCAGGTGCTGTACTTCTTCTTCGACGGCACGAGCCGGCACTTGAGTTATTTTGATGAGCTGCAGCGGGAGGCGGGCTACCAGGCAGTGGTCGAGATGCCCAAGAAGCAAATGGCCTCTTCGCATGCCATGAAGCGGTTCTTCCGCGCCTTTGCCATTTTCCATGCCGGAGCCTTCCGCTGGGTGTTGCAGGAGTTGTTTCTCTGGCGCTTGCGGCGGGAGAAAATGCGGGTGGTGATGCTGACGCTGGACACCATGGTCATGGATAACGATGAGGCCTTGCAGCGGGAAGGGTGCGACCCGACCTATAAAAAGGTCAAGGGATTCCAACCCTTGCAGTTGATTTGGGAAGGCAAGATCGTCGATGCCATTTTCCGGCGTGGCAAGCGGCACAGCAACTACGGCCGCGATGTGGAGAAGATGATTCGGGGCATCGTGAGCTTGATCCGGACCCGCTATGATGCCTCGGTATCGATCATCGTCCGGGTGGATGCCGGATTTTTCGACGAGAAGAATTTTGCGCTGTTTGACGACCTGGGCATCGGCTTCCTAGCCACGGGGAAGGT
>DASVWZ010000231.1:0-8662 GCA_036392935.1 Terriglobales bacterium | reverse complement strand
ATTTAAATCAAAGGCTTAGCGGGAGCGATCCCGCCAGATCTATGAGTTTAAAGGGGTTATAGGCAAAATCTAGAAAATAAAAGACTTAGTAGAAGCTATCCGCCCTCTGCTGTCAGCCGTCAGGAAACGGCTTTGCCTAAGGTGACCGCGGCTTTACCCCCAAATCATAGCCTGAAAATCGCGCCAATGCGCTGGTTGTCAAAGAACGAGAGTGTCTAACTTTAAGTTTGAGGAAATCGAAAAGTGAGGTCAAGGGAAATAGTTGTAGGGTTGGGGCGGCGTGCATCGGCGTTTGGTTAAGTTCAGGCGTCTCTACGGGACGAGTCGTTACTGGCCCCCACCCGGCAGTGACCTGGCGCGCTATTGTCATGGGTCCCAGCGGGACCGACGGTGGCGCCTCGGCAGGGTCATGGTATCGCTGCTACCATGATTCGGCATCGAATGTTTCGGCACCAAGGAGGGCGCTGGCATGCGCTGGTATCACTATATTGCGTACTTTTTTGGGGGAATGTTTCTTGCGAACTGCCTGCCGCACCTTGGCAATGGAATCTCGGGGCATGCTTTTCAGAGCCCGTTCGCATCGCCCCCGGGTGTGGGATTGTCGTCTTCGATGGTCAATGTATTGTGGGGGCTCTTCAACCTGGTTCTAGCCTATCTGCTCGTCTGTCGCGTCGGCAGCTTCAATCTGCGCAATACCCGGCAAGTGCTGGTGCTGGGATTGGGGGTACTGATCCAGTCTGTAATGCTTGCGCGCACCTTCGGGCCGCTGCACGGCGGGCTGTAATTAGAAAATGCTTTGAGTAGAAAGCCAGAGACAGCACGAAAAAAGGGGATTTATCGCCAGCGGCTGCCAGGACTATGCGCACAGGACGGATGTAGATACCGAGCACCTGATACTGCGGTTGACGGCTCCGGCGGATCAGTTCGTGGTCACGACGGGCTTCAGTCCCGCCGCGGTCGCGGGTTTGGCAGTGAAGAATTCGTGATCGTAGAGGTTGCGATAGACGTGTCCAGCGATCTCAGCGGCTTTGGGGCCGAAGGTTGCGCGTCCGCCTTCTAGAAAGACAACGACAACGACGTGCCCGATGTCGGTTTTGGCATAAGAACCAAACCATCCGAAACGCGTTCCGCCGCGGGAGCAGGTTCCAGTCTTGCCCAGAATATCTTCTTCCGTGAAGCTGGCATGCACACTGCGAGCCGTGCCGAAATCCACCGCGCCGGCCATGCCGTCAGAGATTTCCGGAATCAATGGAGCGATGTCGAGATGCCGCTTGATCTGCGGCTCGAAGTTGGCGATCTCCTGTGGCGAGCGCGGGTGTTGCAAGTAATAAAGAGTTCCGCCGTTGGCGATGGCGCTGACCAGAGCGCCGAGTTGCAGGGGCGTCATCGAGATGCCTTCACCGAAAGAACACATTTTGCCGACGCCGCCAAGTTTCTCGGAGATCACTTCCTGCGGGTAGACGCCGGCGCTTTCGCCGGGAATGTCGTATCCGGCAAGCTCGCCCAATCCGTACTGATGCGCATAATAGGCGACGCGTTCGAATCCAAGTTCGCGGCCCAAGGCTTCGAAGTATTGGTTGTTGGAGTGGGCGAGCGCATTAGTCAGATTCATCGAGTAATGACCGCCCAAACGAACCTCGGTTTCCTTGGTGATAATGCCTTCACTCAACGCTGCCAACGCAACCGATAGCTTGATGGTAGAACAGGGCTGCGCGCCGCTCGACAGCACCATCTTCTGATTGACCATGGCGAGAATGCGGCCGCTGCTCGGTTCGATGGCGACGACCGATCCGTTCATGTTGCCGAGCGCGTCGATCGCAGCCTGGCGGACAATGAGATCTTCGCCGGTCGTCACATCGCCACTCGTGATGTCAGTGGCATAAGAACTGGTGTGATAATAGCCGCCGTAATAATAGCGGTGGCGCGACGCAGCCGAGACTGTGGTTCGACTTTGAGCAAGGTGTTGCATGTGGCGCCGCGCCGTAGGAGTTTCGGTGACCTTGCGAGTCTTCGACTTGCTCTGCGGCAGGTGCGTGCTGACATTCGCAGCGAAGGAAAACGCGGCTAATACGAACGGAACGACGGCGAATCTTGCGTGCGCAATGAGCTTACTCTTGGTCACTTCTGAACTTCTCCCCAGCGGAATGCCTACGGTTGCCATTGCAAGAATCCGGCCATTCTCATCAAGAACGCCAGATTTCCACAACTTCCCGATAGTACGGCAGTTAGATGAATCCCGCAATCCAAAATTGATCGGGCGAGAAACACCCGCTAGTTGAGATAACTCATTGCATAGCAATAAGTTGCGTCCTTTTCTCCGATGGTGATCTGCCATTCGTAATCAGAGATGGGGTTACCAGAAAGGAACCGCCCAATGGGAAAAGGATTTCACAGTTCATAGGGCGGCTTTCGCAACCGCGTAAGTCGTCCGTTAACGGAGCCCCCGGCATATGGTTCAAACGGAGGCTGCGCCGGTCTCGCGTCCACACCGGCGCGGATACCGACAATCAGTGCGCCAGCGAAGCTGAGTCTTCGGTGTAGGCAGCTCCGGAGGGCAACCCAACGTTGCCCAAAAACCGCTGCCAGCCGGGACCAAGGCGTTTACGCATGAAGTAGTACTCGTTCACGGGCCGGTTGTCTGCCATGGCGGGAGCGGCTGGAGCCAAGGCGACCACCTGAGATATCGGGAACTCGCTGTTGAGCACCACAGCGAATTGCTTTTCTGGAGTGGCTTGCGGGCCCCACTCCATCAGATCTGTGATCGCAGCGGGGGGCATGCGCGCGACCATTTCTTCCGGCGTGCGGCTCGGAATGGGCTGGTCACTGGCGGTAAAGTGAATGCCCCAGCCCTCCACCGAGTGGAATGTTCGCACGTAGGGGAATGACTCGGCCAATGCGCGGGCCACAGAGGCCACGGTCACCAGATCGCCCCCCGGCAACCACTGCTGCAGGAACCCTCCCGGGGCCAGGTGCTGGCGGATGCTGGCGTAAAACTCTTTGGTGTATAGCAAACTCGACCCCGCGGCCTGGACCGGCGGAGGCGGATCGATGGCGATCACATCGAACTTTTCGTCGGTGCGCTCCAGATAACGGCGGCCATCGTCGATCACAACATGTCCCAATGGCGACTGCAGCACCTGATCAGCGTCGGAATGGTAAAACCAAAACAGACGCGGCACGCTCGGAACCAGCTCTACAACCGTGGTAGGAATGCCCCAGGAAAGGAATGATCGATATGTTGTCCCCATGCCAAAACAGATGATCAATGCTTTCTTAGGCGGATGGTCCAGCATGGTCAGCGGCAGGTGCGCCATCATCTTGGTCACGGGCGTCAGCGCCGTCATGCCGATTCCGTTGACCAGCAGCCGCCGGTTCATACCCTCGCCCATGGCGATCACGGTGGCAGTCGAATCTCGCATTTCAGCTTTGTGCGTGAACTGCTCACCGAATCCCTCGCCAAGGAACGGAGTCAATATGGCCAGAACAATCAGAGCGTAGGAAACAACCTGGCGCCCCAGCGAAGTAGCAGGCGCGGTGCTCGGCCTCGGCCATGCTGCCCCCACAATCAGCCAGGGAAGGGCGAAGAGTATCAGAACCCAGCGTTCACTCAACCAGGGCAACAACAAAAATCCGGAAAGCAGAGGTCCAAGGATGCAGCCCACCACGTTCACGGCATAGGCGCTTCCCGCGCGGTCGGGATCTCCACCTGACCAGCGGTCCACCAGCATAGGCGTCAGAAATCCAGCCACGGCTGAGAACGGAGCCACTCCCAGCGGCAAGCGCAGGAGTCGCGGAACTGGAAAGGACGGCGAGGCAGCAAGCGTAGAAAGTACGGCCGTCGTCCCCAAGATCACCCACGCCAAGCCACTCGACTGAACGAACCCTGCGCCGGTTCGCCGGTAAATGCGGGAACCGATAAAAGTAAACAGCAGATAGATTCCGAGAATCTGAGCGAAGGCGTAAACCACCGTACCGATATAAGGCGTGAACTGGCGGATCCAGACGACCTCAATGCCCATGCTGGTGCAGCCGGTTCCAAACAGCAACGCCAGCAGCTTCCAGGAATCGGAGCTTTGGAGGACTGGAACCGGAGCCTGGCCGCCTTGCCGCGCGGAAATGGCCAGAGCCGGCAATTTGAACGAAAGAGCAGTCGCGGCCAGCGCAAGCAGAAGATTGAAGGCTGCGCCTACTTTGAGAGTTCCGCGAAACCCGTAGAGCTCGATCAGCAGCAATGGAATCGCGCTTCCCGCGACCGCGCCCAGAACATTGGCAAGATACAGAAAGCTGAATGATCGTTCCGATTGCTCGGGAAAGCGATTGCGGATCGCCAGCATGGCAAAAGGAATGGTCGCGCCCATGCATGCGCACCAGGGCAAAAGCGTGACGCCAATGCAGAATCCGGAGGCCAAATAATAGGAAAATGAGGATGAAAGCGACATCTGCACCAGCAGCGTGCGCCCGGCGGCCAATTGATAGGGAACCACAATAGCGGAAACGCCAATGAGCAATTCGGTCAGCGCGTAGAGCCGGAGCGCCGATACCCGTTTGACTTCATCGTAATTGCGGACGAAACGTCCCGCGAGCCATGACCCCAGACCAAGCCCGGCCATGAACATAGACAAAACCGTGGAGACCAGGGGCGTGGTCACACCAAATTGCGCCATCGCCAGGCGCAGCCAGATCAGTTCGTAGAGGATGCTGCAGAAACCTGAGACGAAAAAAAACACAAAGAACCAGCTAAGCGATCCAGATCTGGATCGCGACGGAATTGCCATTGTCACGAATGCACTCCTAAGCAGTTAAGTATGGATACGGTATGAAATGGTGGGCGCCATGGGATTCGAACTTGAGCCGTTCAGCGGACGTCCGAGCCCGCTGACAAAATCCCGAGCGTAGCGAGGGACCCAGCCCAGGGCTGAAACCAGTTCGCTTCCACCGTAAAAACCCTTTGGTGGGCGCTATAGGATTCGAACCTATGACTTCCACCGTGTGAAGATGGCACTCTACCGCTGAGTTAAGCGCCCGCAAGTTTCTATTCAAACAGTTGCACGCAGTGGCGTCAACTGCGGGAAGGGTTTGCCACGCTGACTCGGCTACCCTCGGCGCATCTAAGAAAACGCATGGTACGAATTGGAAGCGATTAAGATCACAGGTTCATGAACGAGAAATCCGGCATCTCCGCGAAAGCTCCCGCTTACGGACAAATTCTCTTTGGGGCGTCAGCCGTGCTCTTCGGCGCCATCTGCTTGATGTGGCACGATGCCGACACCTGGCAAAACTTGACGCAGATATGGCGACTCCCACTCGGCAGTTTCATCGGTGCATTTCTGATGATCGCTCAAATCGCCGGCGGGATCGGCATTGCTTATCGGCGAACTGCGCGCCCAGCGTCAATTGTTCTCGGGATTGTCTACATGCTCTTTTCGCTGGCCTGCATCCCGCCAATTCTTGCTGCGCCTGCCAACTTTGGTCAATACGACGCTTTCTTCGAACAGTTTTGCTTTCTGTCCGCTGTGCTTGCGGTGTACGCGGCAACCGGGCTGAACTCCCAGCGGCCGGCAGCGATCGGCCGGTGGGCGAGGCTCGGACTGGGACTCTCGACGGTCTCATTCACCGTGGCCCAGATTTACTACCTGCGCGAGACGGCTGACCTGGTTCCGAAGTGGATTCCACCCAACCAGATGTTTTGGGCAGTCCTGACCACCGTCGCATTCGCCGCGGCGGCGATTGCCATCCTCATCAATCGCCACGCCCGGCTCGCCATGTTTCTGATGACGCTGATGGTTGGTATGTTCGGCGTGCTGGTTTGGATCCCGCTGCTCGTCGCCCATCCGGAATCACACGGGAGTTGGTCGGAATTTGCCTTGACGGCGCTGATCGCCGGCGCTTCGTGGACCGTGGCTGACGCGACCGTTCTTTGATCGCTGGCGCCCTGTTATTGCTTGGCGGGCGCTTGTTCCTTGTCGGCGATTTTGAGCAGTTCGACCTCAAAAATCAACGTCGAGTTGGGGCCGATGTCGCCGGGGGCACGTTCGCCGTAAGCCAGGTCGGACGGGATAAAGAGCTGCCATTTCGATCCCACGGGCATAAGTTGCAGCGCTTCGGTCCATCCTTTGATCACGCCGGTGACCGGGAATGTGGCAGCCTGGCCGCGTTTATAGGAGCTGTCGAACTCGGTGCCATTAACCAACGTACCGCGATAGTTGACGCTTACAGAATCGGCGGTGGTGGGCTTGGGGCCGTTGCCGGCCTGAAGAATCTTGTACTGCAATCCATCGGGCAGGGTAACCACGCCTTCTTTGGACTTGTTCGCGGCCAGGAAAGCCTCGCCGTCTTTTTTGTTGGTCTCGCCTTGGGCCTGCATTTTTTCCTGCTGCTGCTTGCGGAGCTGGTTCTGGACCTCCATGATGGCTGCCCGGGCTTCGTCATCGGTCATCAGGGTCTGGCCACCGGACATGGAGTCTTTTATGCCTTTCATCAGCACATCGACGTTCACCGGCACGGACTGCTTACGAAAACTTGAACCCAGGTTCATGCCTACGGCATAACTGAACCGGTCGGTGGGCGTGGGCAGCTCAGGCCGAGCCTTAAGGGCTGGTTCCTGTGCGCCGGGTGCGGCCGGGGCTTGGGCTGCCGGGGCGGCAGGAGCTTGGCTGGGGGTCTGCTGGGCAGGGGAAGTTACGGCGATCAGTCCCGCGGCGAGCAGAAAGATTGTAAAGGCAAGAGTTTTTCGCATATTCGCATTGTCCCATTGATCGGGAAATCCGGCAAACCGGAGCTCAGGAAGTGCCGCTATATTATAGAAAGAATAGGGTTTCCAGCGCGGAGCAGACATGATACGCTGATTTTCACGAGGCCTTGAACACTGCGGGCGGTCTGGCCCGTCTTATATCCAGATGGCATGGAAGCCCAATACCGCCAAGGTGACCCCACCGAAGCCCCCCGCCGAAGATTACCAAGGTGCGGATGTGCCTCTGGACACGCAACTTCCTGCCAACGGACGGGTTCAATCAGATGTGAGCAGCATAGCCTTAAACCAGGGTTTGCTGGCCATGGCGGGAGGGCCGCCGCGGGCGCAGAACGAACACGCCACCGCGACTGAGGGTCTCTCTGACGCCGAGGTGATGCTGCGGGTTAAAGCGGGAGACGATTCGGCCTTCGATTATCTGGTGCAGAAATATCGCCGGCCGATGATCAGCTTCATGTATCGCATGGCGCACAACGCGACCGTGGCCGAAGATCTGGCGCAGGAAGTTTTTCTTCGCGTTTATCGTTCACGGCAGAATTACGAAGTCAGCGCCAAGTTCAGCACCTGGCTCTATCGCATTGCGACCAATCTCGCGGTCAATCACGCGCGCGATACGCGGAACGAACGTCCGGAGAAAATGGTCAGCATTGACGAGCCGGACGATGACACAGGTTTGACCGTCGACGTCCCCGACGGCACCATGAACGCCGAGGAAGCGATCCTGCGGCGGGAGCGCATGGCGGCGATCCGGCAGCGGGTGCAAGATTTGCCGGAGCGGCAGAGGATGGCGGTGCTGATGCACAAATATCAGCAGATGGATTACCGCCAGATCGCGCAGGTTTTGAAGTTAAGTGAGTCAGCAACAAAATCGCTGCTGTTCCGGGCCTATGAAACGCTCAGAACGCAGCTGCAACAGTTTTTGTAAAGAAAGAAGCGGTTATGAAATGCGATGAGATACGCGAAATGATGCCGGACCTGGCCGCCGGTTTCGACGCGGCCGGGCCGGAAGTGAATCGGCACGTTGAGAGTTGCGCAGACTGCGCAACTCAACTGGCGGAGTTCCGCCAGACCATGGCGCTGATGGATGAGTGGAAGGCGCCGGAGCCGTCTCCGTACTTTGACGTGCGGCTCCGCGCGCGTCTGCGCGAGGAAGCGGCAAAGCCGGCGGTTTGGTGGCACTGGCTGCGCAAGCCTGCCTTGGCGGTTTCACTGGCTGTGCTTATGGTGGCGAGCATCACCCTGGTACGAACCGATGCCGGCCACAATAAGCAGGAAGAACTGGCGACAGTCGAAAGTGTCGAGCCGGGCACCGCAGTCGGCGATTTGTTATCGTTGGACAAGAACAGCGAGATCTATTCTGATTTCGACCTGCTGGATGACATGCAGGCGCAAGAGGATGTGAACGCCAATCCATAAGGATGGGCGAAGATTCGGGGAGATAAAAAAAGTGGTGCAACAAAGATCCAGGACGACGCTGCCAGGCGTGGCTGTGCTGTTGATCGTATTGTTGACCACTGTTCCATCGCTCGCGCAGCGCGGCAATCAGGAACACAAGGTGCAGCATCCGCCTGCCAAGGCATCGCATGCCGGGCAATGGCTCCGTAACAACCGCAATCTTTCCCCGGCTGAGCAGCAGAAATCGCTGGAGAACGATCCCCAATTCAAGAAGCTGCCTCCACAGCAGCAGGAGCAGTTGCGCCAGCGGCTGCAGCATTTCAACCAGCGGTCGCCGGAAGATCAGCAGAAGATCATCAATCGGATGGACACCTGGGGGCATCTCTCGCCTGAGCAGAAGCAGCAGGCCCGGCAACTGCATCAGCAATGGCAGCAGCTTCCGCCGGACCGCAGGCAGGCGGTGCAGAACGCGGTGAAGACCCTGCGTACCATGCCACCGGATGCACGCCAGGCGGCCAT
>DASVWZ010000230.1:0-44252 GCA_036392935.1 Terriglobales bacterium | reverse complement strand
GAATAGATGGCCGCGGAACTTCTGCATGCGCTTGACGGTAGCCAGGGTGCGGGTGGTGAGATCGGCACCCTCAGGAACGGTCAGGTAGCCCAGTTCGTTCGCCGCCTGGCGGGCGTTGAGCAACAAGCCCAGGTTCGTCGGTGAAACCCTGGCGGCGACGCGATAAGGATCGGCTTCCTGAACATTGTCCGGGATCAGCCAATTGTGTTCCGCAGTGCTGAAATCGGCAAAATAGCGCCAGGTACGGAGCGCGAGCCCACGAGTGAAGGTTTGATCCTGCTTGCCGAGTTCCGTCCTGCGGCGGCGTGGCGGAAGGTTCAACCACATTGAGATGAACTTGCTGCATCCCCAGAGCAGAAGCACCAGCAGAGCAGCATAAAGAGCTCTTGGTTTGGCGAAGGCAAGAATCAGGCCGATGCCGAGAGCTACGGCGGGTGTCCAGTCGAGATAGGCTTCGATGGGAGTGCGTTTGATGACTCCGGCTTCGGCTTCGGCTTCGGCGGCGGTTTCCCACTCGAGCATGTGACGGCGGGTAAAGATTCGGCGAATGGTCGCGCGGATGGCGGCGTCGGTGGAAAGCAGGGCCTGATGAGCGAGGAATGTCAGCGAGAGGAAGACGTTGACATTGGCTGCGAACAGACTGTTCAGCGCGCCGCGCAGGGCCGAGAATCTGTGGTCGAGTGCCGCAGGAACTGCCTCGAAGACAAAGCGGCACCACGCCGGGACGAACAGGATGCCGATGGTGACGACGGTCCAAAGCCACGCTGGACCGGGCAAAACCAGCCAGCCGAGAACCAGCATGAGGAAGGTCGCTGGTTCCACCAGGCTGCGGCGGAGGTTGTCGAGAATCTTCCATTTGGAGATGGTGGAGATGGGGTTGGGAACGCGCTGGCCATCGGAGCTGGGCACAGTCGACAGCAGCCATTCGACAATTTGCCAGTCGCCGCGCAGCCAGCGATGCTTGCGGCGATTATAGGCGCTGTAGTGGGAGGGGTAATCCTCGATGATCTGAATGTCACTGGCGAGGCCGGCGCCGGCGTAGGCACCTTCGATGAGATCGTGGCTGAGGAGCGCGTTGTGGGGGAAGCGTCCGCCTAAAACCTGGCGAAGGACGTCGACTTCATACACGCCCTTTCCTGCGTAGCTGCCTTCTTCGTAAAGGTCCTGATAAACATCGGACACGGCGCAGGTGTAGATATCGAGGCCAGTCTGTCCGGAATAAATCCTGGCGAGGCGGGAGCGAGCGGAACTTTTTACGCTGACCCCGGCGCGCGGCTGAATGATGCCGTAACCGGCCACGACGATATTTTTCTTCGGGTCGATGATCGCCTGATTCAGCGGGTGGGCCAAAGCGCCGACGAGCCGCTCGGCTGCGCCGCGGGGCAGTTTGGTGTCGGCATCGAGCGTGATTACGAAGCGAACTTGCGGCAGGACTTCGAGATTGCCGACCTTCACCGGGAAACTGTCGTGGCCGCCGCGCAACAGATCGTTGAAATCGAGAAGCTTGCCGCGTTTGCGCTCCCAGCCCATCCACATGCGCTCTCTGGGGTTGTAGATGCGGTGACGATGAAACATGAAAAACGAACCGCTGCGTTGGCCGGCATATTTCTGGTTGAGTTGTTTGATCAGCTTTTCGCAGAGATCGACCAGCGGGTCGTTTTCATGCGGCGGAGCTTGCGAATCGGCGAGATCGGTGAGAACGGCAAAATGGAGATTGGGGTCGCGATTGCCAAGGTAGCGAATTTCCAAATCGTCGATGAGCTTGAATATCTGCTTTTCATTCAGCAGAAGGGTCGGCACCGCAACCATGGTCATGCAATCAGAGGGAATGCCGAGTGAAAAATCGAGTTTGGGGAGGATGCGTGGCGGCAAGAGCGAGGTGATCAAATAGTTGGTCACCTGCACTGCGCTCTGCGAGCAGGGCAACACCAACAGCAGCATCATCACGAAGATGAACCACATGGAAGTGCTGGGCGTGGTGAGAATAAGAACCGACGATGCAACGAGCACGAGCGTCAGCACTTCAATGGAAAGCAGATAAAACTCATCGGGATGCCGGCGCAGGAACGAACGGACACGCTGGCGAACGGGAGCGTGGAAGGCGACTTTTTCTTCGAGGAATTGGCGGCCTGCGGCTAACAGGTAATAGCCGATGTGCGAATAACGGCGGGCTTCGCGGGGATCAGCACAAGGTTTGTCTTGCGCGTCCCGCGCCAGATCGAGGGCCTTGGCAGCAACTTCGACTTCGCTCAGGTCGGAGTGTTCGGCAATGTTCACCAATTCGCTGCGGTAAAGGTCGCGGCTCTCGAAGTCCATGGCGGCATAGGCGCCGGCGGGATCCTTGGCGAGTATTTTCTCGAAGGGGATCAGCGGCTCGATGAGGTCCTTCCACGGAACCTGGGAAATTTCCTGCAGACTGCGTATGCAGACACCGATCCCCTGGGGTTCGATAACACCATCGAGAACTTTGGCGGCGCGCCGCGCCAACTCTTCCAGCAGAACCAATCTCAGGACCGGGACCATCCCCCAGAATTCGGCCATGTTCAGCGGCATGACTTGCTGAAATGCGCTGACGTATTCAGTGAAGCCGGCTTCGCCGAATTTGTAGTGGGCTGCTGAAAGGTAATCTTGCGACAAAGCCAAAACCCGCGGAACGACCGTCTGGCTTGCAGTCTGGACGTGCTCCATTTCGCCTGGCGAAGACAACACATCGCCTGTGCTTTGCAAGGCTGCGGAAATAACGTTGCCGTTCTCATGCAGCCAGCGCAGATCGTCCGAGACTTCTCTATCGCCGATTGGCGCCTGCACCGCTTGAAGCATGGGGCCCAGCTTGCGCGCCACTGCGCGCCAGCGCTCGACGAGAACATCCGAGGTGCGCACATTCGGCACCCAACCGAGGGTTTGGGCCAGCGCAGAAGCGCGTGCGGTCAACTCGGAAGATTTTTCCTCAGCCAACAGTTTGTCCAACAACAAATCCTCCGCGTCTGGCAGCGGTTGAAATATTCGACCTGCAAAGCCGGTCTGGATGTGGGTCGACGTCGCCATAGTTTTACCGATAACTGGCCGCCTGCAGTTCAAACATCTCCGCGTAGCGGCCGCCAAGAGCCGTCAACCGTTCATGGCTTCCTTCTTCCACAATCTTGCCGTTTTCCAGCACCACAATCCGGCTCGCCATGCGGACGGTCGAAAAGCGATGCGAAACGAAGAGCGCCATCTTGTCTTCGGTCAGCTCGGCGAAACGCTGGAAAACTTCGTATTCGCTGCGGGCGTCGAGCGCGGCGGTGGGTTCGTCAAGGATGAGCAACTGTGCTTCCCGCAGATAGGCGCGCGCCAAAGCGATTTTTTGCCATTCGCCGCCGGAAAGATCGACGCCATTCTCGAAGCGCCGGCCGAGCATTTGATCGTAATAATTTGGAAGCCGAGCGATGACATCCTCGGCGAGGCTTTTGCGCGCGGCTTCGCGCAAGTCATCGAGATGGTCGAGGGCGTCGATCCGGCCGACGGCGATATTTTCTCGCGATGTCATTTCGTAACGCATGTAATCCTGGAAAATGACGCCGATTTCGCGATACAAATCGTCGAGATCGTATTCGCGCAGGTCGACGCCGTCGAGCAGAATCTGGCCGTCGGTGGGATCGTAAAGGCGCGTGATGAGTTTGACGATGGTGGTTTTTCCCTGGCCGTTTTCACCGATCAATGCCACACGCTCGCCGGGACGAAGGGAAAAATTGAAACGGTCGAGCACCAGCCGCGACGTGCCCGGGTAAATAAAGGAGACATTGCGGAATTCAAATCCCCGTACGATTGGGCGCGGAGCCGGCAACGCACCGGGCTTGGAGCGGATGGTCGGCTTCATATCGAAGAATGCGAGCAGGTCGGTGATAAAGAGCGCCTGATCGGCGATTCCGGCCAAAGTTGAAAATACCTGCTGAATGTTCTGGCTGGCCTGCTGAATCGCTCCGGCAAGAAAAGTGAGGGTGCCGATGCTGAGAACGCCGATGACGGCGCGCCAGATTACGTAGGCGTAGGCCGAGTAGTAGCCCAGTGTACCGATGATCGATAAGAAGGATCCTGCGACGAAGCGGCGGCGGGCGAGTGAAACGTCCTGCGTGTAGATTTGGTTTGAAAGATTGGTGAAGCGGTTAGTGAGAAATTGGCTTAGTCCGAAGAGCTTGAGTTCCTTGGCAGCTTCTTTGCTTCCGCCGAGCAGACGGAGGTAGTCCATCTGGCGGCGCATGGGCGTCTGGCGGAAATTCTTCGCGTAGCCGAGAAATGCGAAATGACTTTCGCCGATAAAGGCGGGAAGAATGCCTGCTATGAGCAGAAGCATTAGCCACGGCGAGTAGAGCATGATGGAAACCGACATCAGCACTGCGGTGACCACCTGCTGCACCAGGCGTCCGATGGCTTGAATCATGCCCAGACGGTCAGTTGCCTGAACGCGGGCGCGCTCGAGACGATCATAGAAAACCGGGTCTTCGTAGGCGATCAGGTCCAACTGTGCCGCATGCTTCATCACCTCAATACTGACGTGACGGGTGTACTTGTCGGCGAGCAGGACGTCGAGAAAATCGGTGCAGCGAGCGAGGATGCTGCTGGCAAGCGCGACACCGAACTCGGCAGCAACCAGCCACCACAGCCGCTCGGGAACCAGGCCGTGGGCGGTAACGATGTGCACGATGGTGTCGATGATGAGTTTGGTGATCCAGAGGAGAACGAGCGGCAGAAACGAGGTCAGCAGGCGGAGCAGAAGACCGAAAACAACCACAGCAGGGCCCGACTCCCACACAATGCGGAGCACGGGCGGGACGTTGCGGAGCGCCGACAGGCGCTGCCGCCATCCATTTTCAAAAACCGGTTGTTCCACGATCGAGGACCCCAAAAAGACCGACTCCTTAAGACGACAAGAGAAGTTGCGAGGTTGCTCAGGTGCTGAGCCAAGGCCTCGCAAACCGGGAGTTTACGGCAACTACTCAACCATGCCTTTTCGGCAGGACTCCACAATACCGCCCCAAAAACCGCCTACCTATATGATAATCCACTTCCGGCGGCGAGGGCAGCGAAACCTGCGTAGTGGTGCAGTTTCCTTTAAGGATGCGAGCCAGGCGCGCGTTTGACGTTCCGCAAACAACGCGGAACAGCGCGCGGCTCGCCCAGATCCTTCGCTTCGCAACAAGCGCTCGCTCGAGGATGACAACCAGACTGCACCACTACCGAGACCTGCTGGGAATTAGCGCTGTTCTGCGGGGGATTGATCTTGTTCTTGGTGACCAAGGTCGGGATTGTGATGATGAAAATCGGGGCCAAAATGGAGTTCGGAGCGGGTGCCCGCGATCTTGACCGGGACTTCGGTATCGCCGTGCTTGCGGAAGAATGGGTCGACCGGCTTGAGCATGGCGGACTTCCATCCGGTGACCATCTGCGAGAGTTTCGCGTCGAGGTAGGCCTTGCCATGAAAAACAAACTGATTTCCGTCCAGGCTGTAGCGGCCGGCCAGATCGACCTCTGCGCCGGGGACAGCGTATTGCAGAGTCGAAAACGATAAAACTCCGCTTTCCAGGGAAAATTTGCCGCCGAGCTTCGAGTTGACGTCTTCGATATTTCCAGCTCTTGCCTGTTTCAGCAGGCCGCGGGCACGCACGCTGAGCTGGTCGACTTTGTCCTGGATTTTGGGATTATTGAAGTGAGCATCCGTGACCTGAAAGGTTCCGGCGAGCTTCATGCGATTGGCGACATCTTCTTGTCCGGGCGGAAGATCGAGTTTGGTTTTAAGTTGGACCTCGCCGGTCATGATGGGCGGATCGGTTTTGACTGCCAGCCTCAGCAAGTCATCGATTTTGCCTTTTTCGATGGCCACATCCAGGAGCACGTGATGGCCGTGGGGCTGTTGCATGCGCACGACGGATCCAGTCGCTACCATCCACGTATTGAGCAGCTTCGCCTTTACCGGCCGAAGATAGGTGTCGCCGCTGGTGCCGTCAACGATGGCGTGGAAATCGGTATGCAACGGTACCGGACGGCCACTTACGGCGATGCGGAAATCCGGGGTGTCGGTGGTGCCGTCGACGACGATGTCAGAAAGCGTGCCTTCGTAGTTGCCAGTAGAAGATAGTATCCCTCCGATTCCTTTGATGGTGCTCAAATCGGCATTGCGGAAGGAATAGGTTCCGCTGACGGGCGTGTCGCGCGGGTCGTCGGCAGCCCAAGGGCCAAAGTTTCCGCTAGAGTGAATATCGCCCACCGGCTTGGGATTGATCAGGTCGGCCTCAAAGCGCAGGGGTTGGCCGGAGCCGATGCGAGTCATCTGCAAGCGCTCAATCGAGAACTCCAACGGCAATTTCTCTGGGCGGTCGGTGTTGATGACGAGTTCAGCCGTATCGGAGACAAATTTATCGACAATAATGCTGATCTTGGCGTCTTTGGGAGTGATCCGTTTCATCTCTGCCCAGCGCTGTTTCGGCGGCAGGTTCAACTGCAATCCTTTCAGGTGAACTGTGTTTATGTGCATGGGCGAACGGAACAGACTCATGAGTCCGGAGCTGAAGCTGAACTCCTGAACAGCGATGATGGGTTGAACACCGGGTTCGTGGGAGTTGGGGTCGGAATCACCAAAAATGCGCAAGCCGGAACCCGACACTCGAATAACCGGATAGGCGGATACATGGAATGCGTCGAGTTCGACTTTGCTCTTGAATCGAGCGGCGAGCGTCTGGATTACACGCTGCCTCAGGATCGGCTCGGCCCGCCTGATCACCAGCGTTGCTGACACCCCGATCAGGCCGATAGCGCATGCAAAGCCAAGCAAAAGCCATCTTCCGAAAGGTCGCGGCTGAGACATAACAATCCGTTGTTCGCTGTAGCGAAGGCTAGATGCTTAGCTGTAGTGTCGCCGTTGCCCGTTTCCGCGTCACCACAGATTGCACGCGAAAATACGTTTCTTTTCGAGCGTTTCCTTCAGCGCATCGCCTCACGTTTTACAGCCTCGACCTGATAGACCCCTCCGGCGCAAGCGTCTACTGTCGATGGGTGATGCTCGTAACGAGCACGGAAAGGACTTATGCCATGAACTTACTCATGCGATATTTTCGCCGATCTGCTGTGGGGACGGCCGCGATCGTTCTGCTGTCGATAGGGCTGTGCTGGGCTGCTGACGACAACAAGAATCAAACCGACGCTGTGGTCAAGCGGATCGACGCATCCGCCAAGGTTCTCGACGAAATCATGGCCACACCCGACAAGGCCATTCCCGACAAGATTATGTCGGATTCGAAGTGCATTGCCGTTGTTCCTTCCATGGTGAAGTTTGCATTCATCTTTGGCGGCGACCACGGGAAAGGTGTTGCCACTTGCCGCACCGCGAATGGATGGAGCGCGCCGGCGCCGATCACCCTGACCGGCGGGAGTTTTGGCTTGCAGGCCGGCGGACAGGCGACGGACATCGTCCTGGTAGTGATGAACGACGCAGGCATGCAGCAATTGCTTTCCAGCAAATTCAAGCTGGGAGGCGATGCCTCCGCAGCCGCTGGTCCAGTGGGCCGCAACGCTGCTGCCGATACGGATTGGAAGATGAAAGCCGAGGTGCTGACCTATTCTCGCGCGCGAGGTATCTTCGCCGGCATCGACCTGAGTGGCACCGCCGTTACGCAGGACAAAGATGAGACCCAGTTGCTCTACGGCCAGCCCGAACCATTCGCCGACATCTTAAGTGGCAAGGTTAAGGCTACGGTTTCCAGTGCACCATTTCTCACTGCGGTGAAGAAATACTCAACTCAGGCTAAAGAACAGAAAGAGAATTCGGGGGATTAAGCGGCAACTGGCAACAATTCTTTCGTCAAATAAATCTGCAAAGGACACTTGGAGGAACCGAAATGTACACAATATTGGTAATCGTGCTGGTTCTGCTGTTGCTCGGAGCTTTGCCTGCCTGGCCGTACAGCAGAGCATGGGGATATTATCCCAGCGGAGGGCTTGGCCTGATCGTGCTGATCCTGATCATTCTGCTTCTGACCGGCCACATCTGATAGGTTTTCCCACGGCTGGGTGACGCCTCAACTGCACGAGTTGGGATTCGACTCGTTCTTATGTCGCTCAGCCGTGGAATGATTCTCAACTGATCCCGCATTTGCCTTACTTATCCCGCCGATCACACCTTCCCAATCCTGCTGATCACACAAGAATTAGGAAAGAAATCATTCGTAGCCAGGGCACTGTTCGTGAATTGTTCGCGCACAGGTGTTCGACCTGCAGAAGGAAATCGCGAATTTGAGGGCTAAAACGAGGAGGGGCGAGCGATGAAGCCGAGAGTTTTTCACTCGATCAGCCCAACCGTTCGCCCCGTTTTTCGCGCTAGGGTGAATGAAGGTTAACCCGCGGCCCATAATCCGGCAATCAGGGGGAAACTGTATGCGTGACAAGTATTTTGATGTAGGCACCTGGGACGAAATTTAATCGCCGGCGCCTTCTAAGCGTGCCATTGACATTGGGAGGTAAAGCGAAAGTTGCTAGCGGGTCCAGAAGCAGCGCCCTCAACGAGGAGGGGCAAACGGCGAAACCGAGATCTTTCACTCCCATCGGCGCCACCGTTCGCCCCGTTTTTCGCGCTAGGGTGATTTGATAGTAGAACGCGGCACAGTTCCTAACAATCGGTGGGAACCTGTATCCCCTATCGAGATTCGCTGTAAGCCACGCGACCTAACCGACCGCGTTGGCCTCCTGCGAGACCGGAAAGCTGTATGGGATAACGGCTTCGAGCAGCGTCCCCGGATTGGCGCTGGCCAGGCGCAGTTCGCCACCCAATTCCCTGGCCCTCTGTCGCATGCCTTCGATCCCAATCCCGATGCTCCCCGGCTGCATTTCTACGACGCGCTCGCCAATCCCTCGGCCATCATCGCGAACGCTGGTCATTACCTCACCATCACGCCAATGCAGAGTGACAAAAACCTTGTGCGCCGAGGAATGACGGAAGACGTTGATCAAAGCTTCCTGCACGATGCGGAAGATCGCGGTTTCAGTTTCACGGCTTAGCCTCGGAAAATCCTCGGGATTGACGTCAAGGGTAGTCTCGATCCCGCTGCGCTGGCTAAAGCCGTCAAGGTACCAACGAAGGGCGGAGAGCAATCCGACTTCGTCGAGCAGAGGGGGATGAAGTAGATGCGACATGCTGCGCACCTGCTGGATCGCCCGATCAATCATTTCAGAAGCTTCTTCCGCCGAAGCCTTTGCCGTAGGGGTGGAGCTTTGGCGAAGCAAACGGTGAAGCAGGATCTTGGTGGCCACCAGTTCCTGGCCCAACCCATCGTGCAGCTCACGAGCCACGCGGCGCCGCTCTTCATCCTGGCTGGTGATGACTCGCCACGAGAGCTTGCGGAGCTCTTCGTTCAATCGCTCGAGCTGCCGGGTTTTGCGGTGCAATTCTGCGAACAGGCTGACCTTGGCGCGTAGAAGTTCGGGAACGACCGGGACCGAGATGTAATCCACTGCTCCCCGCTGATAGCCTTTAATACGATCGAGGTCGGTCAGATGGACAGCGGAGATGAAGATGATCGCCGTCCTCAGAAAACGCGGGTGCTGGCGGATCATTTCCGCCAGTTCAAAGCCGTCGATCTCCGGCATGCTCACATCCATGAGAACGACAGCGACATCGTTCTTCAGCAGGCATTCCAAAGCCTCGCGACCGGAGCTGGCTTTGATCAGATTCTCGCTGAGCTCACTGAGTATGACTTCATAGCTCAGCAATTTCGCCGGCTGATCATCGACCATCAGAATATTGACTTTTTCTTTTTCGCTCACACTTCCCTCTTGCTGCGTGCCAGCGCTAACGGTGCAGCCACATCCGTAAAACTGACAACAGTTGTTCGGTGTTGACCGGCTTGGCCAAATACTCCGAGGCGCCGGCTTCCAGGCACTTCTCGCGGTCGCCTTTCATGGCTTTTGCGGTCAAAGCAATGATCGGTAACCGGCGGAACAGAACCTGTTGCCGAATCACTTGCATGGTTTCGTAGCCATCCATCTCCGGCATCATGATGTCCATCAAAACGATGGCCACATCGGGCGTCGACTGCAAGGTGGCAATCGCTTCCCTGCCGGTCCCGGCGGTCAGGACGGTCATGCCACGCCGCTCCAGCACGCTGCTAAGGGCGAAGATGTTGCGCACGTCGTCATCCACCACCAGCACTTTCTTGTTAGTCAGCGCTTCGTCGGAATGATGCAGTCGTTCCAGCATCTTCTGCTTCTGGGCGGGAAGATCGCCAACCACGCGATGCAGGAATAATGATGTTTCATCCAGCAGGCGCTCGGGAGATTCGACATCTTTCACCACCACGCTGCGAGCGAGTTTGTGAAGGCGCGCATCTTCCTCCGGCGAGAGTTCTTTGCCAGTGAAGACGACCACGGGCAGGTCGCTGAGCGATGGGTGGTCGCCCAGTTTCTCCAGAATGTCGAACCCTGAAATGTCCGGAAGGCGCAAATCAAGCACAGCACAATCGAATTGCCCGTTTTCGAGAAACTCCATAGCTTCTGCGCCGGTGGCCGCGCACGTCATGTCGATGTCATCGTGACCCAGCAACTCGGTAATGCTCATTTGCTCGGCAGGATTGTCCTCGATCACCAGCAGATGCTTTCGACGAGCGGTGGAATAGTCCTTGAGACGTCCCATGGCGGTTTCAAGGGCCTCCGGGTCGGTAGGCTTGGTGACGAAGGCAAATGCTCCCCGCGCCAATCCATGATGCCGGTCCTCGTCAAGGGTCAGCATCTGGACGGGAATGTGCCGCGTCAGCGGATCTTGCTTCAAGTGGTTGAGCACCGTCCAACCCAACATGTCCGGCAGGAACACGTCGAGTGAAACGGCAGATGGATGATACTCGCGGGCCAGCGTCAGCGCGTCCGCGCCACGTTGAGCCACCAGCACTTTGAACCCTTTGTCGCGCGCCAGATCGCACAGGATCCGCGCATAATGCACGTCGTCTTCGACGATCAAGAGCACAGTGTCGTCGGGTTCGAGGCGCGTGCGATCGTCTTCGATCAGTTCGACGGTTTCGGCGGCTTTGACTGCGACGTGAGAGAGCGTAATGGGAGCCATTTTCCGGTCAGGGACCGCGGTCGTCTCCGCAGACGGCCCGACGTAGGTTTGCGGCAGGTACAGGGTAAAGGTGCTGCCCTTGCCTGGAGTGCTGCGCAATTGAATTTCGCCACCCAGCAGGCTGGCCAATTCGCGGCTGATGGCCAAGCCGAGGCCGGTTCCGCCGTATTTGCGGCTGGTTCCGGCGTCTGCCTGTTGAAAAGCCTCAAAGATGATGCGCTGCTTGTCGAGTGGAATTCCGATGCCAGTGTCAGCAACCTGGAAAGCCACGACAGATGCGGCTTTGCTGAGAACCGGGTGGTCTTCGCTCCATCCAACTTTGGCTAGCGATACGGAAAGACGGATTCCGCCATGGTCGGTGAACTTGAAGGCATTCGAGAGCAGGTTCTTCAGCACCTGCTGCAAGCGTTTCGAGTCGGTAACCAGGCTTCGACTGAGTTGTGAATCGTGTTCGACCTCAAATGTGAGACGCCGGTTCTCCGCCTCATGACGGAAAGGACGAGCCACAGAATCGAGGAGATTGGCGAAGAGAATTTCTTCCGCTTCGACGGACACCGTCCCGGATTCAATCTTCGAAAGATCCAAAATATCGGTGATCAGGTTCAGCAAGTCAGTGCCGGCGCCGTGAATGGTGCGGGCAAATTCGATTTGTTTCGGAGTTAAATTGCCGTCCGGGTTGTCACCCAGTTGTTGGCCGAGAACCAGAATGCTGTTCAGCGGAGTGCGCAGCTCGTGCGACATGTTGGCAAGGAACTCTGACTTGTACTTCGAGGTCAGCGCCAGTTCTTTGGCCTTTTCTTCGAGGGCGCGACGGGCCTGCTCGATTTCCTGGTTCTTGCGTTCGACTTCGACGTTTTGCTCAGCCAACTGTTGCGCTTTCTGCGCCAACTGCTCGTTGGTCTGCTGCAATTCTTTCTGTTGGGTTTGCAGTTCGGCCGCCAACTGCTGAGACTGCTTGAGCAAGCTTTCCGTCTGCATGGTGGCTTCAATGCTGTTCAGCACAATGCCGATGCTGGCCGTGAGTTGCTCGAGGAAGCCCAACTGAAGCTCGGTAAAGTGGCTGAGAGTTGCCAACTCGATTACGGCCTTCACGCGGTCTTCGAACAATACCGGCAAGACAACCACGTTCCGTGGCACTGCCTGGAACAAACCGGACCGGACTGAAATCGAATTGGCGGGAAGGTCGGAGATCAACATGCGCCGTTTTTCGGCGGCGCACTGTCCAACCAGACCTTCGCCGATCTTAAGTTGGCGGAGATGGCTGTCGTCACCGTCGCCGGCAAAGGCGGAAAGCATGGTCATGCTCCCCGACTCTTCGCTTTCCATCTGGAAAATCACGCCCTGCTGCGCGTTCACCAGCGGTGTCAGTTCAGAGAGGAGAATTCGGCCTACCGTGCCCAGATCGCGTTGCCCTTGCAGCATACCCGTGATGCGGGCCAGGTTCGTCTTCAGCCAGTCCTGCTCCTTGTTGCGGTCAGTCGTGAGTCGCAGGTTGTTGATCATGGTGTTGATGTTGTCTTTCAACTCTGCAACTTCGCCGCTGGCTTCTACCTGAATAGATCGCGTCAGGTCACCTTTGGTGACGGCGGTGGCCACTTCGGCGATGGCGCGCACCTGATTGGTGAGGTTGTCGGCCAGCAGGTTCACGTTGTCGGTAAGGTCTTTCCACGTGCCGGCAGCGCCCGGCACATTGGCTTGACCGCCGAGCCGTCCTTCGACGCCGACTTCGCGTGCCACAGTGGTTACCTGATCGGCGAAGGTGGCGAGCGTGTCCGTCATGTTGTTAATGGTTTCGGCAAGTGCGGCTACTTCACCTTTTGCGTTCACCGTGAGCTTTTGGGTGAGCGCACCGTTAGCCACGGCAGTTACCACTTTCACAATGCCGCGCACCTGTTCGGTGAGGTTGCTGGCCATGAAGTTGACGTTGTCAGTGAGATCTTTCCACGTGCCGGCGACGCCGGGAACCTGCGCCTGGCCGCCCAGTTTGCCTTCCGTGCCCACTTCGCGAGCCACGCGCGTGACTTCGCCGGCGAACGCGTTGAGCTGGTCCACCATCGTATTGATGGTGTTCTTGAGCTCGAGAATTTCACCCTTTACGTCGACGGTGATTTTGCGTGACAAGTCGCCACGGGCGACGGCCGTCGTTACTTCGGCGATGTTTCGCACTTGTGCCGTAAGGTTGCCAGCCATGGAGTTCACCGAGTCAGTCAAGTCCTTCCACGTTCCGGCCACACCGGGCACGTTTGCCTGTCCGCCGAGCCGGCCTTCACTACCGACCTCGCGGGCCACGCGGGTGACTTCGGCGGCGAACGACCGCAACTGTTCGACCATGGTGTTGAGCGTTTCTTTCAGCTGCAGAATTTCGCCGCGCACGTCGACAGTGATTTTCTTGGATAGATCTCCGTTCGCGATGGCCGTTGCCACCTCGGCGATGTTTCGCACCTGTCCGGTCAGGTTACTGGCCATGAAGTTGACGTTGTCGGTCAGATCTTTCCAGGTTCCGGCGACACCGGGCACCTCAGCCTGTCCGCCCAACTTGCCTTCGGTCCCCACCTCGCGGGCCACGCGCGTTACTTCGCCGGCGAAGGCGTTGAGTTGGTCCACCATGGTGTTGATGGTGTTCTTGAGTTCGAGAATTTCGCCTTTCACGTCAACCGTTATTTTGCGCGACAAGTCGCCGCGGGCCACGGCCGTCGTTACTTCGGCGATATTTCGCACCTGTGCCGTAAGGTTGCCGGCCATTGAGTTGACCGAGTCGGTCAGGTCCTTCCACGTCCCGGCCACCCCCGGCACGTTCGCCTGTCCACCCAAACGGCCTTCGGTTCCTACTTCGCGCGCCACGCGCGTCACTTCGCCGGCGAAACGGTTCAACTGGTCCACCATGGTGTTGATGGTTTCTTTCAGCAACAGAATTTCGCCGCTGACGTTTACGGTGATCTTCTTCGACAAGTCGCCGTTGGCAATGGCCGTCGACACTTCCGCAATGTTTCGCACCTGACCGGTCAGGTTGCTGGCCATTGAGTTCACCGAGTCCGTCAGATCTTTCCACGTGCCGCCCACGCCGGGTACCTGCGCCTGACCACCAAGCTTTCCTTCCGTTCCCACTTCGCGGGCCACGCGGGTCACCTCGGAAGCAAAAGCGTTTAACTGGTCCACCATGGTGTTGATGGTGTCTTTGAGTTCCAGAATTTCGCCCTTCACGTCGACGGTGATCTTGCGCGATAAGTCGCCACGGGCCACGGCTGTTGTAACTTCGGCAATGTTTCTAACCTGTGCCGTAAGGTTGCCGGCCATAGCATTAACAGAATCCGTCAAATCTTTCCACGTTCCGGCAACGCCCGGCACAACAGCCTGTCCGCCAAGTTTGCCGTCGGTGCCCACTTCGCGGGCCACGCGCGTTACTTCTGAAGCGAATGACCGCAATTGGTCCACCATGGTGTTGATGGCTTCTTTCAGCTGCAGAATCTCGCCGCGAACGTCCACGGTAATCTTGCGCGACAAATCGCCACTCGCCACAGCGGTTGCGACTTCCGCGATGTTTCGTACTTGTGCCGTAAGGTTTCCGGCCATTGAGTTGACCGAGTCGGTCAGGTCCTTCCAGGTTCCGGCCACACCCGGCACATTGGCTTGGCCGCCAAGCTTGCCGTCGGTCCCGACTTCGCGGGCCACGCGCGTTACCTCCGCGGTGAACACGCTGAGCTGCTGAATCATGGTGTTGACGATAGTCGCGGACCGCAAGAATTCGCCTTCCAGCGGACGGCCGTCGACGTCCAACCGTACAGTTTGGGTCAAATTTCCCTGAGCGACAGCTGCGATTGCGCGCGTGACCTCGCTGGTCGGCCGCAACAAGTCATCGACCAACGTGTTGACCGAGACTTCCATCTCGCCCCATGCTCCGCGCGACTGATGAAACTTCACGCGCTCCCGCGTGCGGCCTTCTTTTCCGACTACATTGCCGACGCGCTTCAACTCTTTGGCCATCTGTTGATTGGCGGTGACGATTTCGTTGAAGGTGTCGGCGATTTTGCCGGCCATACCGGTCCAAGTGCCGGGCAGGCGCACCGAAAAATCGCCATCACGCATGGTTTGCAGGCTGGCCAGAATCACAGTCAGATCGACTGGGGCTGCCGCCACCGGAGAATGGCCGTTGCCGCCCGCTAACTTCATGTCGTCGGCGACGGTTTTGGAACTCTTCAAAGCAGAACGTGTCATGGGTACCTACGCTTCCCACCTGTCCCCGGAGGGGGAAACGCGCGCAGTCAGGAGATGGCAGGATTCAAGCAAAATACTCGCTATTTTAGGGATTTTTCTTAGGGGTAATGAATACAGTAAATGCTGTATCCGCCAACCGAATTTCGAGAATTGACCAGTTTCACCGCGGAATTTCGCAGGAGCAGGCCTGCCTTCCTCGGTTTGAACCCTATAAAAGAAAAGACGTTCGCCCACTACGCGAACAATTGAAACCAGTGTATATTTAGTGCCGTTTTTGGCCCGTGAGCTAACCCCGGTTCACGCTGCCAAATCCGATCCATCTGCACGCGCTTAGGGAGCAACTCGATGAAACCGGGAATACCCCGCTTCCATTCCGTCTTAGCCCTTCTTGTCTTTGCTATTGCAACCTTGTCTGCAGTCACCATGCCGGCGCAGACAAGTTGTTTAAATGGAGTCTGCACGTGCAAGGGCGGCGCGGTCCCGACCGGAAACGGAGAAGCCCTGCATGTGGTGGGAGCATGCACGGTCGCGGCCTCGGCCGCCCCTTACCTGTTCGGCGATGTAAACATTTACACGACTGGCGCCTCGCTGACGTTCGTCGATCCCGGCAATGACTCGAGCACAAATTTCTGGGCGTCGTCCATCTTGGTTGAAAGCGGCGCCGGCCTTAATGCTGGAACTGCGGCTGCCCCTTACGGTGCGAACAAAGCCGTCCTTACCATTCATCTTTGGGGCAAAGATCAAGGCTATTCGGGTTCCGGGGGATCGGGCATCGCGTGCGTGACCGATGACCACTGCGGTATCCCAGACAGCATTTGGAGTTCCAACGGCTCGGCCAAGGTGAACCTGCCGGGAGGCGTCACGGACTACTTTTATCAGTACATGCCCCTGAAGTATGACGCCGGAAATCCGCTTGGGTACTTTGGCTACAAGGTTTTGGCGGTCTCGTACAACGGAGCGCTGGCACTCTATGGCGCCAAAGGCACGGTTCCCGATCCGCAGCCTGCGTCCAACACCGGCACCAGCTGGGTTCGGCTCGACGAGAACGCACTCGAGGGAGGCGACAAGCTGACGGTCGAGCGGTTAGTCGATTGGCAGCCCGGAGATCAAATCGTCGTCTCCAGCACCGACTACATGGCCGATCACTCCGAGACCGCCGAAGTCCTGAAAGTAGATCCCGACCCCACTGGAACTCGTTCAGTGGTCACCTTGAAGGCGCCGTTGAAGCATCCCCATCATGGAAATCTGTACGACCTCAGCTCCCTGCCTGAGGGGATTGGCCCCGATCCTGACCTGCAGAACGTTTCCAATCCCGGCAAAGCGGCTGACGTGCGCGCGGCCGTGGGGTTGCTGAGCCGCAGCATCATCCTTGTGTCGGGGGGCGATAAGATCGGCGAAGACCTCGCCACCGACAGCTTCTTTGGCGCGCATACCGTATTCCGGCAGGGCTTCCAGTCAATCCACATACAGGGTGTCGAATTCTCGCTCATGGGCCAGGGCGGAAGAATCATGCACTATCCGGTGCACTTCCATATGGCGCGCAAAACCCCGGTGGGCACGGTGGTCGAGGACTGCTCAGTCAACGAATCGATGACTCGCTGGTATGTGATTCACGGCAGCGAAGGCATCACGCTCGCGCGCAACGTGGGCTACGAGTCGATCGGCCACGGCTATTACCTTGAGGACGGTACGGAAACCGACAACAAACTTTATGCCAACCTCGGGGTTTTTGCGCGTGCTGCCGTCGATGACGGCAACAATACCCGCAAGGTGCCAGGAATTCTCGCTGCTCCTTACCCCGCCTGGAACGACCCAAACGACAGCCAGGAACACGTGCCATTTCATACCGATATTGACCATCCCAGCGACTTTTGGATCATGAACGGATGGAACGACTTCAAATACAACATGGCAGTCGGCGCCGGGACCTGCGGCGCCTGTTACTGGCTGGTCACGGGCGCCAACAGCACCATGTCACGCAAAGAGAGATGGGAGGGCTACGGTGCAGAGCAGTCGAGTCCGGCGAGAGCCGGCATGTCACCGCTCGAATCGTTCGTGGGAAATTCCTGTTCCGGAGCGCCGAACGCATTCAACACCATAAGCGACGCCGCGGTGTGCCACGGTGTGGTGAACGAAAACCCCGATACCAAACTGCCCCGCATGGCTCCAATCGACAACACTTTTGGCATTCCCGGGATTAACTCTCCTGACGCACTCGATTACTATCCGACCGTCGATCGCGGGGGCGGCCGCTTTGCCACGCAATGCCCGCCCAATGTGGATTGTGGCGACAACAAACTGGTGCCGCGCTGCAGCAGCCTCGACCCCAATTGCATGGTGACCGTTCTCGACCACTTCACTACCTCTTTCAACTACAGCGAGACCAATTTCGCCGCCATATGGCTGCGGCCTCAGTGGTATCTGTTTCTAAATAGCGTAGTCACCGATGTTCAGAACGGAGGGCTTACCTTTGTTACCGGCGGCGGATACACAGAATCCGACCTGATCAAAGGACACTGGGCGCTCGCCAAAAAGACGGCGTTCATCGGCACGGTGCAGAACCCGCCGGACGATCCCGCCGAAAACTCATTCGCATCCATCGCCGGGCCGTTCAATCCCGATAGCCACCTCGCATGCGAGAAAAAGAGCAATGGAGCGCCGGCGGGATTGTTTTGTCTCGATCGCAACGACGGAATGTTGATGTCAATCAGCAACTTCGGAATGAATCAACGGTTCTTCAGCATCTACGACGGACCTTCGTATCAGGACGCAAACGCATATCTGAATATCGAGACGCATCCCATCACCGGCTGCGACCTCGCCAACCGTAATTGTTCCAACAGCGATTACATGTATGGACAAGTGCTCGGCCTTCCGCTGGTCAAAACCACCGAAGACAGCTGTTACATGCCGAATGCGGCCATCGCATGGAAGCAGCCCAACGGTTTTTTCTATCCGCCGGCATTCCATTCCGACAATCTTTTCTTCCAGGACGTCGCCATTCGACACTATGTGATCGAGCCACTGTTCAAGCAAAACCCGTCATTCCTCTTTGAAACCGATTTCGACGCCGCCAAGAGCAAATACTGCACGGCGAATGACGCCATGTTCAACAGCTTTACTGACATCGATCGGCAAACCGAACTCAACGACGACAATGGATCGCTCACCGGCTTGGTCAATACCATCTCTGTAAACGAAGACCATTTCTTCGACGCTCCGGTTGAGGATTACGAGTGCCGTTCCGACATCGACGGCGCGGTTCCCAAGGGAACGGCCAAGACTAGTCCTTACGACTACGCGACCACAGTTTTGTACTCCGATCACGGCTTTGGCTCCGGCGGCATCTGGGACCGAAAGTGTTCGACTAACACATGTTTTGGAGTTCCTTTGCATCGCCTCTTTCTGACGCAGGACGAAGTCGACAGCAAAGCGACACCGCCGCCGATCATGATGATGGGACAAGACGTCGGGCAACGGAGCACACTGAGCGTGAATCACGGAAATTTCTATATCGATACGACGCAGAGCTTGGCGCAACAGCGGGCGTTGCGCGCCGGCGAGGTCACGGTATTCGAAGCCGGCCATACTTATTACAATTTTCTGCTGTTCGCCAAGCCGGCAACGCAGCAAACCTACAGCGTTTGGGTCGGCTCAGGATTCGATCCGAATGCAGATGTTAAAGCCTACAAGGTCGACATTGCTTATGCACCGCCGACTTATAAAGAAGTTCCGTGGCCATCGACATGGCCAAAACCCATTTACCAGTCTGAGACCGGAATGCTGACTGTGACCATGAACATGGACTTCGCCGATTTCAAAAATGGCTATGCCGCGGCAAAAGCCGAAAGCTGCCAGCCGGCGACATTCTGTTCACTCGACGCGAAGTCAAACACCTGCGGATGCGCGTTGAAATCGTCAGACGGTCTGTACGACGAATGCAAAGCCGTTTGCGGGAAATGGGCCGGCCATGACGTCGATTGCCCGATGCTGACCGGAACCGACGGCAAACTGCACAGCGCCTGCTTCGGTTTCGGCTTCAAACTGCCGACGTCTTTCGCAAACGGCACATCGCATACGCCGTCAGGCATGTGCTACGCCGACAACAGCGACTGGAACGTGCCATTCGTTCCAGCCGACGAAAATACTGCCGGCACTTGTTACGATCCGTCGCCGCCAGCGTACACAGCGTGCAAGCACGGGTCAAAGCGCTAACTGCCAATCGTTGGGCGATGCGCCAATCCTGGCTTCGATTGGCGTTCTTTAAGCTCTTGCGGTAGCGCTCCACTTTTCTACGGCGTCTCGGTATAAAGCATCAGCAACACGCCGAGCACGATCAGCAGCAACGGCCACAGCTTCCCGAAGATCGTCATCGATTTTGTGTTCAACTCCGACATGCCCTTCGTCAACCCAATCCCGAATCCCGCGATGGCAAAACTCAGGTGCTCCGACTGGATGCGCGCCATCACTGCCATATGGTTCGGACCGTGCATTCCCGCGTGATGCTCATGAAAAAGCAGCATCACAGATCCCGCCATGGCCACCACCGGGAAGACCCAGCCGGACCACGCCGCCGTCAACTTTCCCCGTGCGCGCTGCAGCTCAATGATCCCCAGCCCCAGCAACAGAACGGCGAAGATCTTGTGCTGCAAGACCTCCATATTTGTTAATGTGCCGCCGATCCACGGCTTCGGGCCAAACGGCCACAGTTCGGTGTCGCTATAGATCAACAGAAACAGACCGGACGCCAGAAAGCACGCCGGCCACAAATACTTCACGGCTGCAAAGCGCCCCCAGAGGTTGTGGGCCAGAATCAGCAATCCCGCCAGCACCAGCAGCAATCCGCTTAGATGATGATTGCGCTCGCTCTCCCGCTGCCAACTCAACAGTTCCTGCGCCGAGGGGCCCTGTTCAGCCTGATCCATTACCATCCCTTCGTGATGATGGTGCTCCATGGTCTGTTGCGGCCAGGCGCGCATCCCGCCCAGACACACCAACAACAACAAAGATCCCGTTAGGAACCGTCGCATCGCTAACCTTTCCAAGAAAAGTTGTTGTGAATCGACTTCAGAATACCCTTCAGGAACCGGAAAAGGCCCGTTCCATCCCCTATAGAAACTGTCCCACCCGACACCTTAGCCCACGCCCGCGCACTTGGGAACTGCTAGTTTTTACAGTTTAAGAAAACAAAGGCGGAAGAAAAACCGTATCCGATACCATCGCGTTATTTTAACCTCCGCCTGCTCGAACTTCCGAAGCAGTTGCGCTCACGGCCGCGGTGAGCCGGATCGAAACTCAAAAAAAATCTGCCAAAGCAGCCCCTTGTCTAGCCGCCGAATTTTGCGTTTTTTGCGGGGGGGGACCCCCCACCCCCCATTTTTTAAATATATTCTTATCAATAGGTTAGCGGGAGCGCCCCCGCCAGATCTATGACTTTAAAGGGGTTAGAGGTAAAATCTCAAAAACAAAGGACTTAGCGGTAAGCCGTCGGGCCATGAGCCGTCAGCCGTCAGATAGCCCGTCTGGCAGAAGTGGCTTATAAGTTGTCAAAGAGCAGGATGGTTCCTTCTTCTATTCTCGGGAGTTTTGAAGAGTGAGGTCAAGGGAATTTTTGCGGGTTGCCGTTGTCTGAGCGGCCTTTGCTCTTGGCGCGCGGAAGGGGGCTCGCAAGGCTTTGCCGCTTGACGAGTTGGTGGTGCGGGCGCACCATAGGGGACGCGGAGATCCCCACCCCGCGCAAGTTTCCTGTCCCAGGATCGAGGTGCGCTACATGAAACGCCTTCTATTTCTCTGCACGCTGACGTTGACGGGCTTGATGTTCGGTCAAGCACCTCCGGTTCCTTTCATCAACAACCCTCTGGTGCCTGCCCGGGTTGCCCCTGGCAGAGGAGGGTTCACTCTCACCATCAACGGCTCCGGCTTCACGCGCAGTTCGCTCGTGTACTGGAATGGCTCAGCCCGCGCAACCACTTTGGTTTCCAGCGACCAGCTTCAAGCGCAGATCGAGAGTTCCGACGTGGCCAAGTCTGGCTTTGGATGGGTAACTGTCTCCAATCAGGGGATTGGGGCGGTTTTTTCAAACGTCGCGTACCTTGAAATTGGCGGCACAGCAAAGGGAGTGGGGTTTCAGATAATACCAGTCAACGCCCCTAACCCTAATGTGCTGGCCGTCGGCGACTTCAATAACGACGGCATCCTCGATTTCGTAGAGGCCTACGCAAACACGGATAGCAAAGGAGATAGTCTTGCTACTTTTCTGGGGAGGGGTGACGCGACCTTCGACGCCCCGCAGGTGCTGCGCATCGAGCCCGTTCTTTCTGTGGTCGTTGGCGATTTCAATGGTGATGGCAACCTTGATATCACCGCCGTTACGAGATACGGCGAGGAGTGGGAGCTGCAAACACTCCTGGGAAACGGAGACGGAACATTCACGCGGTCAGGATCGATTGAGGTTTTTCATGAAATTCCTCAAGTCCTCTTTGCGGCCGATTTTAACAACGACGGCAAGCTAGATATATTAGGCTACGTCGACGGTTACTGTGTTTTTTTCGGCACTGGGGATGGAACATTTAGCGGCTGTAGCGGCTCCAATTCATACCCACAGGGCGCTGTTGCCGTAGGCGACTTCAACGGCGACGGGTACCTCGATTTCGCCTCCGACATCTACGGCAACTCGGTGCTTTATGTCTATCTGAATGATGGCGATGGAAATTTCTCTGTCTCAAGTGTACCCATCCGGCATGCCGGCGACTCCATCGCCGCCGCAGACGTCAACGGCGATGGCATCCTTGACATCGTCTCCGACGGCGTCTCCGTGATGCTGGGCAGGGGCGATGGCACCTTTCACGACTATTTTTCACTCGAAATGCAGACCGCACCCGGCTCCATCAGCGTTGCCGATTTCAATGGCGACGGGAAACTTGATCTGGCTGCTGGCATGTACGTCCTGCTCGGTCACGGCAATGGGACATTCGGAAGTCCCGTGTCCTACGCCGACGTGTTTCCCGGCCTGCCCAGCAACATGGGCCCATTTAACCCGGACGGCGACTTTGATCTGATCGGCGTTAACGGCCAGGGCGGCCAATTAACGTTATTTAAGAACGTACCGGCGTACCTTACACCTACCAACCTCGCCTTCGGCCAGCAGCCGGACGGCGTCCCCAGCCCCCCGCAAGCTGCGACCCTGACAAACTATAGCCGCGGACCGGCGCCTTTCACCAAGATGCAGTTCGGTTTCACCGGGCCCAACGCCAGCGACTTTTCGCAAACTAATAATTGTGGCACTTCGTTGCCGCAAAACCAGTCCTGTCAGATTCAGGTTGTCTTCACCCCGAGCGCTGTGGGAAACGAGTCCGCCTCGCTCAACGTGTCCTACAACGGTTCGCAACCGGTCACGATGCCCCTCACCGGCATAGGAACCGACCAGACCTACACGGTCACGCTGGTACCCTCCAGTCTGACATTCCCCGTGATACTGGTGGGCCATACAGACCAGGAGAGTCTAACGCTGACCAACACCGGGAACCAGCCAGTCACCATCTCAGGCATCAGCAATCCTCCGGCGCCCTTTTCTCAGCAAAATGATTGTCCCGCGACATTGAACGTCGGGGCTTATTGTGTCATCGAAGTCTCCTTCTCGCCTACTGACAAAGGCACGTTCAATGGGACAATCAGCGTAACCGACAATGCCGTAGGCAGCCCGCAAAAGTCATCTCTTAGCGCCAGCGCCACCGCTGTCACCTTTAACCCGACTTCGATCGACTTTGGGAACCAGCCCGTCGGCCAGCCCAGCATTCCTCTCAAGTTCGTACTGAACAATCTGGGCACGAGTGCTCTCACTTTTTCGCAGATTCAGATTACCGGCGCGGATCCGAAAGACTTCACCCAACAGAACAACTGCGGGTCCAGCGTTGCTGGAGGAAGTAGTTGCACTATCACCGTCACCTTCAAGCCCACAGCAAAAGGGGCTCGTTCGGGGAACGTGCAATTCACCGACAACGACCCGACCAGTCCTCAGACTGAGCCACTTTCAGGAAAGGGAACGTAACAAGAGCGTCGTGCTGCTTCCAGACCTTTACCTCGCCGCCGGTCAGCGTCGCGGACGGCGACGCTAACCAGTGACTCGGCGATATCAGGTTTCACGGAATGTAAGCCGGGCTGACGGCGATCCCGCTGATGAAGACGAGGTCGGACGGCTTATTGACGGAAAACTTCAGAGCGACCTTGCCGCTGGGATAATCGACGGCCACAACCTCGGTGCCGATGGCGGCGGTAAATCCCCAGTTGGTTGTCCACAACTCGTTGCCTGCGGCATTGAATGCCATGGCGGCATTCGGACAGTACGAACTGCACACCGTTGGTGTAAATTGAGCAACGCCGGAGGGATAGTTGCTGCCTTTGGCCACCGTCTCGATGTAGTTGAAGAACGGGTTATTGCCGGTCCAGAAGATCAATGAACCGTCGGTGGTGGCCACCGGGCCGGCGGCGATTTCGTTGGCCGCCAGATTCGGAAGACGCACGATCCACTTGTTTTGTCCGGCGGGAAGTTCCTCGATGCAGCCGCTGGAACAAGCGGGATAACCGCCGTCTACGCTGACCGACCAGCTCACAAAAACATTCCCCGATGTATCGACAGCGATTCCCGTGGGATAGCGCGGGTTTTGCGCTGTCCTAAGGACATCCGGGGTGTAACTTGGGGGCGCGAATTTCACCACAGAAAAATAGTTGGACTGAGGAATCTGACCAGCCATGTAAACAGTGCCGTCGGAAGTGATGGTCATGGCTTCCGCGCCAAGGTTGTTGGCGGTGAACAGGAGTTTGCCGGTCTTGCTGCCGCGAGCGTACTGGTAGATTGCGGAATCGATCTGGTAGCCGTTGCTGCCGATATCCGCCTGAACAATGTAGACGTTTTCCTGAGCATCGACTGCGACCGGTCCGCCGCCACCGTTGCCGAGCGTGCCGATAATTTTTTGCCCGCCGGGAGTGATTTCATAAATGTTGGTGCCACCGCTGGTAACGCCGGTGATGAAGCTGACGTAAACCAGCGAATCTTCCGCTTTGGCCTGGCCGCTGAAAACGCCGGCCACGCACAGGACCATAATCGTTGCCAAAATCAACTGAGACTTCATGAAGCTGTTCCTCCTGTGAATTTTCATAACGTGTCCCGGATTCATTGCGCTGCCGGGCTGAGAGCGACGCCATAAATAATGTCGTTCGATGGAATCCCGTCGCTGATGGTGTTGATGAGTTTGCCGGTCGAGTAGTCGAAGACGGAGATGACTCCACTGCCCGCGGCCTGGTTGTCCACAAATAACTGCGTACCCGCCTGATTGAGGGCGAAGTACGAACAACCGATCAGGCCTTGCGAGATGACTCGGGGTTTTCCTCCGGCGGCGGGAAAGATGTCGATCTGCGAGGTCGAACTGTCGCAGGTGATGAGATTGCCTTTGGGATCGAGAGCCAGATGAGGTGCGGGGCCTCCCAGGCTGATATTCAACTCGGTGCACTGAGTCGACTGCGGCGGACATTTTTCAATGTGTCCGGGTTGGTTGGGGAGCCCGTATTCGATGTAGACGTTCTTCTGGCTGTCTACAGCGACTGCGTAGGCGGTCTGGCCGGTGGGCACTGGGATGGTGAAAGAGGCCTTGTCGGGATGATTCTTCGTGTACTCGGCAACTTCCGCATCGTTGTAGAGCGCGGCGTAAAGCGTGCCGTCGCTATCCACGGCGAGTCCCTGGGTGAGCGGGGGTTGAGCCTGGTCCTGGAATTCGTACCGAATTCCGGGCACCAGGTTTCCGCCGGGAAAGCCAATTACCCAGCCGCCCTGGGTGGTGACGTAGACGTTGCCTTTGTGGTCGACGGCAATATCGCCGCTGGTCGCGCCCAGGCCGTCGTACAAGTTGACGGTTGGCACTTCATTCTTAGCGCCCTGGTAAACGTTTACGGTTACGGCCTTGAACAGACCGACATAAAGAGCCGATGTGTTGGCGTTGTCATCGGCCGCTTGCAAGGGCGAGGTCGCGATCGCGCAACCCAATATAAACAGCAGACACCTGACAAATGAAACTCGGGTCATTTCTTCACTCCTCCATACTGTGGTTGTGTATAGAACACGTCATGCTTATGCAACCAGCTTATGCAACCAGGTTTATGCAACCAGGTTTATGTAACCACTTTCTGCACCGGCAAAATCGAAACGCGAGTGCATTGCGTTGCTGACCTAATGCAGAAAGTTGCGCACTTTACAGCACGCGGGACACAGCCGCCCGGGCCAATGAACGCCGCATGTAGAACAGAATTCGAGGGTTCGCGGCGTTACGTTAACCCGCCAGCATCGACTGCCAGAGTCGCGCCGGGCGGGCCTAAAAACAATGGATTAAATCTGAATTATTTGTGAAAATTGGCTGCATGCGCGCGAATGTGGCAGTTGCGCTTGAGTCCTGGGACGACCCCATGTTCGAGTTTGGCAGTTTCCGCATCGACCCCCACAAGAAGATCCTCTGGCGCGAGGGAAAAGTGGTCCCGCTGGGGCCGAAAGTCGTTCATACCCTGGCGATTCTGGTTTCGCGGCGCGAGCAGGTCATTTCCCGGGAAGAACTGATCCACCAGGTTTGGGGCGACACGATTGTTGAAGAGAACAATCTTGCGCACAACATATCTGTTCTGCGGAAAACCTTAAAAGAAGACCCGGGCCGGGCTTTTGCTATTGAGACCGTTCCCAGGCGAGGCTACCGGTTTTCAAAGGCGTCCCAGGCCGATGTTGCCGAGATCATGGCGAACGCCTCCCGCCCGCAGCTGGTCGCGATCCAACATGCCGAAACGGGCACCCGGCGGCGATGGCTGAGGCTAGCCATGGCGCTCGGGTTATTGCTGTTGGCCGGTTCCGTCGTGTACCTGGCTGGGCGTCATTTACGTGCCAAAGGCACAGCGCGGCGATCGGTGGCAGTAATCGGCTTTGTGAACTTGTCTCATCAGGCGGATTCGGCGTGGCTTTCGCCGGCGCTGGCCGAGATGATGGGAACGGAGCTTGCGGCGGGCGGCAAACTGCTGACCATTCCGGATGAAACCGTGTCGAGAGCTCGGGTGGAACTAAAACTGGACGATCGCGACGATTTTTCAGCTGAGACCCTCGGACGTCTGCGGCAGGACCTGAATGCGGAAGTGGTGGTGGGCGGGGCGTATGCAGTTCTGCCTCCAAAGGCCGAAGCTGTGGAAAACGGCTCGCAACCGGTGGCTGGCCAGGTGCGTCTTGACCTTCGGGTGCAGGACACGAAGACCGGCGAGGTTTTGGACGCGATCAGCGAAACCGGAGAGCAGTCGGACTTGTTTGATCTGGTGGCGCGGGCAGGGACGCGTGTCCGGCAGGATTTGGGGGTAGAGACGGCGACCGCGGAGGTCACGAAACAGGCTTCCGCGGCTACCTCGTCGAATCCACAGGCGGTACGGCTTTACGCTGAGGGCACCGAGAAACTGCGGAGCTTCGATGCACTCGGGGCGCGAGATCTGCTGCAGCAAGCAGTTCAAGCGGACCCCAATTATGCGCTGGCTCATTCCGCGCTGGCGGAAACGTGGATGGCGCTTGGTTACAACGGACGAGCCGCGGAAGCGGCGGGAACCGCCTATCGACTGTCGGGAACGCTGGGGCTGGAACAGAAGCTTCTGGTCGAGGGGCAGTATCGCGAGGCGGCTCATCAATGGAAAAAAGCCGCGGCTGCTTATCAAACGTTGCTGGATGCCTACCCGGACGATCTGGAATATGGCCTGCGCCTGGCGCGGGCGCAGCGGCTGGGCGCGCAATACCGCGAAGCGCTGATGACGGTGGGAAATTTGAGGAGACTTCCCGCGCCATTCGCCGGCGATCCGCGTATTGATTTGGAAGAGAGCAAGGTCCACATCACGATGGGAGATGTTGCGGCGGCGGAGAGCGCGGCCGATGCCGCTGAGCAGAAAGGAAAAGCGCGAGGATCCGGATTATTGATTGCACAAGCCAAATTGCTGACTCCGGAGGGGGCAAAATCGTTCGCCAACGATCAGGAAGACGCGCGCCGCATTTGCCAGAGCCTGGGAGATATGGACTGCGTGGGCCAGGCGCTGTTGCAGGTCGCCAAAGCACAGGACTCGCAACCAGCTTCGGAATCAATTTTGATACATGCGCTGGCCATTTTCAACGATCTCGGCGATGAGCGCCGTGTAGGACAGACTCAGACCGAACTGGGCGCTTTCTATGTACACCATGCCGACCTGGTAAAAGGCCGGCAGGCATATTCTGAGGCGCGGGCGACGTGCGAGAAGATCGAGGACCTGAGCTGCGTTACGAAAACGATACTGAACGACGGCGATATCGACAATATGACTGGCGACGTGGGTGCGGCGAAACGGAAATTTCAGCAAGCACTAGTGATCGCGCGCCAGACCGGGGAAGACCAGCTGGTTTGGGGCAGTCTCAACAATATCGCCGTAGTGCTGACCGACTATGAAGGCAATCTGGCGGAGGCCGAGACCATCGATCGGGAACTGGTGGAAATAGACCGCAAGGACGGCCGGGTACAACGGATGAATTTTACTTTGTCGAACCTTGGCACGGTAATGGCCGAAGAGGGACAGCTTGCCGAGGCCCGGCGCATGCTGGAAGAGGTGGAAGACTGGTCGATGAAGAGCAGGGGCAAGCCTGATTTCGGGAACAGTGCCGTAAGCCTTGCGGAAATCGATGTGGCGGAAAATCGTGGGGCTGATGCCGAGGCCAGGCTGTTGCCCATGGCCAAGGTTCTTGAGGATGAAAAAGATGGATTCGCGGTCACTTATTATGACGGGATCGCCAACGCTCTGCTCGCGCAAAACAAGCCGGTCGAGGCCCAGCGAGCTGCGGCACATGCGCGAAGGCTGTTGAGTGATTCGGATATCGGATTTGACTCGTACCATCTGAGCATTATCGAAGCCAGGGCGATGGCGGCGGCTAACCCGCATGACCCCCAAGCTTCTGCGAAGGCTCTGGCCATGCTGCGGGACGTGATTAATCAATGCCGGCGCCGCGGGTTCGTGGGGCTCGAATTTCAGGCCAGGCTGGCTGAAGGTCAAATCGAGATGCAGTCGGGTCAGGACGATATTGGCCGGGTGCGTCTGGCGAGCCTGGAACGCGATGCCAGCACGAAGGGATTTGGAACGATTGCGCGTGAAGCGTCGGTCAAACGAGAACTGCCTCGTATTCCTCGTAAGCACCTTTGAAGTCGGTGATCCGATTGTTTTCGAAATGCCAGACTCGTGTGGCGACTTCGTCAATCAGATCCTCGTCGTGCGAGACAAGCAGTACCGTTCCCTTATAGCGCTGAAGGGCTATATTGAGAGCATTGATTGATTCGAGATCGAGGTGGTTGGTCGGTTCATCGAGCACGAGGACGTTCGGCTTTTGCAGCATCAGTTTGCAGAAGAGCAACCGGGCGGCCTCTCCGCCAGAGAGTACGTCGGTCCGCTTGCCGGCATCATCGCGTGGAAATAGCATCTGGCCCAGCAGGCCGCGAAGTTCTTCGGTCACAGCCCCGGGATCCCACTGATGAAGCCATTCGAGAACGGTCATTCCTGGTTGGATTAAAGCCTTATGGTCCTGGGCAAAATATCCCACGGCCGCCTCGTGTCCCCAAACGACCTTTCCGGCAGTTAGGAAGGAACCATCGTAGCCGCTGGTCTTGCGCAGTTCGGACTCCGAAACGGTTGGAGAGTTGGCGAGCAGGGCGTTCACCAGAGTCGTTTTGCCGGTGCCGTTCCGGCCCATTAAGGCAATTTTTTCTCCACGAAGCACACTTGCCGTGAAACCGCGGACCACCGCGGTTTCGCCGTAGGACTTGGTGACGCCTTCCAGTTCCAGGATGTGCTTGCCGGACGGCCGTTTCGGCTCAAACTTCAGAAAGGGGCGCTGGATGTTGGACTTCGCCAATTCCGTTACCTGCAACCGCTCCACTTCCTTGCGCCTCGACTGGACCTGACTCGAACGAGTGCCGGCCGAGAAGCGCGCGATAAACTCATTCAACTGGGAGATTTTCTTTTCGCGTTGAAAATTCTGGGCTTCGATTTGCGAGCGCACCTGGGTTTTGGCGATCACCATGTCGTCGTAGGTACCGGCGTAGACGATGATGGTCTCGTAATCGATATCGGCGATGTGCGTGCACACCCCGTTGAGAAAGTGGCGATCGTGCGAGATGACGATCAGCACGCCTTCGTATTGGTTCAGGAAATTCTTCAGCCAGTGGATGGAATCGAGATCTAGGTGGTTTGTCGGCTCGTCGAGGAGCAGCGCCTGCGGATTTCCAAACAACGCCTGGGCTAGCAGCACGCGGACTTTTTGTCCGCCGGCCAACTCTCCCATTTTCCGTTCGTGCAGCGCATCGGGAATGTCGAGACCTTGCAGCAGGATAGCCGCGTCGGTTTCAGCGGTATAACCATCCTCTTCGCCTACGATGCCCTCTAATTCGCCGAGCCTCATGCCATCGGCATCGGTCATCTCAGGCTTGGAATAGATCTTCTCGCGTTCTTCCAGGGCCGCCCACAGCGACCTGTTGCCCATGATGACCGCATCAATGACTCGATACCGATCGAAGGCAAACTGGTCCTGGGTCAGCACACCGAGCTTGCGAGGACGCACTACGCTCCCTTTCCCAGGCTCAAGCTGTCCGGTCAGGAGCTTCATAAACGTGGACTTCCCAGCACCGTTGGGACCGGTAAGACCAAAACGTTTTCCCGGAGCAAAACTGGTGGAAACGTCGTCAAACAGAACTTTAGCGCCGTAGCGCATCGACACATTGCTCACTGAAATCATAGTTTTAGGAACTGCCGAAGTTGCCCAGTCGGAGGGAAACGCAGTGTTTTCACTAGAATATCACGAAGGGCGGGTGTGGCCGAACCCGGACGTCAATCAGCCGTTCTTCTCTTCCAGTTCCACCCACCTTGCATAGAGGACGTCCAGTTCCCTCTGTGCTGCCTCGACGGCGGCCTGCGCACTGACCAGGCCAGCCGCGTCGGTCGCGATGGCGGGATCGTTGAGTTCTTCGCGCCGCAACCGCAAGACCTCCTCTGCGTCGGCAATGAGTTGCTCGATACCTCCATACTCTCGCGCTTCCAGATAGGAGAGCCTCTTCCTGGCGGGGCTTGGCGACTTCGCGGGGATCGGCTTTGCGCTGCCGGACTCACGCGAGACCGCGGTATTCGTCGCAGCCGACTTCAATGACTGTGTGCCTTGCGCCTGCCACGCTTCCCACTGTCTATAGTCTGCGAAACTCAGCGCCGTGCCCTTGCCGTCGAGGCCGAGCACGATGGTCGATATGCGGTCGAGCATGTATCGATCATGCGTGACCAGCACCAGCGTGCCCGGAAATTCCATCAGAGTTTCTTCCAAAACTTCCAGCGTCGGAATGTCGAGGTCATTGGTCGGTTCATCCAGCAGCAGGATATCGGCCGGCTGCAACATAAGTTGGGCAATCAGGACTCGGGCACGCTCGCCCCCGGACAGCCGTCCGACGGGCTGGTTGAGTTGTTCGCTGGTGAACAGAAATCTCGCCGCCCACCCTGCCACGTGAATCACCGAACCCCGATAAACGACCGAATCGCTTTCAGGAGCAAGAGCCCGGCGCAATGTTATGTCGGGATCGAGTACGCGACTCTGATCGAACGACACAATGCGTAACCGTTCGGCCCGGCGAATCTCACCTTGGCTGGCCGCCAACTCTCCGCGGAGCAGCTTTAATAAGGTAGTCTTCCCGCTGCCGTTCGGTCCTACCAGCCCCACTCTCATTCCAGCGCCAAGAATGAAGTTCAACCCATCGAAAAGCGTACGCTCCCCAATCCTGTACGAAACGTCTACCAGTTCGACCAGCCGCTTGGTCTGTCTCGCACTCGCGGAAAAATCGATCTGCGCGGTTGCGTTTTTGGTTCTTGCATTCAGTTCCGACAGTTCGCCCATCAGTTCGCTTGCCTTGTCGATTCGGGCTTTCGACTTTCGGGTGCGGGCCTTCGCGCCATGGCGGAGCCAATCAATTTCCTTGTGAACCAGGTTTTCCAGCGCCTCCTGGTGACGCGACTGCGCGAGCAGAAACTCTTCCTTTTTTTCCAGAAAGTCCGTATAACTTCCGCGGACGCGAAGCACACCATCGGGATACATCCGGCTCAGCTCCACAATTTCGGTGGCGACATTCTCCAGAAAGTAGCGATCGTGGCTGACGATGACTGATGCGAACGACGATTCCTGCAGCAGCGTCTCGAGCCACTCAATTCCCGGCAGGTCCAGGTGATTGGTCGGTTCGTCCAGCAGAAGTATGTCCGGGTCTTGCACCAGTGCCTCCACGATTGCCAGGCGCTTCTGCCATCCTCCTGACAATGATCCCGCTGCCGTTTCCAGGTCCTTAAATCCTGCGCGTCCTAGGGTCTCGGCAAACCGCGCTCCACGTTCCGACTGTGATGCCGCGGAACGATCTAACGCATTTTCGACGACCGACCGGACCGTGTCGCCGGCTTGGAATCGGGAGTCCTGCTCAACATAGCTGGCGCGGATCCTTTTCCGGATCGCTACTTCCCCATGGTCGGGGTCGATGTGGCCGCCCAGAATGCGCAAAAGGGTCGATTTACCCGATCCATTCGGCCCGATCAGGCCGATCCGATCGTTTTCTGAAACCGTAAAGGAGACGTTCCGGAAAAGCGGAGTTGCTCCAAAGGCCTTTGAGATTTCCTGCGCGTTGATTATTGGCGGCAATGACTTAGGTCTCCAATTCCGTTTCCTCTCTGAGGTTATCAGCTAAGGCGCGCTCGTCGATGAAGGTGCGGTCAGTATTGACGCATCCAAAATCTCTGCGCGCCGCTGCGAACGGCGTCGCCGGAACCCTCATCGTCGCTTGTGTATTGGCGACCCCAATGCGCGAAGAAGAGATTGAAAGTCGGGGGGAAGTTCGCAGTCAAACGAGACGCTATCTCCTGAGCGTGGATGGATGAACTGAAGGTGCGCCGCGTGGAGAGCGACACGCGTAATTCGCCGCTCCTGCGCTTCTGACGGATTGTACTTTCTGTCGCCGATGACCGGGTGGCCGATCGCTGAAAATTGCACACGGATTTGATTCTGCAATCCCGTAACCAGCGAGACTCTGACCAGCGTCGCGCCGCGAAGGGAACATTCGACGGAATAGCGAAGTTCGGCGCGGGCCGATTTTCGATCGCTTTCGGTGGTCACTTTTTGAAACATTCCTTCCTGCCGAAAGTAGTGAACAAGTGTCCCTTCTTTAACCCGGAGATGACCGCGAACTACCGCGAGATATTGCCTTACCGGAGTGTGGCGAAGAAACTGTTGAACGAGCGCTTCGCGATCCGGCCAGGTTTTTGCAAAGAGCAGAATCCCAGAGGTGTAACGATCGATGCGATGTACGACAAAGGCCCGTTGCCTCTTTGATTTCAGTGCTGCCGAGAGAAGGGACAGCGCAGATGGGGTACCGGAGTCCTCGGCGGGCACCGCGAGCAGCTTCGCGGGCTTGTTGAGAACCACCACCGCATCGTCCTCGTAAAGCACGCGAAGTTGCTGTCGATCCAGCTTTCCGGAACGGCGACCGCCATTGAGTCGAGGTTTCTTCATCGCTGTATCACGAATCGTGACGTTATGTGGAAGCTACCGAACCGAGTCGTGAAGCAGCACTCGATGATCCATCGCCTGGTAGCATCGGTACCATTAAACCCTTCGCGCCGGCATCCCCGAGCTGACAAAGGCCCGCCCCTTCACTACCGACGGGGCTTTCTTCTTCATCACCCACGTTGTCATGCACCGTTGCCGCTGCACCACGGTCGTCTTCAGTGGATCCACCAGCTCCCCGTCCAGATCGCGCGTTAGTTCCATCAACAGCGCTTCATCCACCAGCAACCACTCGGCCCCATGCGACATCCGAAACCGCCGCCCGCCCACCGGCTCGAACGTCATCCCTTGCACCGCGCCAATCGTCGACGCGAGCCGGCAGAACAGCATCCCGCCCGGCCTCAGCACCCGCCACAGCCCTCGTACCATCGCCACCAGTTGCGCCTCATCCCGCGCGAAGTGCAACACCGAGTGGCATATCACCACGTCCGCAAACTCATCCGCGAACGGCATCGCCTCCACGCCCGCCACCTGGAAGTTCTCAGCCGGCAGTCCCGGCGCCAGTTCACCTGCCATTTTCAGCGCCGCCGCCACCGCTTCGGCGCTTACATCCACGCCAAAAACTTCATATCCCTCGCGCAGCAGATACTGAATATTTCGCCCCCCACCGCACCCCGCGTCCAGCACTCGCATCCCGGGCGAGATATTCCCCCGCAATATTTGGTCGAACAGGTAGATATCAATCTGCCCAAACTGCTCTTGCACGGTCATCGCAACTCTCTTATCACCGCCCAGGCGACCACTTCAGTCTGCCAGGGCCGTCGTCCTTTCCCGCATCCGACCGAAGTTTATACCCTGCGTTGCCGGTTTTGGCGGAGCAACGGGCCAACCGGAAGTCGATCGGAAGACGACTTATCGGACGTTTAGTTGCCGAACCTACGTGGCCACCTGACGCGACGCTGAAAGAATAGAAAACCCAGAGGCCAATGAGAAAGGATGTTACGCCAATCTACGATTGGATCATTGCCTCCCAGCGGGCGTCACCGGTCCGTGCGCGGGGCTGGACCGCTACTTTCACGTTTTCTAATCCTTCCACCCCTGTTGGCTAGCAAGAGCAGCCATAACTTTCTCATGTGCGGGAAAAGCTACTGAGCAAATTTCTGGCAATGCAGAAGTGATTTTGCAGTTCGTTTCGGGCGATGAGTATGCGCCGAACCCACCCATCGATCTCCAACGGAATCTCCATTTTGAGCCTAGCTCCGGTCAAACCATTCCGGCAAACACAGGTATCAGTGGGAGTTCCGTTCGGGCCTTTCTCCGCCTTTATTAGGGATTTTGAATACAAATTCTGCCCAGCTTGTCGCCTTTTGAAGATTTGTTTTCGTTGGAATAGAACCTCCCGTAATTAACCAGCGTCGTCGGGAGCGCCACTGCCAACGGCATGAGTTAGAAGATTTACGAATGCTTAAGGCGGCGTCACCGTAATACAGGCTGTGGCCTGGCATCCCTGCTGCGGACAGCCTTGTAACTGGACGGTCGCAGTAAGTGGAACCAGGCCGTCACCGCTGCCGTTGTTGGTTGGCTCGCATACATTGGCTGCAAAATCGTTGGTGTAGAGGCTGTGCGGCGCGAAGTAATCCAGTGAGTACACGCCGGAGCCATCGTTGGCGCGATCACCGCACACTTTGAAGCCATTGTTAATTTGCGTGCAGCCTGGGCCGCCGCCTACCGGATTGGAGTCGTAGCAGTCTTCGCCGGGATCGCCGTTGTATAGCGAAATACAGCCGAGCTGCCAACTCACATTCACGCTTTGGTTTCCACACGGACTGATTATGGGAGCGAAACTGAGCGGACTGGCTGAACCAGCCTGGATGGTGGCCGAGCTTGGATAAATCGAGATCGACGGTGGACCGCCGCAGGTTACCGTAATGTTCGCCGTTCCCAGCGCCGATGGATCTGCCTCGGATTTCGCGGTCAGCGTCACTGACGGAGTACCTTGCGCCGGCGCCGTGTAGGTGGTCGATGGCGAGGGACCCGTCGGGTTCAGAGTTCCACACGCCGCACCAGTACATTGACTCGAGGAGAGCGACCAGTAAGCATTGGGATCGGACGTTCCCTGTATCTGGGCATTGAATACCTGTTGCGTGGTTTGTGGAACGTCCGCGCTGCTGGGGTCCACGTTTACGGTAACCTGCGGCGCGGCAATAATGGTGATGTTGATCGACTGCGACGCTGTCGTCTGATAGGCGGATTGAGCTGTGACAGGGAAAGTGCTTGGACTCGGAATGCTGAGCGGGGCAGAGTATTGGCCCGTCGTAGTACAGCCGCTTGTCAGCGGCGGCGAGTCAATGGTTCCGTAAATGCCACCGTCGCCGTCCGGGTAGCCGTTGATCAGCCAATTAACCTCCGCTTGCGAAACGTCAGTCGCGCCCAGGACCGTCGCTTGAAACTCCTGGCCGTCACCAACCGGGATATCCGGATACGGAGCAGGCGGTTTCGACGGCACTGGCGCGAGCTGCACTTGCAAAACCGGATTTTGTGAAATCGTGATGTTTTGTTTGCCCGAAACCGCCGGAACAGCGTCAGAATAAGCCGAGACGGTTACTCCCGCGGGGTTCGGTACATCGGCTGGTGCTGTGTAGACTCCTGCCCCCGAGATCGTACCAATTTGACTGTTCCCCCCGGTCGCTCCGTTTACCTGCCAGGTGACGTCCTGATTCTTGTTGCCGGTCACAACCGCAGTGAACTGGACGCTCGAATTGATCGGCACTGCGCTTGGGTTGGCACACGGATCGGGCGAAACCGTGACGGTAACCGCCTGCACCGGGATCAGGTTCACTACCAGCGATGCCTGCGCGCTGGGCTGCGCTTTAGAAACGGCGACTACAGTCACGGTAGGCGGACTGGGCAATAGGCGGGGAGCAGTAAACGTCGCCGTGTCGTCGGCCCCGGACGCGATTGTGCCAACGCTCGCGTTGCCGCCGGGAATACCGTCTACCTGCCAGGAAACCGCGGTATTGCTGACGCCCTTGACTGTAGCCTGGAACGCTTGGGTTTGTCCGGCTTGAACCGTTGGGGGTGTCAGCGGGTCGGTAATCTTCACCACGGCGCCACCCTTAGGCGGAGGAGTGACGGTTACGACTGCCGACGCCGACTGCTCCGGATGTGCCACAGAAGTCGCTGTGACCGTGACCTGACCGGAATCGGGCACCAGCAACGGTGCCGTATAGGTGGCCTGATCGTTTGAACCGGCAATCGGCGTGATGGTGCCGACCGCACTATTTCCTTCCTCCTGGCCGTTGACCTCCCACGTCACAGCCTTGTTGGAGCCGGCGACCGTTGCGGTGAAAAGTGCTGTGTCCCCGATAACCACCGACGCGGTCTTGGGAGCGATCGTGGTCGAACCCGGGACTGACGAGCCGCTGATCGAAACCGTAGCGCTTGCAGACTTGGTTTCGTCCGCGTTGGCCACGGCAGTGACCGTGACCGTCGCTGGAATCGGAACAAAAGTTGGAGCCGTATAATTTCCTTTTTTATCCACCGTGCCAAAGGTAGAGTTGCCACCGCTAATGCCGTTCACCAGCCAGTTGACGGTCGTCATATTACTGTTGGTAACGGTCGCGGTGAACGTCTGCACCGCGCTGGTTCTCATGGCGACGCTGGGGGGGGTAACGCTGACCGCGACCGCCGCCAATGGATCGCCGTTAATTGGCGCCGCGCCCACTCCGCCACAACTGGCGAGCGCTGCCACTAAGACGGCCAAAATATAAAGGTAAAGAATTCTTTTTGTTTTCTTCAGCATTGCATCATCCCCAAACGGTCGACTTTTTCGCGCGAGCCTCGTTCATTTTTTTCTGTTTCCGACGGACACTACACGGGGGATTGGAACAAGTTAGTTACTGGCCTGGCCCCGCTTTCGTCGCAGATCCAGGCAATGCCTGACTTTTCGAGTGCGCCGTCGATACCGGAAGAATCTGGTCTTTCATCCATTGAAAGAGACGTCCTCCGGAAACCGCACGATAAAACTCGATCGTGCTCTGGTACTCAACCACCTGAGCATTTTTTGGCGCAGCCGCTGCAATTCGTTGCTTGGCCACTTCCGGCGTCGCCCCGTCATCCATTACCTGCTGCACACGAACCTGCTGAGACTTCAACTGAGGCAGCCATTGCACCGGATCGAGCGGAGCAATTTTCTTCAGGAATTCCGGCTTCAAGAAATTCGGACGTTCGGGGGCAGGAATAATCGGCGAACCGGCCATCCAGTCAGGCCAGTCTCCCCAGGGATCTAAAACGTCGATTGCTTTGATTCGTGAGTCCGTTGCCGCCGAGAGAACTGCGATCGTTCCGCCCGATCCTTGTCCAAACATCGCAACCCGGCTTATATCCAGGTCGCCACGCGTCTCCAGATAGTTCAACACCATCTGCACGTCGTGCACCGATGCAACCAGCGCCTCCTGAAGTTCGCTCACGAACCACTCTTTCATCGGACGGTTTTGATAACGCTGGCCGTTCAAGGCCGAGACGAACCCCACAGCAGCGAATCCATTGCGGGTGGCAGCGCTGCAGAAGGCGTCGTTGCGAAAACGATCGGTTTCTGACGGGTACGTGTACAAGTAAAGAACCACGGGAGGATTTGTTGCGCCTTTAGGGCGAATCACATAGAGATCAATGGGGTCGCCCGTGCGCCATTTGACTTGCAGCAGTTCGCGCGTGAACTGCGGAAGGTCTTCCTTCCCACCCGATACAGGTGTTTCAGCCTTCAGTGGATGACCAGCCAGAGACAAGGAATCCCAATTTTCCGCACCGATTTTTGCCGCCGATTTTGCCGGGCCGGCGAGATCTCCCGCCGGTCCCTGCGCCAGCGAAACGCCTGGACTGGCTACTGCCAACAGAAGGCTCAGCAATATCGATCTCTTGACTACGCGAAACACCATCCTGTCCTCCTCAGGTGGCCACAACCACAGACTGGAGATGGGTGCGCAAATCTTGCGCACCCTATCTTCAGATTTCCGAACCGGCGGACAGACTGAACAGCTGAAACAACTGTCCATTGTCCCTTCCGCCCAAACAAGAACTACTGCTTGAGCCCAACCAATTCCTTTCCCGTTTCGGCGTAAAAATCGATATCAGCCTGATTGGGAAAAACCGCGCCTTCAACATCGCCGCCATGCTCACCCAACGCCGCGATCAAGCCATTGTCGGGAGTTTTGCCGGACTGAGTGTAGTGAGAGCGAAACACCGTCAACTGGTTGTAAGGAACAAAGTCGGGAATGTTCGCCGTTTGTGCCTGTACGGCCGCGATCAGCGTGGAGACTCCTTTCGGAAGGGTGTGAGCTGTGACCACGCGGCTCACGTTCCAGATCGGATAGCTGCCGTTGATAATGTTGGTGAATTGCACCAAGCCCGGGCAGGGCGCAGTGCAAGTCGGAAAGAACCCGCCGGCGTAGCTGGCGTAGAGTGGGTCAACACCATCGACCGTAAAGTAGCGGGTGCTGCTCACCACACTCGCAAAGTTTCCTGTGCTCCACTGGCTGTAGCCGAGCACGTTGCCGTTGGCAGACGTTCCAACCTCGGCAATTTCTTCGCTCGAGCTGCCGGCTCGTTTGCGCCACCCTCCGGCTGCGTTGGTGATGTTGAGGGGATTGCCATCCGGAGCAGAGGGATTGACGCCTAGTTCCTGTGTAGAAAGGATCTCCGCGCTGCGCGGAATCTGAAACTCTACAACGTTGTAGGCTCCAGAGAGAGGATCGCGCAGAACCACGTTGAGCGGCACCGGATCCAATCCTGAAACGTTGGTCAGGTCGCGCGTGTAAGCGAGGTTGCCGTTCAATGCCTCAGCCAGGGGGAATTTGTTGATATTCTGGAACGCCGCCGTATTGCTGAAATCGCCATTCGAACCAGTGTTCTCTGTGTTGCCAAAAATAATGATCGGAGTTGCGCCCAGATCGGTCGCTGTCCACGACGGAATGGTCTGACCTGTGATGGGGTCGGTCCCGCTGATGGCAAACGCCACCGGCGTAGCGCTGGCAGTGCTGAAGGTGCTCAGAATGGGCGTACCGATTGGTCCGGGTCCATAGCCCAGGCCACTGTAGTTGGCGGTGTTGAGCGCAGCCAGCGCGCGGTTCTCAGCGAACTCGGCGTCTTCGGGGCGCTCTACCAAGACGCCAGAGTTGAAAGCAGCTCCGTTGACGATGTTGTATACCGCTTGCGGCAGGGTGGTGTCGGTAAGGGTGGGCACCAGGTTCTGACCAGCGAGCCCGACCTCGGTCGAGGGTATGGAGATGGTCGCCCTTGGCTGCGCGAAATAGAGTTGAGCGGCAACCGTTCCGTCAAGTGCGAGGTAAGCGCACACGGTGGTCTGGGCGTTGTTCCAGACAATCCAGACATTCCCGTTTTCCGCAGGAATGCTGGAGGAGCGACCGTCAATTCCGTTCGCTCCTTTTTTGTAAGTCCAGATGTTAGTGCCGCAGGTGGAACCGGAGTAGGCACCGAGGGCAAAGGTGTTAAATAGCACGGTGGCTCCCGCCGCATTAAAGATCAGGGGACTGGATGCGGCGTAAGAGCTGATTCCGGAAAGCATCATCACAGCCAGCGCCACGATGGCGGCCGCGGAGGCGATTCCTTTTTTCATAGTCGTTTCTCCCAAGCGCAAGTGTGCGCCGCTGCAAACTCTACTAAACAGATAGACAAAATTGCAAATAAAAAATACGTTAATTAACGGGCAGTGGTGAAGGGAGTTGCGGCTTTTATGCACGCGGGAGCCATTCTAATATTTTTGTTGCCAGTTTGTCTAGTATTCTAGTAGAGTTACTGGGATTTGCTAGCTAAGATCGTTCGCGGCGCGTGCTTCCCCCCAATTTGTACAACAGGAGAAACCCAGTGAAGTACCTACTTGCCTTAACTTTGGCGCTAATGGTTTCAGCCCTGGTATGCGGACGGGCGGCCGCCCAGGCGACCGCGCCGGCGTCCAATCCGGGATTGGCCTCGCTCAAGGGCACGGTGACCGATCAGACCGGCGCCGTCCTTCCCGGCGCTACTGTGACCGCCAGCAACGGCGCGAGCTCCACACACACCGCCACCACCAACGACCGCGGCGAGTACACAATTGCGGCACTCCCGCCGTCGACCTATACCCTCACCATTGACGAACCAGGATTTAAGGAGTTTCGCACTGAAGGTCTGGTGTTGGCGCCCGGGCAGGACGTGGTCAGGGACGCGTCCCTGGAGTTGGCTGGCGAAAAGACCGAGGTCAGTGTCGAAGGGCAGAAAGTTTCCCAGGTTGAAACCGAAAGTTCGGAAGTCGCAGGAACCATTACGCAGCAGGAACTAGTCAAGTTCGGACTTAACGGCCGCAACTTTACTCAGCTGATCGCCCTGACTCCCGGCGTAAGCAATCAAACGGGGCAGGACGAGGCCAAAGTCGGCATCACCGGCAGCGTCCGCTACAGCGTCAATGGCGGCCGTGTTGAGTACAACACCTTCAATGTCGACGGCGGCGACGTTCTTAATGCCGGACTCAATGGCAACCAAAGCACGCTGATCGTTTATCCCAGCCTCGATGCGTTGAACGAAGTGCAGGTGCTCACTTCCAATTACGGCGCTATGTACGGTCGTACGGCCTCGGGCACGGTGCTCGCAGAAACCAAATCCGGCACCAACGCATTTCACGGGAATGCCTATGAATTTGTCCGCGATGAAATCTTCAACGCTCGAAATTACTTTGATGAAACCGCCCATGCCCCGCTCTATCGCAGAAATGACTTTGGAGGCACTTTAGGCGGCCCGCTTTACATTCCAGGCTTTTACAACAACAGCAAAGACAAGACCTACTTCTTCTTTTCTGAGGAATTTCATCTGGAAAGAACTCCGGTCGGCCCCGGTGGTGACAAGACCAGCTACAACCAGGCGGTCCCCTCGCTCGCGGAGCGCGATGGAATTTTCAGCGACGTTTGCCCATTTACCACTCCCGCCGGCGACGGCCTCCCAGGCGGCCAATCGACCTTTTACCGGTTGCCAAATCCGTCGGCCAGCAAAGTTTATCCCGACTGCCCGGGGCTCAAGACTCAGGTGATTGTTCCCACCGGAAATCCCGAGGTGCCGTACGCCCAGCAATACATCACCTTTCCCGGCAATCAGGTCCCGATCGATCCCAACGCGGCCGCCATCTTGGCCACCAATACCATCCCTGCTCCGAACGCCAGCACAGGCTGCAACTCAACCATCGATTCCTGTTTCAACTCCGTGGTTTCGCCTCAAACTTATTGGCGGCAAGAACTCGTCCGCCTGGATCACAACATCAATCCCAATATCCGTTTGATGGCCCACTACATTCATGACAGCTGGGACACAACCATACTCAGCCCGCAATGGGCGGTTGTGCAGAACAGTTTTCCTTATATTCAAAGTACTTTCACCGGACCTGGAAACAGCTTTGTCACCCATCTGGTTAACACGGTTTCACCAACCACGCTGAACGATTTCATGTTCAGCTTCACCACCGATCACATCCATCTCTACAACATCGACTCCAACAACGCGCAGTGGCAGCGCCCCGCCAACCTGAGCATGGGATACATCTTCAACAACGGCTTCGGCGGCAAGACCCCAGGAATTGTGATCTCCGGAACCAACCAGGAATATGGTGGCCTGGGCTTCGCAGAGGATCCCGGCTATCTGCCGTGGCACCATAGCAATCCCGCGTACAATTTCCGCGACGACCTCAGCAAAGTTCTGGGCAGGCATACGGTTCAAATGGGCGTGCAGGTGGTGCTCGCGCAAAGAAACGAGCTTAACCAGCCCGTCGGGGCGAACACTGGTGACCTGCAGGGTATTCTGACCTTCAGCAACGTCAGCAGCTTCAACACCACCGGCAACGCATTCGCCGATTTTCTGCTCGCTCGTCCCAACGGCAACGGCGGCATCAAAACCTTTCAGCAAGACAGTGCGCAATACAACTATTATCAGCGCTATCAGGTTTACGAACCTTATTTGCAGGATGACTGGCGCATGAACTCCCGCCTCACGCTCAACCTAGGCCTCCGAGTCAGCCTGTTCGGAAACTGGCACGAGAAGTACGACAACGTTTACAACTGGGCGCCATCGGCCTTCAATCGAAATCTTGCGGCAACCACGACCGTCGATACGTTCTTCGGATACCTCGCACAAGCCGGCACATGCAACGCCACTGGATCGGGTTGCCAACCGATTCCCCTGAACCCGGGCAGCCTCGATCCACGGATACTGAACGGCCTTGAACAGTGCGGTGCGAATGGCGTGCCGGCCGGTTGCATGTCGCCCAAATGGTTCAATCCCGCCCCGCGCATCGGCTTTGCCTGGGATCCGACGGGGACCGGCAAAACATCAATCCGCGCCGGCTACGGAATTTTCTTTCATCATGGCACAGGCAACGAAGCCAACACCGGTTCGCTTGAAGGCAGCCCTCCGACTGTCCTTGACATGACCCAGAACAAGCCTTTCACATGGGAGTGCATCGGTGGGTTTGGAGCAGGATGCGGCCCCTCGGGAGCGTTTCCGCTGAACGTCACCGCTATTCCCACCCACAGCGTCTGGCCCTACGTCCAGCAGTGGAGCTTTAGCGTGCAGCGTGAACTGGCTAAGAACACTGTTGGAACCCTAGGCTATGTCGGCAGCAAAGGAACGCACCTTACGGCAGAATTGCAGGTCAACCAATTAGCGCCTGCGCCTGCTTCCGACAACCCGTTCTTAGCCGGAGGTCCCGGCGCGGGTGCGCCCATCACCACCGCGCTCTGCGACAGCTACAGTCAGCCGCAGCCTGGGTCCCCAGGCAGTTTCACCTTTTCCAATCCGACGACTGGCGCTTCAACTCTTTGGTATTCCACCAATAACCCGGCATTCGTAAATCTCGAAGCTGCATGCTTCGGCACTCCGGGCAAGAACTTTCCTGACGTCAACAGCCTGCGCACCTACGCGCCGGGTATGGGCCAGATTTATTCTCTGCAGAACGTCGCCAACTCCACCTACAACGCTATGCAGGCTACTGTCCGTCGCGTGTCTGGACCGCTGACTTTGGGCGTGGCTTACACCTGGAGCCACTCCATCGACGACGCTTCCGATCGTTCCACCACCAACCTGGTGAATGCGTTCGACCTCGAGCAGAACCGCGCCAGCTCCGACTACGATCAACGGCAGCTTCTGAACGTCAGCTACGTGTACCGCTTGCCCTCGCTCAGCCAGGCCTTGTCGAACTGGGATCACGGCGTCAACAGCGGCAAGCCTTCCGACACACCGCAACCTCCATCGCGTTTTGCCAAGGCGCTCGCGGACGGTTGGGAGTTTTCCGGCATCACCACTTATCAGTCTGGAACACCGTTCAGTGTGATCAACGGCGCCAGCTCCAACGGCATTTCCGTGCTGGACAACGCTGGAGTCGCCAACGGCACAACCTTCGCTTCTTATCCTGACGTCGTCGGAAATCCTCGCTCCGCCTTACCCGCTGGTGCTAATAATCCCAGCAGCGTCGGCCCAACCCTGATTAATCCCGCCGTATTCGTCGCTCCCGTCGGTCTGACTTTCGGCGACGCGGGCCGTAATTTCTTGAACAATCCCGGCCGTCTTAACTTCGATATGGCGCTGCTCAAGCACTTCCGCGTCACCGAAGGCAGCAACCTCGAGTTCCGCACTGAGGCATTCAACGTTTTCAATCACACACAGTTCCGCATCTACGATCCCGATCTCGGAAACACCGGCAGCAATACCATCAGTTGTTATGGCGGTCCGAATAACTCCGCCGGCGATCCAAGTTGCCTTACCGGCAGCGCCTTTCTGCATCCCGTCGACGCGCATCGCGCCCGCACCATGCAACTCGGATTGAAATACAATTTCTGAAAATATCGGTGTAGCCGATGGTCCATTCAATGCCCCAGGATCGGCAAAGCCCTCTTATTAATAGAGATGAGTGATTTACTAGACACTATTGCGGTAAAGTATCGCAGCCCTTTCGCAGTTTTCTGAGGAGTTTGAGGACGACTCGTGCAGACACAGACTATCTGGCGGAGGGCGAAGTCTGGCGCTAACAATTCTCCGGCTAAATTCCCTGCTAACAGGGAAAAATACAGGGAATTTGCGAAATTCTGCCCTCGAAAACGCACTCCACTCTCTCTAACTTGCTCATTTCGCTCGGCCGATTTGCCGAATTCCCTAAAATCGGAACAGGGAATTAACAGGAGCATATCAGGGAAGGCCCTTCCCTGTTATGGGGTCGGAACAGGGAATCTTATTGGACTTATTTCAGGTGGTTGGCGCGAACCCGGATTTGCTTGTTTGTGAAAATGCGTTTCGACGTTTACGCGAACCCAAACTGACGACGTTGTTCGGCCCAACTGAGAGGAA
>DASVWZ010000229.1:0-18747 GCA_036392935.1 Terriglobales bacterium | reverse complement strand
GGGGCGAGGCTAAAGTACCCGTTGGCTGCATCAATCATCCTGCAAGACTCCTATCCGTCGAGCCCCGCCTCGGGTTTGTTGCAGATGTTTTCTTTGAAACCGCCGAACCGTTCTTCAAGCGTCGCCCCCGGCGACGCGATGAACGGTGAGGCATCGGCTCCCAGAGCTTGTATGATCACTCAGTAAACTCTCGGCGAGCTCCCACCCCCAAAATCCAAGGACACCCCCCTCCGTGCGCCAGCGCTCAAAATGACTCGGATCTGGGGCGCACCGCTGAACGCTGATGGCTGAAAGCTGATGGCTGACACCCGATTTTTGACGCAGCTAGTCCCCCGATCGCTTATTCAATTTTCTTTTTTCGCCAATTTCGTTGTCAATCCTTCCACGAAGATAATCCATCGCCCCTTCCCAAAATGGGAACCATGCGCCATGCCTCACCATGCAATGTTTACTATAAAGTTAACATCGAATCGCCGCAACCCCTTCATTATCTATATTTTGATATGTAACTATATTTATTATCAATCACTTGCACCGATATGCCGTGCTGCCAGCCCTTTGTAATCAATATTTTACAAGCATTCTAACAGGCCTCTTCAATCCCTTGACCTTCAGGTTATACTGGCCCCATCCGGAGGTTCCGATGAAGCCTATCCTGTCTCTGCTCGCCGCAGTCGTCGTACTCGCTGGCGCCGGTTTTGCCCAAACCGACGACTCGCCCGCCACCAAAGAAGATGTCGAAAAGTATCTCCAAGTCATGCATTCTCATGACCTTACGAAGAAGACGCTGCAGGCCATGTCGAACGGGATGCAGCAGATGCTGCACCAGCAGTATCTCAGCCACAAAGACGAACTGCCCCCGGACTACGAATCCAAGATGACCGCCCGCATGAACGAAATGTTCAGCAACATGCCCATGGACGACATGATGCAAGCCATGGTCCCGGTCTATCAGAAGCACTTCACCAAGGGCGACATCGACTCGCTAACTGCTTTCTATTCTTCACCTACGGGCCAGAAGCTGCTTCAGGAAATGCCCCAGATCATGCAGGAATCAATTGCCGCTTCAACCCCCATCATGATGAAGTACATGGACACCGTACAGAAGAAGCTGCAGGAACAAACCAACGCGATGATCGCCCAGTCCAAGAAATCCAGCTCAACACCGGCCCCGTCCCACTAAGCGAAGATTGGTATAACTGCTGCATTTCGTTTGTCTTACACAGACAGCAACGGCGCGACTCATGCGTGCGCGCCTCGGCTGAAACCTTTGCCCGCATCTAAACTCTAATCGGGTAGCGAGAAAGTGGGGCTGTCAGGAGGCATTTAAAATGTCAGGCTTGTCTGGCCGTATCTCTATGATTTTATTGGCGATAGTTCTGGGGGTTTCGATCCACATGGCAGCCGGCGGAGCAAAAGCCGCTGCGCCCGCGATCCCCGCCGCTACCACCGATGATCAGCTGGCCAAAACCAAAGGTAAAGAGACGGCAGTCTTCGCCGGAGGCTGCTTTTGGGGCATCCAGTCGGTCTTCTCCCACGTAAAGGGCGTAAACAGCGCCATCTCCGGCTACTCCGGTGGAACCCTGAAAAACCCTGAATATGAACAAGTTAGCACTGGAACGACCGGCCACGCCGAATCCGTAAAAGTCACCTACGATCCCTCGAAAATCACCTACGGGCAGTTATTGCGAATTTTCTTTTCCGTGGCCCACGACCCCACGCAGCTGAACCGGCAAGGCCCGGACCAGGGAACGCAGTACCGCTCAGTGATTTTTTACAGCAACGACGACCAGAAACGTATTGCCGATGCCTATATTGCGCAGCTTGACGCCGCCAAAGTCTATCCGAATCAGATAGTTACACAGGTGGTGCCGTTCGCCGCGTTTTATGAAGCCGAGGGATACCACCAGGATTATGCCGAGAAGCACCCAGACGATCTTTACATCGTGTATAACGACGCGCCGAAAGTCGCGAATTTAAAACAGCAATTTCCCGAACTCTACAAGTAAAAGAGGGTGGGCGTGCGATGGCGGAGGATGAAATGGCGGTCGGAAGCGGGCAATTACGCGGGCGAGAATTCAGCCGGCGAAATTTTTTGATTGTGGCAGGATCCGCAGCTGCTGGCGTGATGCTCTGGAAGTCGCGCCGGCCGGGGCTTTTGGCCGAAGCGGCGAGCGCACCGCATCAGGTCACGATCGTGCAATTTTCCGACGTGGGAAAAAAGATCGGAAAAATTCAAGAGATGCAGGTGGTGAAAACCGAAGAAGAGTGGAAGAAGCAACTATCCCCGTTGGCGTTCGAAGTAACGCGTCACGCCGATACCGAGCGGGCCTTCTCAGGGCAATATTGGAACCTGCACGACAAAGGAATCTTCCGCTGCATCTGCTGCGATAACGCGCTATTCAGTTCAGACACGAAGTTCGATTCCGGCACCGGCTGGCCGAGTTTTTGGGCGCCGATTGCGCAAGAGAACGTGCGGGAGTCGAACGATGCCAGCCTGGGCATGGACCGGACGGCCATCTCCTGCACCCTGTGCAATGCTCATCTCGGGCATGTGTTCGATGACGGGCCGGCCCCGACGCATCTGCGCTATTGCATGAATTCGGTGGCGCTGAAGTTCATCAAGGCGTAGTCGGTCCGGCGGTTTACTCGAGTACCCGGTCGTCGAGCTTCTTTTTGCTCCAGTCCGCGGCGGCCTGAAGAAACGCCAGAACCACAGGATGCGGCTTGCCCGCCTTGGACGAAAGCTGGGGTTGAAAAAGCGTTGCCAGGAAAAACTTATGCGTCGGCGATTCGATGGCGCGTATCTCGCCATTGGCGCCCCGTGCCACCACAGGGAATCCGGCTTCAATGGCGGCCCATTCATATTCCGGATTAATCTCAAAATTGCAGAAAAATTCCTCGGTCACCGTGTCGCGCATGTAAAAAGATTGCAGATAAGAGCCGGGACGCAGGCGGATTTCGGCGACGGGTCCAGAGAGTTTGGGAGCATTTTTCGACCGATTCGGCACCGCGCATGAAACCGGATGAATGATGACATTCTTCGATCCGGAATTGTTCTCGGCTGAGTCAGCGTCTTTTATCCCGAGAACGTGACGCGCGCACTCGATGAAGGCATATTGAAAGCCACCGCAGGTGCCAAGAAACGGCCAGTCATTGCGGCGGGCAAATTCAATCCCCTTCAACATGCCATCGAAGCTCTTATAGGGACTGCCGGGAGCGGCCCAAATCCCGTCGAAGGTCTCTAACAATTTAGGCGCCGCTGTTTCAGCCAGCGAAGGCGTGGGTAGCCATTGCGATTCGATCTCGGTGCCGAGCGTCTTGGAGGCGTGATGAAGGCTTTTTTCGATGGCAGGCAAAGTCGGAGACTTGGCATCGTAGTCTCCCAAGATCGCGATGCGGACCGCTTCACTCACGCGCTCATTTTAAATGACGCCAGCGGTTCGGCGGAGGTTACGGGCGTGAAGCGCGTTAGGATCGCCGAGTCAGGTTCGACCCTTTTCGCAGAACATCTTTGGATTCAATGCCGACGATCGGCAAGAAACGACACGCCCCACACCTTAGTAACACCGGCGAGCCCATTTTCTTGCTTCCAGCGGGCCTTCAAGTACGCGACGAGTGACGATCGTAATCCACGCACTGGTTCGGGCGTTGCTGGCACTGCGGGCGGCTCCTAGAATTTTCTGGGGGAGTTCTCTACCCATCCCTGGCACATGGCTGAATTGGGCAAGCGACCGGACCGAGCGGAGATCGCCAAGCACCTGGCGCGCGCCGAGAAGTTCCTGCAAAAGGGCAAGTTAGCAGAGGCGCTCGAAGAAAACCTGCAGGTTCTGGCGTATGAACCGGAAAACGAAACGGTTTGCCACATGGCGATCGACCTTTGCCTCTCATTGCGGCAGACACCCCGCGCCGTCAAGTTGCTGGGGGAACTGTTCGAACGCCAGGCCGAAGCTGGCGATGCCACCAAAGCCAGTCTCACCTATAAAAAATTAGAACGGATTGTAGCCCCAACGTGGGAGCAGAAGCTGCGTTTCGGGCAACTGCTGGAGAGCGTGAACCGCAGGCTAGCAATCGAAACTTACGAGCAGGCGTTTCATGAGTTGTCGCATCAGGGGCGGAAGCAAGAAGCGCTGGGCGTGATGGACCGAATTCTGGCGCTGGAAAGCAATGAAAACAACTATGCACGCATGGGTGAGCTTTCCGCCGAATTAGGTGATGCCGTCAAGTCGGCCGCGGCGTTTTTGAAGGTTGCCGAGTTGGCCCAGCGCTCCGGAGGGAATTCATCCGCATGGATTGAAAAGGCCTACACCCAGAATCCGTCAGATCCCGATATTGCGCTCGCTTACAGCAAGAGTCTGGTTGCTCAGGGGCAGGCCGGAGCGGCCATTTTCGTTCTGCAGGATGCGGCGCAGCAGCCCGAATCTCCGGTGGAACTGCGCGAAACTTACGCGAAAGCGCTGCTTGAAACTGAGCGATTGGCCGACGCCGAACCGATTGTGTGGGGATTGTTCCAGGAAAACCCTCCGGCGCGAATTGCTGAAATCACGAGCCTGATCGGGAGGTACATAGATTCCGAGCAAGACGAGGATGCAGTCGCACTGGCCAGAAAGCTTGGAGAGTTTCAGTATCGGCGGAGCGAACAGCGGGCGTTTTTTACTGCCATGCAGGAAGTCTTAAGCAAGCACCGGAACTTCGCGGGACTGCTCGAGTTCATGGGTGAGCAGTACAACATGTCAAACCGCGAGGCGGATTACTGCCAGACGCTGATTAAGCTGTTCGATTTGCATCTGCGTGCGGGTGATTTTGCGAAGGCGGCAGAATGTCTGGACCAGGCAGCGGAAGTCGACGTTTATGAGACCGGCCACCAGAAGCGGCTCGAACTGTTGAAGGACAAAATCAGCGAAGAGAGGTACAAGGCGATCGCGGCGCGCTTCTCCAGCATGACTGAATCGGCGGCGGCGCCGGTCCGCAATGCGGATACCATGCTTGGAGCGGCAGCGTTGCAGGACATGATGCTGCAGGCGGAGATCCTGGTGCAGTACGGCATGCGGCAAAAAGCCACCGAGCGCCTGCAGCGCATTCAGGAACTTTTTCCACGAGAGGAAGAGAGAAATCCGGCGCTGATGCAGTTGTACACATCGGCGGGAATCGTGCCGCAATATGCGGCCGCGGCAGCGCCAAGCCATCATGCGCCAGCACCGGCCGCGCCCGCGCCTTTGGCAACGCCGCCGGCGGCGACCGGGCCGGACGTGAGCAGCTTTACCCGGGTGGCGGAAATCACGCGGAAGCTCTATCGCCAGAACAATGCCGATGCGGTGATGGTCACGGCGGCGAACGAAATCGGGGCCCAGTGGAAGGTGGCGCGATGCCTGGTGGCGATGCGGCGGCAGGGACTCCCGGCGACTGCGATCCAGCAGTTCTGTGCACAGGGACAGCAGACGATCGACCTGCTGACGTTTCAGAAGGCGCTGGTTGAAGTCCACGATCTGGCCATCGCACGCGGAAACCTGGCTGTGGCAGATGTGTCTTCGACTGGCGAGTTGCAAGGGGTAGCGCCATTGTTAGCCCAAGCGGGCGGCATTTCGCTGTTGGCCCAACCGATGACCGATGGCCCGGACAACGTTGGTCTGGTTTTGCTCCTGCACAACGCTCGACGCAATTGGGATCCGAGCGATGCGGTGGTGCTGAAGACCATCAGCGATCAGATTGTGATTGCGCAGAATAACGCTGGGTTGCGACGGCTGGTGAAGAACCTGTCGGTCACCGATGAAAGCTCAGGCCTTCTCAAGCGCGCTTCCTATCTTGATCTGCTGATGGCCGAGACCAAACGCGGGCTACAGCAGGGAACGCAGGTCAGCGTGGCGCTGATACAGTTTGGTGACAAGCCAACGTTGATGAAAGAGCTTGGCGAATCCGGGCTGGAAGCCGCCATGGACAAAGTTGGGCAGCTGTTTAATGCGAACCTGCGGCAGAACGATCTGGCTTTTCGCTACGATACGGCTTCGATTGCCATTGTGCTGGGCGACACGGCGGAGAAAGAAGGCATTGCAGCGGCGGAAAAGTTGCAGCGCCTGCAATCGCAGGGAGACCTTGCGCAGCTTCATTTCAATGCCGGGATCGCGCAGGCGGTGTTGCGCGCCGAATATGATCCGGCCGATATTGTGACTGAGGTTGTGAATCGCGCGGAACAAGCGTTGCGAGCTTCGCTTGCGCAAGGCGCAGGGAAAATTGCTGCCAAGCCTGCGGTTAATGTTGCTGCCGCGGTTGCGTAAACGAGTTATTTCCAGTTTCATTTCTCTCAGCTCTGGTTGCCGCTGCTGTTCATCCGCTGCTACACTAAAAAGTTTTGAATCGCGCTGCGGAATTTTCTGATCCCAACGCTTACCTAGGAAAACCATGTTGAAACCAGGCGATATTGCTATTGTCAGCGGGGCGCGTACGCCCTTTGGCCGCTATTGCGGGAAGTTGAAAGACTTTACGGCGCAGGAATTGGGCGCGGTGGCCGCGAAAGGCGCGCTGGAGCGCGCCGGAGTTGATCCGAAGGATGTGGATCATGCGGTATTCGGCAATGCGCAGCAAACTTCGGGCGATGCGCTGTATGGAGCGCGGCATGTAGGGTTGCGCGCAGGGTTGACGATCGAGACGCCTGCACTGACCGTGAACCGTTTGTGCGGATCGGGAATGCAGGCGATTGTGAATGCGGCGCAGATGATCCAACTGGGCGAGGCGACGGCAGTGCTGGCGGGCGGAATGGAAGCGATGTCGCAGGCGCCGTTTGTGATTCGCGGACGCGACGGGTTCACGCTCGCTCCGGGCGGCAAGTTGGAAGATTCTCTGATGGTCGCGTTGCTCGATACTTATTGCGGTCTGTACATGGCGAACACGGCTGAGCTTTACGGCGAGCAGCAGGGAATTACGCGTCAGGCGCAGGATGAATTCGCGCTGCGCTCGCAGCAGAATGCCGATGCCGCGTACAAAGCTGGGCGTCTGCAGGAGGAACTGGTTCCGGTGCCGCTGAAAGACCGCAAAGGCGAACCGAGCGGCGAGATGCTGACGGAAGATGATCATCGCAGGCCGCAGACGACGATGGAAGGCCTGGCGAAGTTGAGACCGGCGTTTGGCAAGAATGGCAGCGTGACCGCGGGCAATGCCAGTGGCATAGTCGACGGCGCAGCTGCGGTGGTGGTGATGTCGATTGAGGAAGCGACCAAGCGCGGATTGAAGCCGATGGGACGGATTGTGAGTTGGGGCATTGCGGGCGTCGATCCGAAGCTGATGGGACGAGGTCCGGTTCCGGCGACGAAGGTTGCATTGCAGAAGGCGGGATTGACACTCGATTACATCGATCTGATCGAGGTAAACGAGGCGTTTGCGGCACAGTATCTGGCGGTGGAAAAGGAATTGGGGCTGGATCGCGAGAAGACCAACGTGAACGGTGGTGCGATTGCGCTGGGACATCCGCTGGGCGCGACCGGAACGCGGCTGGTGGTGACGCTGCTGCATGAGTTGCGACGGAGGAAGAAGAAGTATGGATTGGCAACGGCGTGCATCGGCGGCGGACAGGGAATTGCGATGATTGTGGAGAGCTTCAATTAGTCTCACCACGGAGACGCAGAGGCACGGAAATTTGATCTGCGAAAATCCGCGTGAAGCTGCGGCGTTTTTTCCAGCAATAATTTCAGGAGAGCTATGAACATCAAGAAAGTTGGCGTGTTGGGTTGCGGGTTGATGGGATCGGGGATTGCGCAGGTTTCGGCGACTGCGGGATTCGATGTGACGGTGCTTGAAGTGGAGCAGAAGTTTCTCGACAAGGGATTTGCCGGAATCGAGAAGTCGCTGGCGAAGTTTGCCGAGAAGGGAACGATCAAAGAGACACCGCAGGCGATCCGCGCGCGACTTAAGGGCACGACCAACATGCAGGACCTGGCTGGTTGCGACATTGTGATTGAAGCAGTGATCGAAAATGTCGGCGAAAAACGAAAGATGTATGCGGCGCTCGATGCGATCGTCAAGAAGGACGCAATCTTTGCTTCGAATACTTCGTCGATTTCGATTACGGAACTGGCGGCGTCGACCAAACGGCCGGAGCGGTTTATCGGATTGCATTTTTTTAATCCAGTGCCTTTGATGAAGCTGGTAGAAGTGGTTCGTACCATAGCCACTGCGGACGACGTTTTCGAGACGGCATACGAGTTTGGCAAAAAGCTGGGCAAGGTACCAGTGCGCACCAGCGATAAAACCGGGTTCATCGTCAACCGGCTGCTGGTGCCATACTTGCTCGATGCGATCCGCGCGTATGAAGAAGGCGTGGGATCGATCGAAGATATCGATAATGCGATGAAACTGGGGTGCGGCTACCCCATGGGGCCGTTTACCCTGCTCGATTTTGTCGGTCTCGATACCACCTACTACATCACCCATGTGATGTACGACGAATTTAAAGAGCGGCGCTTCGCCTCACCCCCGCTGCTGAAGCGGCTGGTGATGGCGGGGTGGTACGGGCGCAAATCGGGCAAAGGATTCTACGATTATTCCGATCCGGCGAACCCGAAGGCGAACAAGCTGTGAGGAACGGATTCCGCCGAGCTTCGCTCGGCCTCCCGCTTTTGCCGCAAGAGGCGAGGCAAGAATGGGCCATCCGGGCGCAGGCTCCCCGGCCGCATACTTTTTGTGGCTCGACTGTTTATTAGTAAGGTAATATCTATAGTTCTACCCTACCCCCCCCTCCCCCCTATCCCTAGAATCAGTCACTTACGAGGAGCGAGGCCGCTAAAATCTAGATATTATTGGAGATATTGTAAAATCTAGAAAACAAAAGAGTTGCTAAAAATGCCTTGTAAAATCAATCACTTGCGAAGCAGTGGCGCTCTCGGACGGTCTCAAAATCTTCAAAACAAATAAGTTATTGCGTTTTTCGGGGTTTGGGGCCAGCCAAATGTTTGAATTTGCCCTATATATTCAGAATATCAAATTTGGAGGGGGTAAACCTGACACGGTTGGGACATTTATATTTGCAACGGAATGAGTGGTTTACGAGGATTTGGGCGGAAAAGGGGGCTTGACAGGGAAAAGTCAGAAGTCAGAAGTGAGGATGGGGAAGTGAAAAGCGCGGCGAGGTCGTTCACTGAACCTAATTCCGGCGTTTAATCGATTCCAAGCCTACTTTCTGGTCTGTCAGGCGAGAGGGCAATCGCCGCGGTGGGTCGATTTGCCGGCAGGGCCGCTGATTAGCGATTAGAGGAACTTCGAGACTCGACGAGCGATGGTCCTGTCAAGGTCGTCGAGCTCCATTTTGGCGGCAGGATCGAACTCAATCGTCCATTTTGGGTTTAACGCCATACTGACGCATCACTTCTTCGAGAGGGATTGTGCGAACGCGCCCACTGCGGATTTCGGCGAGACGTTTTTCGGCCAGGTAAATGTCTTCAAGATCTTCAAGATGCTGGAGGATGGCTTCGCGGGCATAATAGGTTTTGGTGCGGCCGGTTCGCTTGGCAAGACGGTCGAGACGTTTTTCGATCGATGCAGGAAGGCGAATTGCAAGCATGATTTAACCTCGCTATACAAGTATAGCATGACTTGTCGAAACGCTAACATGGGCCGCTCTGGTATGGTGAATAAATCCTATGGCATACGAAAACATAACCGTTGAAAAGAAAAATGCGATTGCGTACGTGACCGTTAACCGGCCGAAAGTGCTGAATGCGCTCAACTTTGCCACCATGGAAGAGCTGCGCGGGGCGTTCCATGACATCAAGGGCGATGCTGCGACACGGGTGGTGATTTTGACGGGAGCGGGCGAGAAAGCGTTCATCGCGGGCGCCGATATTGGAGAGCTGGCGAAACACGATCCGGTGAGCGGGAAAGAGTTTACTCTGCGCGGGCAATCGGTGCTGAATCTGATTGAAAATCTGGGCAAGCCGTCGATTGCATGCGTAAACGGTTTTGCTTTGGGCGGCGGATGCGAGGTGGCGATGGCTTGCACCATGCGGCTGGCGAGCGAGAATGCGAAGTTTGGGCAGCCAGAAGTGAAGCTCGGCATTATTCCCGGGTACGGCGGCACACAGCGTTTGCCACGGCTGGTGGGCAAGGGTATCGCGATGCAACTGGTGTTGGCAGGCGAGATGATCACCGCACAGGAAGCGCACCGGATTGGGCTGGTGAATGAAGTGGTGGCGACGGCGGAGTTGATTCCACGGGCCGAAGCGATTGCCCAAAAGATCATTGCGAATGCTCCTTTGGCGGTTCAGTACGCCATGGAAGCGGTGAACAAAGGCCTGGAGATGCCGCTGGCCGAAGGACTTTTTGTCGAGGCGACATTGTTTGCGGTTACTTGCGCGACGGATGACAAGAAAGAAGGAACGACGGCGTTTCTGGAAAAGCGGGCGGCGCAGTTCAAAGGAAAATGAAAAGGGATTGCAGATTGCAGAATGAGGGCAAGACAATTTTAACCACCGAGGCACGGAGACACTGAGAAAGCTTTTTACCAAAGAAGGCAGCTGAGCGCATGAAGGCTACAATTTTCACGATGTTAGGAATACTGGCCAGCGCTACAGCGCAGCAGCCTTCGGCAGAAAATCAAAGCGCAAGCCAGAGCTATGGCTACGGAACGATCCGAAATGTCTGCGGCCCGACGGATGCCATCGAACTTCTTTTGGCGCTAACGCCACAGCCGATTGCTTGCGGCGATAAAACTCCGCGGGAATATATCCGCCTGTCTTTGAGCGGGCCGTTCCCCAAGACCATCACATTTCCGGCCGGCAATCCGCACTTGCAGGCGGCGAAGTGTGTAGAAAATGAGCACAAGACCAAGTGTGAGGCTGCCGTCTCAGGGAAGATCACAATCGATGCGAACGGCCGGGAAGGTCATTACGAGCTTAAGTTCAAGGATGGGGATGAAGAATCTAGCGACTTCAAAGTCAGAGAATGCATGAGCCGCATTGTGTGCGGCTAGCATGGTATGGACTAATATCGAACCATGCTCAAATCCCTTCACATTGGGCGGTACACCAGCAAGCCAGAGGACTTTCGCAAAGCCACGGAGTTTCTGGCGGCGATTGGGCTGGAGCGAGTGACTGCAGACGACAGGTCCTTGTCGCTGGTGTTGTCGGCGCCGTTGGGGCTGTTGAGCGTCAATACTCTGCCTCCGAAATATGCGCCGGAAGTGGCGGACCGCTTGAAGGACGTGGCGCAACTGATTGTGCTGGAAGTGACCAATCCCGATGATGTGTACGCGATTGCGCAGCGCATGGAGCTGAAGATACTGGCCGATGGCTCGCTGGAATCCGGGCGACGAAGTTTTACGCTGGAGTTGCCAGGGGAGATTGTGGTCACGGTGCATGGGCAGCCGGAGCCGCCGATTGCGGTCACGGAAGGGAATCTGGATGCGCAAGGAAAGCGATTCGGGATCGTAGTCAGCCGTTTCAACGCATTCATTACGGAACGATTACTGACAGGAGCGATGGATGGGCTGATACGCTCGGGAGCGTCGGCGGATGACATTCGTGTGGTGCGGGTGCCGGGAAGTTTTGAAATTCCGGCGGTGGCGCGGGCGCTGGCGGTGCAAAAAGAATACGACGCGATTATCTGCCTCGGTTGCCTGCTGCGCGGCGATACGGCGCATTACGACGTGATTGTGAATGAGGTAACGCGGGGAATTGGGCAGTCGGCACAGGAAACGGGCGTGCCCCACGCTTTCGGTGTGCTTACTTGTGACACGCTGGAGCAGGCCATTGACCGGGCCGGTCTGAAGATGGGAAACAAGGGCTTCGATGCGGCGCTGGCGGCGGTGGAGATGGCAAGTCTGAAAAAAGCCGTCAACAATCAGCCGTCAGCATTCAGAAAGAAAGCCGTCGGCCATCAGCCATCAGCGCTCAGCAAAACCGCAAAACCTGGGCGTAAGTCCACGAGGAAACGTAGCCGCTGATCTTTTCTTTACCGGACTCCTATAGACTGAAGGCTGACTGCTGATGGCTTTTATGGGCACCCGGCGCAAATCCCGCGAACTGGCTCTGCAGATGCTTTTTCAAGCGGACATGGGCAAGCAGACGCCGGACCAGGTGCGGCGTACTTTCTGGCTAGAGAATGATGCGGTGGCCGACGAAGCCCGGGGATTCGCTGACGATTTGTTTCGCGCGGCCATGGATCGGGGCGCCGAACTGGATGCGCTGATTGAGCGTCATGCACCGCGCTGGCGGATGGACCGGATGGCGGCCGTCGACCGCAATGTGCTGCGCGCAGCCGTGGCAGAGATGATGGTATTTCCTCAGACGCCGCGAGCAGTGGTGATCAATGAAGCGTTAGAGATTGCGCACAAGTTTTCGAGCCCCGAGGCGGTGCAGTTTATCAACGGGGTGCTCGACAGCGTGGGAAAAGATGAAGAGGGATTGAAGGTTGGCGGGTAAGCGGGTGAAGCAGATTCCTCACCGCTGAAGCGGTTTCGGAATGAAAAGTGTTTCGGTGATGGTTACGGCACGGCTAAAGCCAGGCCCTCTCCAAAGCGGTGCCGGTTGGGTTCCTACGGTTTTACTGCGATCAAATCTGGCTTGCAAGGATAAGGCTGATTCAGACCGACCGAGGTCAAGCAGAAGTTCTGCGCCGGGAAAGTGATCTGCCCAATTTCAGCGCCGAGGTTTGTGTCGAGAACGTGAACCAGACCGTCGCTGGCCACTACGTAGAGACGGCCACCATCGGGGGTTAGAGCGGCCTGCACCGGGGTCACCTGGCCGTTGAGTCCGATGGAACTGGTGCTTAACGAGGTGGTGTCGAACACGGGGATGCTATTGAGCGAGGGACTGATGATGAATGCCTTCGAGCCATCTTCAGAGACCAGGAACTGGCTGGCGACGAAATTTCCCTGGCCAAGGTTGAAGGATGCGACGCCGCTGTTGAAAGTGGGAGTGCAGCCGGTGGGCGTGGTCTGGACGCTGATGACTTCGATGTTGGGCGGATCCAACGCCAGGAAATGATAGTTGGGCGTGAGATCGAACGGGATCAATTGGTTGGTGCCAAGCAGTGGACGAATGAACTGCGGAGCCGCAACGGTCGAGGTGGGAAATGGTCCGCCCAGGTCGCAGGTGCGGAAGGCGGTGACGCCCGCAGTAGATCCACCGGCGAGGAAGCCAAAGGCCCCTTCAGGCAAGAAGGCGGCGTCGGCAGCGGGGGTGGAGAGGTTGATCATCCGCATGGGGTCGAGCTTGGAGAAGACGTACAGCTGCTTGCCGGCGACGATGAAGCCCTTCAGGCTGTCAGGCGAGAATGCGGCGGCGGTTGCGCCAGTGATGGCGTAAGCAGCGATCGAGTTGATCGCGACCGTATAAACGTAAACCTGATTGGGTACGTGAATGGTATCGGAAATGATGACAGTGTCGGTATCGGGCGAGACGGCCAGCACTTTACCGGGAGCTCCGGGCGCCTGAGACGCGCTCGGGGTTGAACCGGCGATGCTGACGATGGTCAAGCCAAGTCCGCCGGTGTAAATGCCGTTGGTGGCTCCGGCAAAAAGGTCGCCACCAAGGGGAGAAATGACCATGGAATTCGGCGGCTCCGAGAAGATGGAGACGCTGCCGAGGGTATCTGCGGGATAGGTTATGGGTATGAGCGCGGTGAAGCAACTGTCGCGATTGCCGCATTGGGTGCTGCTTACGTATATCGTGCCGCTGGAGCCGCCGGAAGCCACGGGGACAACCTGCGTGACCACATTTTCCGGGTAAACCGGTTGGGAGGGCATGAACCCGATGTTGCAGTTCGGCGGGGTGCAGGAGGCAATCAGAGTAGCTGCGCCTCCGGTGCCGGTAGTGTTCGTGACCGCGCCAGAGGAACTCACGCTGACTGATCCCTGCTGAGAGGAACTATAGGTCAAAACTGGTGGTGGGATCTGGGTTCCCAAGACATCGGTCACGATGGGGGTTATCTGTTGGGTCGAACTGGTAGAGCTGCGCACCTGCAAGACGATGGATTGCACGGCGCAAGTGATGAAATTAATAGGAAGGCTGGTATTCGTGCCAACCGTAGCGAACAACGGGGTGGTTCCCGGTGTAGCGGCGGTAACCTGAACCTGGTTGAGTGAAACTCCGTGCACCACATTGAGCAGGCCCTGGGCGGTGTTGCTGAGGGTGGCGACTTTGGTGTTTAAAGCGCTCCAAAAAAACTGGCCGACGGTGGGGGTGATGTCGGCGCCAGCGCTGATGGCCCGAGCCTGATAGATGTAGGAATTGCCGACCGACTGGCAGGGAAGATTCTGCTGATTGGGGCCGGCGCTCAGAGTGATCGAGTCGATGTGTGGGTGGACGTAGATCGTGGTGGACTGGCTGTAAATTCCCTGGGCAGTGGCGGTGACGGTTGCCACGCCCACCCTGCCGGGCGTGCACACGGTCGGGGCCGTGGTTGAATCCCAACTGCCAGCGCAAGCCAAGCCGTTGGAGGCAACTGTGACTATTGTGGGATCGCTTGACTGATAGAAGAGAGGCTCGGTGAGCGCGTCATGTTGTGAGTTCAGAGCGGTCGCAGTGAATTGGGAAGTTGTGCCGATTTCCATCGACACGGTCGGTGTTGGCGACAGAAGAATCGAAGTTGGAACCGGGTAGCTTACGGTTTTAACTGCGCTGTTGGTACCGCAGCCGGTGAGGCCTGAAAAAGCGATGCAGAGAATCAATCCCAGCCCGGCGATGTACAACTTAACCATTCGTTCTCCTGGCCAAACTCCAACGCGGAGCGCACATTGTAATTAAGGAAGCATTCAGTTTAGAGGCACTCGCCTGTTTTCGGCAACCTGGAGCCAGCACGGTGCGAAGCAAGTCCATTGGGGTGAGATGCACTGGGTGCGGGCGCGAATTGCATGCGGGAACGATGAAAATCGAGGCGTGCCTCCAGCGGATCGGCGAGACTCCCGCAATAGTGTTGACGCTTCGGCTTCCCGGTTGTTATATTTAAAAGGTTCCGCGAGTTCATTCTGGCTTGTCTGTGGACGGCAGCTTTAGTGCGTCCGAGGTAGTTTCCGCGCTAAGCGGCTTTTTAGAGACAGTTGAGCCGTAGAGATATACATCTTTCGCGCGAGTGAAAGATGCCCTCGGTGAAATGCTCTGCGCTGCCTCTTCCTGGTGAGAGGGTATGCAGGGCAGTGCTGGCGAAACGGAGCGCCTCCCGCAAGCGGGCGTGGCGTCACCGTCGACAGCGTTAGTCTGACGCGTAACGAAAAATCTTTCGCCGGACATTGTCCGGTGAAAATCATGGCTGGCCAAAGCCAGTCAGCCCCGGAGATGGGGATGCTTGGCGGCGTCGAAGTGTGACCCGTGCTGATGCGTGTTTGAGTGTGACTTCTGAAAAGGTGCGTAGAAGTTGAGGAGCAAGAGTGCCAACTTTTAATCAATTAGTGAAGTCGGGGCGCAAGCGCCCACGCTATAAGACGGCGAGTCCGGCGCTGCAGGGATGTCCGCAGAAGCGCGGCGTCTGCACGCGCGTGTACACGCAAACCCCGAAGAAGCCGAACTCGGCGCTACGAAAAGTTGCCCGCGTGCGCTTGACCAACGGAATTGAGGTAACGACGTACATTCCGGGCATCGGCCACAATCTGCAGGAGCACTCGATCGTGTTGATCCGCGGGGGCCGCGTAAAGGATTTGCCGGGTGTGCGTTACCACGTGGTGCGTGGAACGCTGGATGCGGTAGGCGTTGCCAACCGCAAGCAGAGCCGTTCGAAGTACGGAGCCAAGAGACCGAAATAAGAATTCTCGTAGAGACGCAGCTGGCTGCGTCTGCGAGACGTTGCAAGCAACGTCTCTACGGAGCGAAAAACAGAATGCCAAGAAAAGGACATATCGCGAAGCGGAAGGTTGAAGCGGACGGGGTGTATCACTCGGACTTGGTGACAAAGTTCATCAACTGCATGATGTGGGGCGGAAAGAAGAGCAAGGCGGAAGGCATTTTTTATGAGTCGCTGACCAAGTTGCACGAAAAGGGCGGCGATGAGCCATTGAAGCTCTTTGTGAAAGCCGTCGAGAACTGTAAGCCGCTGCTCGAAGTGAAGACCCGGCGTGTAGGTGGCGCGAACTATCAGGTTCCAGTGGAAGTGAACGCGGACCGGCGCACGTCGCTGGCGATTCGCTGGCTGCTGACCTATTCGCGCGGCCGCGGGGAAAAAGGGATGGTCGACAAACTGACCAATGAATTGCTGGACGCGGCCAACGGTAAAGGCGCTGCGATCAAAAAGAAAGAAGACGTTCACCGTATGGCGGAAGCCAATAAGGCCTTCGCGCACTACCGGTGGTAGGTTTTTTCGGAGACGTTGCAAGCAACGTTGCTACGGTTTGGAGCCCCAGAAAGCAGAGTTGAAGAGTCGTGCCTAGAACAGTTCCATTAGAGCGGTGCAGAAATATCGGGATCATGGCGCACATCGACGCGGGTAAGACCACGACGACGGAGCGGATCCTTTTCTATACCGGCCGCACCCATCGCATCGGCGAAGTGCACGAAGGCACGGCCACAATGGACTGGATGGAGCAAGAGCAGGAGCGCGGCATTACCATCACGTCGGCTGCGACGACCTGTACCTGGCGCGACATCCGCATCAACATTATCGATACTCCCGGTCACGTGGATTTCACGGCTGAAGTGGAGCGGTCGCTGCGCGTGCTCGACGGCGCGGTGGCGGTGTTTGACGCGGTGCATGGGGTGCAGCCGCAATCGGAAAAGGTGTGGCGGCAGGCAGATAAGTATGGTGTGCCGCGGATTTGCTTCATCAACAAAATCGACAAGATGGGTGCGGATTTTGAGCACGCGGTCGATACCATCCGCAAGCGTTTGAATGCCAAGCCGATTGCGATCCAGATTCCGATCGGACAGGAAGACAAGTTCAAAGGCGTGGTTGATCTGCTGGGCATGCAAGGGATCGTGTGGAATGACGATACCCTGGGCGCCGAGTACGAAGTTGTCGAGATCCCTGCGGAACTGAAGAAGAAGGCGGAAGCGTTCCGCGCGCAACTGGTCGAGACCATTGCCGAAAACGACGACGAGATTCTTCACAAATTCCTCGAAGGCGAAGAGATCACCACCGAAGAGTTGCGCAAATCGCTGCGCAAATCGACGATCGATCTGAAGGTATTTCCGGTCGTGGTGGGGACGGCTTTCAAGAATAAAGGTGTGCAGCCGCTGCTGGACGCGGTGGTCGATTATCTGCCTTCACCGCTCGATGCCGGCGACGTGGATGGAGTGAATCCGGAGACCGGGAAGCCAGAGGTTCGTCATCCTTCGGACAGCGATCCGTTCTCGGCGCTGGCGTTCAAGATCATGGCGGATCCGTTTGTCGGCCAGTTGACATTTATACGCGTGTATTCGGGGCAGTTGAAGTCGGGCGAATCGGTGATGAATGCCCGCACCCAGAAGCACGAGCGCATCGGACGTTTGCTGAAGATGCATGCCAACAAGCGCGAAGACATTCAGGAAATTCTGGCCGGTGATATTTGCGCGGTGGTCGGATTGAAGAATGTTGGCACGGGCGACACGATTTGCGCGGATAAGCACCCGATCATGCTGGAGTCGATCGAGTTTGCGGTGCCGGTGATTTCTGTGGCCGTGGAACCGAAGACCAAAGCCGACCAGGAAAAGATGGGGATGGCGCTGGCCAAACTGGCGCAGGAAGACCCGACTTTCAAAGTTCATACCGATCCGGATAGCGGACAGACCATCATCAGCGGCATGGGTGAGTTGCACTTGGAAATCATCATTGACCGCATGATGCGCGAGTACAAAGTCGAGGCCAATGTCGGCAAGCCGCAGGTAGCGTATCGCGAGACCATTCGCAAGAAAGCCGAAGCCGAAGGCAAATACATCCGCCAGACTGGCGGTCGCGGCCAGTATGGTCACGTGAAGATTCGCATCGAGCCGCAGGAGCCGGGCAAGGGATACGAGTTCGTCAACGAGATCGTCGGCGGAACGGTACCCAAGGAATACGTCAAGCCGGTCGACCAGGGCATTCAGGAAGCGCTCGAAGGCGGCGTGATGGCGGGCTATCCGATGGTGGATGTGAAGGTCGAACTTTACGACGGCAGCTACCACGAAGTCGACTCGAACGAAATGGCGTTTAAGATTGCCGGTTCGATGGCGTTCAAAGAGGCTGCGCGCCGGGCGTCGCCGGTATTGCTGGAGCCGGTGATGGCGGTGGAAGTGGTTACGCCGGAGGATTTTGCCGGAGCGATCATGGGCGATCTGAGTTCGCGCCGTGGCCGGATTGAGGGTATGGAGCATCGCGCGGGTTCGCAGGTGATCAAGGCGATTGTGCCGCTGGCCGAGATGTTCGGCTATGCCACGCACATGCGCTCTTCGACCCAGGGGCGCGCCGAGTACTCGATGCATTTTGCGCGTTATGAAGAGGCTCCGCGCTCGGTCGCGGAAGAAATCATTGCGCGGGTGCAGGGAACGGCGAAATAGATTTGTAGAGACGTAGCTGGCTACGTCTGGTTCTGCCTGAGGCAGGTTGGCAGAAGTTGAGAAGGAGGCGTTGCAAGCAACGTCTCTACGGAGAAAAGTAGAAATGGCGAAAGAAAAATTTGAGCGGAATAAGCCGCACGTAAACGTAGGGACGATCGGGCACATCGATCATGGCAAGACCACCTTGACGGCGGCGATCACCAAGGTGTTGTCGAAGCACAACCCGAAGATTACCTTCCGGTCGTTCGATTCGATCGACAATGCGCCGGAAGAAAAAGCGCGCGGTATCACGATTGCGACGGCGCACGTGGAGTATGAGACGGCG
>DASVWZ010000228.1:0-10107 GCA_036392935.1 Terriglobales bacterium | reverse complement strand
GTATGAGTTTTTTTCCGCCCGCTTCCACTTGAATTTTGATTCGCGTCGATCCCGCGTCCAGCGCGTTCTCCAGCAGCTCTTTCACGACAGAGGCTGGCCGCTCGACCACTTCGCCCGCGGCGATTTTATTGGCGACAGCCTCGGAGAGAACGTGAATGCGGCCCATAGGTCAGAACTGTGAGGTTCGGAAGGTCAGTTTCGCAGATGTAAAGCAAAAAGCAAAGCCACGTAGGGATTAAGCCAGCATCCTGAGGGCGCTACGAGAGATAATCACCGTGGAAGAGCGGCCCTTCAGGGCCGCGTCATCCGTACCAAACAACAATCGCGCTTCAGCGCTTGGGGGAGCGCAAATACTTCTGCATTCTCACTTCTTCCTTCTGCCTTCAGAAATCATCCCTGCCACGCGCACAGCGCCGTCAGCGGCGTATCCATCGGATCGCCGCGCTGTTTCGTCCCCGCCCGATTGTTCAGCGTCAGCGCAAACAAGCTCGCCCAGCGGTCTTTCTCCGGAAAAAATACTTCCACCACATAAATCCCGCGCACCACACCTTTTTTCACCCGCAACTGCCGCTTCGGGCCCTGCGCCCGATTCCGCCACACAATCTCTAACGCCGCCATCTCTTGCTCCTTACGCTCACGGGCGGCCTCTTGCCGTTCTGACCATGAGCTTTCCGCAGTATCGATGGGTCGCCAATTCCCAGCCGTAGGCATCATCACGGCCCAGTGTGACCGTCATCACACCCGTCCCAAATCGGGGCATCGGCCCACTTCCGTCTCCCAACATCCACATAAAGGCTTTCAACGAAACTGTGAGAGACTGGATCAAACTTGGGAGGCCAAAGGCGGCTGAACCCCGATGAACGAGCTTGGGCCCTTGCAACCGAATGACTTTCGCGCCGGATATCAGTCGCAAACCGACGAAGAGTTGCTACAGCTTTGGGTAGAACGGTCTGACCTTTTACCCGACGCCGAGATCGCCCTGCAAAACGAGATAGCGCGTAGGGGGCTAACTCGAGACGCGGCCACGGCCAAGGACAGAAGGGTCGAGGAAGACGATCTCGACTCAGAAAGCGGGAAGAAGCTAAAGCATCGATTGGCGCCTCCTGTGTCCGCATGGGGCCCCAGCATCGCATGGTTTTGGCTCCGTGAAGTACGTCTGCAACACCGCACACGGAACGGAATTCCCCTCCAGGCCACGGTTGAATCTACAAAGCTGACTCGCGCCACGACCGGACGCGGCGGCGGCGGACGGCGTGCCGAGATTCGCTTCTCCTACGATTACCAAGGGCCCCGCACGGGCCGGACGATCCGCGACTTCGTATGGGGAGACAAAGTCGGCAAAGCTCTCGCCTTCGACCATAAAGCCGGAGACACCATCGCCGTGCTGGTCGATCCAAATGATCCGGACTGCTCTTATTATCCCTCTGGTTTCGGCTGGATCCAACCACTGCTATACGGGGCGTTCTTCGCCGTCGTCGGGTTACTTCTCTTCGCCTCGTTCGTCGCGCAGCTAATCGGTTTTGTGATGAAACAGGTAAAGTAGCGCCCCCACCGCGCCTCATTCTGCAATCTGCCCTCATTCTGCCTTCCGCCTTCTCCCTTCTGCAATCCTCCCCCACCCTGCTATCCTTCCTTTAACCTCCCATGAGAGTCGTCTATCAGCCACTTCCTCCGGTTCAAATCGGCGGACGCAAGATCATGGGCAAAGTCGTCTTCGGCTTCCTGGTCTTCCTCGCCGCCGTCATCGGCGCCGCCGCCGGACTCCTCCTCGTCTACTCGACCGACCTTCCCGAAGTCCACCAGCTCGAGCACTTCCGTCCCAGCTCCACCACCGAGCTCTACGACGACCACAACCGCATCATCGGATCGTTCGCGCTGCAGCGCCGCGTGGTTGCCAAGTACGACGATTTCCCGCCCGTCCTGCGCGACGCGCTCATCTCCATCGAGGACAAAGATTTCTACCGCCATTGGGGCATCAACATCTGGCGCATCGCCGGAGCTGCCTACCGCGACATCCAATCCGGCGGCAAAGCCCAGGGCGCATCCACGCTGACCATGCAGCTCGCGCGCAATCTTTTTCTCTCGCCCGACCGCTCCTTTCACCGCAAGATCGAAGAAGCCCTGCTCGCCATCCAGATCGAGCGCCGCTTCACCAAGGAACAGATCTTCACCCTCTACGCCAACCAGATTTTTCTCGGCTCCGGCGTCTACGGATTCGAAGCCGCCTCCGAATATTATTTTTCCAAGCCAGCCAAGCAGCTCAATCTCGATGAAGCCGCCCTCCTCGCCGGATTGCCCAAAGCCCCTGGCGGTTATTCGCCCATCAACCATCCCGACCACGCCTTGCGCCGCCGCAATCTCGTCATCAACGCCATGCTCGAAGATGGCAAAATCACCGCCGCGCAGGCCACCGAAGCCCGCAATCAGCCGCTCGAACTAAAAATCCAGCGTGATCCCAACTCGCTCGCGCCTTATTTCGTCGAAGACATTCGCCGTTACCTCGAGCAAAAGTACGGCAGCGACCAGATTCTCGAAGGCGGCCTGCGCGTCTACACCTCGCTCGACGTCGATCTCCAGCGCGCCGCCAATCAGGCCGTCCTCGACGGCGTCGCCGCCTACGAGCGCCGTCACGGATGGAAAGCCCATCTCGAAAACGTTCTCGCCACCAATCCCGCCCTCACCGATTATCAGAACCCTGACTGGTCCGATCCCATCGAGGTCAACAGTTACGTTCACGCGCTCGTCACCGACGTCTCCGCCGGATCGGCGCAGATAAAGTTCGCCCGCTTCTCCGCGCCGCTCTCGCAAGCCGACGTCGCCTGGACCCAGCAAAAACTCCCCGCCATCCTCAAGCTCGGCGACATCGTTTACGTCAAAGTTCTGGCCCTCAATTCCGACAACACCGCCCGCGTCAGCTTCGAGCAGGATTCCGGCGCTGAAGGCGCGCTCCTCGCCATCGACAACGCCACCGGCGACATCAAAGCCATGGTCGGCGGGCGCGACTTCGAAGCGTCGAAGTTCAACCGCGCCACGCAAGCCCTGCGGCAGGTCGGATCGTCCTTCAAGCCCTACGTCTACACCGCCGCCGTCGATGAAGGCGCTCGCCCTGATGACACCATCGTCGACGCGCCCATCACCTTTGAAACCGTCTCCGGTCCCTACACGCCGCACAACTACGACGAAAAATTCGAGGGCACCATCACCCTCCGCCGCGCCCTCGAAGACTCGCGCAACATCCCCGCGCTCAAGCTCGCCGAAAAAGTCGGCATCAAAACCGTCATCGACTACGCCCGCCGCTTCGGCATCACTTCCAATCTTCCGCCTTATCTTCCGGTCGCCCTCGGAGCCGCCGAAATCACGCTCTTCGAGCAAACCTCCGCCTTCAGCGTCTTCCCCAACGACGGCGTTCGCATCGTCCCTCGCTACCTTAATAAAGTCGAAGACTACGACGGCCGCGTGCTTGAAGAAAGTTATCCCGAAGTCAAAGACGTCATCCCACAGCCGACCGCGCGCATCATGACCTCCATGCTGCGCGAAGTCGTCCTGCACGGCACCGCCATCGCCGCCGCCAACATGCCGTATCCCATCGCCGGAAAAACCGGTACCACCAACGACTTCACCGACGCCTGGTTCATCGGCTTTTCGCCCTCGACCACCACCGGCGTCTGGATCGGCTACGACGAAAAAAAATCTCTCGGCCCCAAAGAAACCGGCGCCCACGCTGCTCTACCCATCTGGATGGACTTCATGAAAGTCGCGCTCGCCGGCAAAGATCCCGGAGAATTCCAGCCTCCGCCCAACTCGCCGCCCAGCGCCGTCGCTCAAAAAGTCGACGTCCCTGACAACGCTCCTCCCGGCGAAGAAAGCCACTAAAACTCACCCTAATTCCCAAATAAAAAAGCCCCGGATTTCTCCGGGGCCGTAATCGAACCTTACCGTCTACTGGTTTGTCGATTGCTTGTTGTACTGCGCCAATCCGATGGCTGTTCCCCAGCCTCCGCCACTCGGCGCGTACTGCGCGGCAAACCAAAGCCCGGTGATATTGCCGTTGTTCAGGTCGGGTGACGTTGCGCTGTAATCGCCCCAGCGCCCCGACACACCGCTTCCTGAACCTGACACCAGGAAAACTCCGCCCCCGTCCATCAGGCTGTCGCCATAGGTAACGCGCCGCGATGTATTTGCCATCCCCGGGTAAACGGTGTCGCTGGAGAAGTCAAAGACCATCAAAACGTTGTTCTCCGGATCGGGCTGCAGGGTCGCATAGTACGCCGATCCATTGCTGGCCCAGCCGCCGCAGAGGAAGCAATCTTCCTGCCGCTCTTCCACTGAAGTCAGCTGGCTCACGTTATTGCTGGTCACTGGATGTAACTCGAACCAGATTGGTCCGGTCACCGCCGGGCTCGTCGCTACTCCCGTATTGAACGAACCGAACAGTTCCCCGGCGTTGTACTTTACCCCGCCCGAAATAAAGTTGTAGTCGGTGTCCACGCACGGCCCTGACGCCGCGGGACAATTCGGCCCGCTGGCATACACTGGCGTCGAGTAGTTGTGCGTTGTCGAAATCACCTTCCCAATCAGGACTGGCCCTCCCCCGCCGCTCAGGAACGCGAACGGATTGTTGGGTGCCGTGGATGGTCCCGACTCCGACCACACCACCAGCCCGTTGCAGCCTCCCGAGCATATGCCGCCACCCCAGTTATAGTTGAAGCTGTTCACCCAGAAGATGGAGCTCGGGTTCGTGGTCTTCGCCGTCACGTTATACGGCTGGAAGGTGTCCAGCAAGGTCCCGTTGTCCTCAAGCCCGGTGATGTACCAGTAGCTGTAACCGCCGCCGCTGTACAACGCGTCTTTGGGAATGATGAAAATCACGTTGCCGGTGTAATGATCGCCTCCGCAATCATTCGCCCCGCTCCACAGGTTCAACCCAATGTAGATGCCACCCTTGGTTGCGCCCGATCCCCAGTTGGTGTTGTCATTCCCCAAAGTCGGAAAGTCCGGGCAAACCCCGGCCGCCTGCTGCAGGTTCGAGCTGTACACGTACCACGTACCCCGCGGATCGTTGGTCTTGCTCACCGCCCACGCTACCGTCCCCACATTGGGACTCCCGTTTGGGTTGCCGGTGTTGGTTTCGCTCAACTCCAGCACAAAGTAGTGGCCATTTTCCCAGTCATAAAACGCCCGCGGATCGGTGGTATAGGTCCCGTTGGCCAGGCCGAAGAACGTGTCCGCTGATTTCGGGAATCCTGACTGCAATGTGCCGGTCTTGCTGTAAACCGCCACGTAGTTGTTCACCATCTGCAGGACGTAGGTCGGACCCACTGCCAGCGACATGTCCGGCGGATCGCAGCACACTTCGCTTTGCGCAATGAAGCCCGTCTTCGGTCCTACATAGGCTTGTTTTTCCGAGATCGGTCCCGGGCTCCGCATGGCGGATGGCGCCGCCCCGATCTCTCCCGCCGCGGCTCGCTTCGCTACCAGCCGTTTTAACGCCTGGTACTCCTTTTCCGTCAAGCCTGACATGGGACGATCATGATCCTCGTTTTCGCCCGCCTCCATATGAAGCGCCTGTGGCAAATCTGCCATCTCCACCTCGCGCCCCATCGAGCCGGTTCCCATGGCCCCACTTTCGAAACTCACCGGGCCCGGTGCGCTGTGCGCCGCCACCGCCCCTGGCAGCGCGCGGTGCAGCGCCGCCTGTATTTCCAGCTCTGACATCTCGGACGATTTCTGTGCCATTGCGAACGTCGCTGATAAACCTACCGCCAATGCGGCAACTACCAGCACAACCCGGCCTGCCATCAGCCCTGCTTGCCTCTGATGCACCCGGAGCTTTACAGCCGGAATGCGGACAGCTTTCATACTGCCTCCACTACTTGGGAAGTTGTTTACTTGGACTGAATTTCAGGTGCGCGAATTCCGGAGTTGACGGGGTTGGTATTACGCTCCGAACCTGACAAGGACAAAAGATCGTCCTCACGCCCCGCCCAACATACTGTACCCGGTAGTAGCAGTTGTCAAGCCAAAAAAGGCGCTTTTTGGCGCTTACCAGTGCAAAAAACGGGTCACGAATCCATGTTTTGGCTCCTGTGGCGCGGGCACTCCTGCCCGCGGCCTTTGCCTTTGGGCCGTGTGACACCCTCGCTCTCGTTGGAAGGGCACGGCTCCATCCGTGCCGATAAAGGTCCCAAATGCGCGGCTTTAGCCGCCGAGGCGATCGTCAGAAATGTCGCGCCCGCCAACGCGCTTACCTATGCGCTCCTTCGCGCCCTTTGCTGTTTAAGATTTTTGCCGAAGCCCCAACCGCTGAAACCAAAGAGTGTGCGACCGAACTGGGACCTTGCGTTTATCCCGCGATGAACCCGCGTTCCTTTGCGGCCTTTGCGGTTAAAGATTTTTGCCGAACCTCAACCGTTAAAAAGAATGAGTGTGCCGTCGGAGCTTCGACAGAGTGAGCGAGGAGCAAAACGACGATGCGACCGAACGGGGACCTGGCGCACAGTGTGAAAAAACCGCCAACGCGCTTACCACTGTCGCTTGAATCTCCCGATCACCCGATCACCCGATCGAATCCCGCCTACTGCACAATCAGCGTCAGCTTCGCGCTATGCGCCAGCCTGCTCGATCCCGAACTGAACGACCCCGTCACCAGAATGCTGTACGTCCCCTGCGCTGTCCCTGGAGTTCCGCCGCTCGGCGGATTACTTCCGCCTGAATTAGTCATCGTCCCTCCGCCGCACGAAGTCATCACCATCGCGGCCGAAAGCAGTAATAAGAGAGTCAGCGCAAAAAACCTGCCGCGCCCTCCAACGCCCGCAAACACCATAAACCCCGCAATGCCCGAGAACGCCAGGCACATCGCAACTGCAAACGGGCGCATCAGTGCCGCACTGGTTCCCGCCGTCGTTATGCTCACTTCCACCATCGATGGCTTCGAGCCATCGAGCATAATCAGATTCGGCGACAGGGAACAGGTAGAGTCAGCCGGTGCGCCGCTGCAACTGAGCGCGACCGTCTGCTTGAATCCGCCGGCCGGCATAACGGCGACGCTATATTTCGCAGTCTCTCCCGGCTTGACGGTGGCGCTGGGATTCGAACCCGCAATCAGCGAAAAATCCTGTCCCGCCCCGCTCAGCGTCACGATCTGCGGGCTGCCCACCGCATTATCGGTAACGGTCAGCGTCCCCGTAACCTGCCCGCTCGCCGCCGGATCGAAGAAAACTGCAATCGAGCACGTCGCACCCACCGCCAGGCTGTTTCCGCAGGAATCCACCGGGCCAAAATCAGCCGTCGGATTGGTCGCCACGCTGCTGATATTGAGCACCGCGTTGCCGCTATTCAGTATCTGCACCGATTGCGGCAGCCCGGACGTGCCCACGTACTGACCGGGGAACGTGATCCCCGAAGGCGAAAAAGTGACCGCCGGACCGCTCGAAAATCCGCTCAGCGGCACAATCTGCGGCGTGCCCGGAGCGTTGTCCGCAATGCGGACCGCCGCGCTACGCGTGCCGAGCGTAGTCGGTGTGAAAGTTACGGCGATCTGGCAGCTCGCATTCGGCGCCAAAGTAGCCCCGCAGTTATTGTTCTGCGCAAAGTCCGCAACATCGGCTCCAGTAAGCGAAATGCCGCTTAGCGTGAGAGTCGCGGGACCAGTATTGGTGAGCGTAACGTTCTGCGGCGCGCTGCTATTGCCAAATGTAACCTGAGGGAAAGCAACGGGGTAAGGCGCAAGCGATGCGACAGGAAACGAACCGGACAGCATAAGGGACGGGGGCCACGCCATATCCATCCGGCCGTCGCCGTTGAAGTCACCGGGCAGGAACACCTCGGCGGATGCCGGGAAACTGAGTGGAGTTTGGAATGTGCCATCTCCGTTATTCAGAAGCACGAGCAGATTCTCAGCAGACAGAGTGTATGAGGTAGCGAGGTCTACTTTGCCGTCCGCGTTGAGATCAACCGCCGTTATATAGGTGGAAAAGACGATCCCCCCTCCATATTCACCCTGGGCGCGGAACGTACCATCGCCGTTGCCTAGCTGAATCCAGACGCCCTCGCCGCCGCTGCCGTTCCCCAATATTGCTAAGTCGAGCATGCCGTCCCCATTAAAATCAGCGGTCACAATCTGGTAGACGCCCGTAGGGAAAGGCGCTGTACCTATCAGCGGCGACTGGAAGGTGCCATCGCCATTGCCAAGCAGGATGAACAGCGCGGGGCCGAAGTCGTTATGGCCAACACCAGCAATGTCCAGCTTGCCATCGCCGTTAAAGTCTCCCACCGCCTCCGGATACCAAAAGTCGCTCTCAGGCGTGTCGAGAGCATTCTGAAAGGTTCCGTCCCCGTTGCCCAGAAAAACGGCTACGCCGGAGGAAGAGGTGCCGTTGCCATATCCGAGCGCTAGATCGAGATTCCCATCCCCATTGAAGTCCCCGGTAAAGGCCAACCAATAGTCATAGCTGTTAGGCCCATTGGTCGCAAACGCCTTCGCGGGCTGGAAGGTCCCGTCTCCATTTCCCAGGAACACCGCGCCCGGCCCATTGTAGGGTGCGGCGGCAACGTCTAATTTACCGTCTCCGTTAAAGTCACCAGCAACGATGGCTGCGTAATATTGCTGGTCCCAATATACGATTGGAGTCTGAAACGAGCCGTCACCGTTGCCGAGTAGGATGACCAGCGATTGGTTCGATGGCGGGGCATTATTTGGGGTGTTTCCGGTTGCAGCCACATCCAGCTTTCCGTCTCCATTAAAGTCGCCGGTCACGAAGCCGGTCGTGAATGGAGATAGATTTAGCTCGGTGTACGGAAACAAATCGGTGTAATTCGAGAAGCTGAGTGTAACGATGGGATTAAACACGCTAAAAAACTGCACATTCGACGCCGGCGTTCCCGGGCTCGAGACCGTGATTGAAGCGGTCGTTGGATTGGCAATGTTGGCTGCGGGAACCGTCGCCGTCAACTGCGATTGGCTCACGAACGTGGTCGTCAGTGGGCTGCCATTCCAGTTGATCACCGACCCAGACACAAAACCCGTGCCGTTGACCGTCAGCGTAAACGCCGCGCCGCCGGGCGAAGTCGCATCAGGCACCAGCGGCAGATTGACGAACGGAACCGGATTGCTTTGCGCCAGCAAACTCGCGCTGGCCAGCATCATGAGCAAGCAGGCGATGCAGGCATGCCTCATAACATTCTCCTGCGGGCGAGCATTTCGTGCCATATCATACCCGCGCGGGACATCTCAGCTGGCACATGGGTGGGGGATTCCGCTACCGCCGGGCAGCACAAGTCTGTCACGATTCCACCCCTTGGTCAACCAGCTTTTGCCTTTGCTCGTGTGGCGCGGGCACTCCTGCCCGCGGCCTTTGCCCCTGGATAATGTCGCTTGGACACCTTCACCCGCCTGGCGTGTTTCAAACCGGACTGCTGTTCGTGGTTTAAGCCTTCCTTTGCGCTCCTTTGCGCCCTTTGCGGTTTAGGATTTTTGCCGAAGCCCCAACCGTTAAAAAGAATGAGTGTGCGGTCGGAGCTTCGACAGAGTGAGGGAGGAGCAAAGCGACGATGCGACCGAACGGGGATCTTGTGTTTGCTGGGTGGCGCAGCACCGGGGCCCTCGTCAAGCCCGGTTTTGGGTGGCGCAGCGCTTCAGCGCTGCGATATCTGGCGTTGTTTTTTCCGGCGGCTTTAGCCGCTGAGGCGATTCGTATCAGGGCCCGGCTTCAGCCGTGCCGTATGCACTCCACACTATTTTGTCATCCTGAGCGAAGTGCGCCGTTCGCGAAGCGAAGGGCGTACGCAGTCGAAGGATCCCTATACTACCGAGAATGCTGGGCCATGCCGCGGTTTTTGTGTTTGCTTTGAAAAGGCCCCCATAAACGACGTCATCCCGACCGAAGCGAGCGCCAGCGAGCGAGCGGAGGGACCTTGCGTTTATTCCGCCACGAATTTCTGAAACTGGGTCGGCTTGCCGTTTCGCAACAGCGGCTCAAATCGCCAATCACTCACCTTCGGCACCCACATCACACCCGCCGGCAATCGTCATTTCCCCTTCTGCCTTCCAACTTCTCACTTCTGCCTTCCAACTTTCCCCCTTCTGCCTTCCAACTTTCCCCCTTCTGC
>DASVWZ010000227.1:0-3806 GCA_036392935.1 Terriglobales bacterium | reverse complement strand
ATGCACATAGCAAAGATTGTGCGCCCCGTTAAAGATCCAGAATTCTTTGTCGCCGGTTGCATAATCCAGAATCTCTTCGTTTTGTGGCAAAACAATCAGGGTGGAAAAGCGGAGTTTCGCATGCAACGAAATGATGTCTTGCTGGGAATACCTCACTGTTGATTCCGTCAACCTAATTTGGCCCACTTTGATCACCTATCTGGCCACCCCCTGGGTGAATCAACTCCCGCATCCCGGTCGGAGCGAAGCCCTGCGGCGCCCGTAGGGCGGCGCGTTTAGGGCGTAGCGTAGACCGGGATGCGGGAAAAGTTCTGGAAGCGTGGCGTCAGCGTCTCCCAGGAACGACGATCTCCAACTCGGTCGACCCGTAGCATCCCCGTTTTCCGAGGAGCTCGCTACCCGTTGCCTCATCCCTTGCCGCCTTTCTTCTTATTCAGGGTTCTGCGGAAACGATACGACTCCGTGCCGGTCTCGATGATGTGCGCCTGGTCAGTCAACCGGTCGAGCATGGCCTTGCACAACCTGGCGTTCGGGAACATCGTGGTCCACTCCGAGAACGGCAGATTCGTTGTCACGATCACCGCCGCTCTCTCGGCCCGGCCAGCGATGATCTGGAACAACAGCTCGGCAGCTGCTTCCGGCATCGCTACATATGCCATTTCGTCGATCACGATTAACTCATAGCGCATCCACCGGTTGGTCACACGATTCAATTCGCTCTTGTTCTTGGCTTCCGTCAGTTCATTCACCAGCTGCGCCGCCGTTGTGAACCTTACCCGTTTTCTCTGGCGACAGGCGGCAATCGCCAGCCCCGTTGCCAGGTGCGTTTTACCCGTGCCAGTCTCCCCGAGAAAAATAACTGGCTCGCTGCGGCTCACGTACCCGCCTTCGGCCAGGTTCCGGATCTGGGCCGCAGGAAGGTGCGGCGCATCAGCGAACGCAAAGTCCTCCAGTGTTTTTACCTTGGGGAAATGGGCATCGGTTATCCGCCGTGCTACCCCATGCTGATAGCGATCTTCCACTTCCGCTCCGAGCAGCGCTTCCAGATAACTCAAGTGCCCCTGCTTCTGCTTGGCTGCTTCTTCGGCCATCGACAGAAACTGCCCTCCCACCGTCGCCAGCCTCAGGTCTTTGGCATACTGCCGAATCGTCGCCTGTTGCACGGGAACCGTCGCGGCGCTCATTGAATCACCCCGTTCCCGGAATAGTTCTCCAGCAACTGGTCGTAGTTCCTGGTGCTCGGTTGTGGCCGGTCATACACTCGCAAGGCCCCGACCTCGACCGCTTCACGCGGCTCTCGTTTCCCGTTTCGTTCCGCCTCCAGGAGCAGGCGCACGGCTTCCACATCGAAACAACTCATCTCCAGAGCCTTTTCGATCGACACTTGCAGTTGCGGGTAGCCGTGCTGCCGGCCCAGCAAAAGCACCTCGATCATGGCCCGTGTTCCGGGTTGCTGGCCCCTTCGTTGCTTCAGCATCTCCCAGTAGCGATCGAAACTGGCCGGCCAACGTCCTTGCGCCCGCCACTGCTCGAGCGGTGTCGAACCAGCGAACGCTCCGGGCTTCTTGGTCAGCGCCTCCAGGTAGTGCTCCAGGTTGAGTACTTTCTGCTGGCGGTTGAAGCACCGTTCATGCCGCGCCACACACTCTCCCTGATGCCAGATCTCCACGTAGGACGAATGCACCTTGGCCTGCACTTCCACTCCGACGGGAAGAGGAGCCGAGTAGAAGTTGGTCAGCACCTTCACGCAGCCACTGGCGTTTACCTGCGGAAAGTGGACCGCAGCGAGGTCGAAACCTTCCTCGGGCAGCGTGCGCAGATGTTCCCGTTCAAGGTCCATCCCCATGCCGACCGTCTGCGTCCGCCCGTTGATCATCCGTTGCTCGTCGCCCTTGGAAGCCTCCAGCAGCAGGATGTTCAGCTCCTCCCAGCTGTCCACTTTCGGCACAGGCACCAAGTGGTTCCGGCGAAAGTAACCGCCTTCTCCCTCCACGCCGCCTTTTTCGTGCCCTTCTCCTGGTGTGCAGAACTCCGACTCGAAGCCCCAATGCGATCGGAAGGCGATGAATCGCGTGGTCTCCTCTCGCTGGTGTCCTCGCAAAATCTTCTTCACTGCACTCGTGAGGTTGTCATAACGGCAGCGAGCAAATACGCCGCCAAAATAGGTAAACGCCCATTCGTGCGCTTCCAGAAACGCTTGCTGACTTGCGTGTGGGAAAGCGCAATGGAACGCTCCTCCGCTGGCCATACTGCGCATGCAGAATACGTAGGCCAGCTCCCGCTCTCCGCAGATATCTGCGTAAGCTTCATACCAATCCACCTGCGCTTCTCCTCCCCAAGCGTAGGACTGCGGAATGAACGTCTCGTGCCCGATGAGTTGTAACTGAATCTTCCGCTCGCGCACATAGCGACGAATGGATGACTCGGCGATGCTGACTTCCGGAAGTTCCTTGCGGATCCGGCACCAGATCCGATGTGCGGTGTGTCGCTGCTTTCTTGGTGCCTTCTGATCGGTCTGCAGAATCGCGTCGATGAAAGTCGCCGCTGCTTCCAATTTCGGCTTCGGTCGAGTGTTGATTTTTCGCTCCCTCGGAACCGCGTCAGCCAATGCTTCCCGCACCATGCGCCGATGAATTCCAAGCTTCCTCGCCACCCCTTGGATAGTCCCCACGCCGTGGTTGTACTCCCGCCGAATCTGCTCAAATAGTTCCACTTTGGCTCTCCTGTTCAACTGGGTCTCCTTGGGGGCTCGCCAGCCCCTAACGAGATCCACAGTATATGGTTTTCAGTAGGTGGGCCAATTTAGATGATCGTTGGTGGGCCGAAATAGAGTATCGAAATCACAAGTGCGGGAAGGTCTGCAGGTGCGTTTGTGTCCGGCCCCTGGTGGGGAAGAAGTATTTCTTCTGTGCCGGAGTGCACAGAGGAAAGAGAAAGAGCAGGCCATGCATGAGCGCTTTGAGAACCGCATCGAGGAGGGGCTGGAGAAGATCGTGGCCAGTTGCCGAAAGCGCAAGCAACTGCCGGCCGCCGTGGGGCAGCGCGTGGGGCGATTACTGGGCAAGAACTCACGGGCGGCGGGAGCGTTTGAGGTCCAGATCGATCCCGACACAGACGGCTTTGCGAAGTGTCAGTGGAAAAGAATCGATCGCTGGCGGGAGTGGGTACGACTCAGTGAGGGTTGTTATGTGTTGCGCAGCAACGTGACGGACTGGAACCCAGAAGAACTCTGGCGTGCCTACATGCAGCTGACCGAGGCCGAGGCCGCGTTCCGCATCCAGAAGACGGATTTGCAACTGCGACCGATCTGGCACCAGAAACAAGAGCGGGTGGAAGCGCACATCCTGGTGTGCTTCCTGGCCTTTGTGTTGTGGAAGACGCTGGCGCAACTCTGCCAACGCGCTGGGTTGGGCAACGAGCCGCGAAAAGTATTCCAGGAGTTAGCGGACATCACCCAGGTCGACGTCGTGTTACCAACGCGCAACGGAGTCATCATCCGCAAGCGCTGCATCAGTCGACCGACCGAGCACCAGGCGATACTGTTGCAACACCTGAATCTACATCTCCCCAACTCGCTGGAAATGGCCGAAGTGTAGTGAAGACTCGGGCATGTCCGTGTTGAAAACACAGCTATTTATTCTTCAAACTGCGGAACTTGGGTTAACGTTGCTCTCCGTTCACCGGGGGAAGGTACGGCCGCAACGTAAACCTCCAGATCAGTTTCTTCACACCGCAGCTTGCCCAGCAGGCATCCGGAATCTCAATCGAAGTTCTGGAACTCCAAGACGCCGGCCGACTATTCGCCC
>DASVWZ010000226.1:0-2107 GCA_036392935.1 Terriglobales bacterium | reverse complement strand
CAGCAGTGCACTGACAAGCATGACCAAAATCACGAACGAACTGTATCGGCTCAAACTACCACGCGAGTATGTCGGCGCAATATGCACGCAAAGATGCTTATCCACCCTAGCATTACAGTTGCGTACTTGCTTTGAAATGCGCACGCTGAGCGGCGGCCTGGTGAGCTCTGCGCCAGAGTGACCAGGCGATGATGTGTGCGGGTTGGATCCGCTTTCGGGCGAGCCTGATGGCGATGCGGCGGACTTCTTGGATTGACCAACGGATCAATGACGGGGTGGCGATGCTTTGGATTTTGCCGTGGTTCGGCGTTGCGTTTTTTTTGGCGGCGGCGAATTAGCGTGATGGCGGATCACCGCCATCATGGCGAAGGCGAGCATCACAAGCGAAACGTGGCGATTCCACCCATGCCAGGATCTGCTCTCGTTGTGATCGAGTCCGAACTCGTTTTTCGCGGTCTCAAAACTGTCCTCGATCGCCCACCGATGGCCCTCGACCGCCACCAGCGTTTCGATGGATGTTGCTGCTGGGCACCAAGTGGTGAAGAAGGCGAGATCGCCATCGGCGATACAACGACGTATCAGTAGACCGCGTGTCCAAAGACCGTGATTTGCGCCGTAAAATTCTTCAACCTCGAGATCGGCCAATTCGAGATAGCACCAATCATGCAGCCGCGGTCCTTTGGTTCCAGCCCCTGCAGACAGGCGTTTCCACTCGGACGCCGACCGGCTCTGGGCGATGTCCGCGGCCGCGCCAGCAACCGATTGCTGCTTGCCCCAGGATTGGAAGACATGAGCGCTGCTGACCCCGAGTACATAACCTTTACCCGCTTTGCGTAGTTGCTGTTCGATATCGCCAACACCGTAGACAGTATCGCCAGCGACCCAGTTGAATGGGACGGACGCGGCTATGGCGCGTGCAATCATTCTCGTCGCAAGCTTTGGTTTGGTCGCAAAACCAGCGTCCGGGGGCACGTATGCGGCTTTGAGGCGAGTTGGATCGTCAGTCCATTCCTTCGGAAGATACAGCGTGCGATCGATGAACGCATGACCGTGGCGCGATACGTAGGCAGCGAAGACGCCGATTTGGCAGTTCGTGATCTTGCCTGCGGAACCAGTGTATTGCCGCGCCACCCCGCACGACGCCTTGCCCTGCTTGAGAAAGCCGGTCTCGTCGATTACCAGTACCGCGGCGTCATCCGCCAAATGCTCGATGACATAATCGCGGACGATATCGCGCAGGCCATCAGCATCCCAATCCCTGCGCCCCAGGATCGCTTGTTGCCGCCAAGGGCCAGGATCGCCAGCTGCCTCCGCGCGCATCCAACCGGTTTTGCGTTGCTCATCTCCGAGCAGACTCTCGAGAAACAAGCCTGCATTCCTCGCAACACGATCTTGATTGAACAACGGACGTATCCGTTGCTTGATCTCACGAAGCGCCGCCGCCCACAGCGCAAGCGTCTCTTCAATCGACGCTGGCTGCGTCCACGATCTTCGAATCATGGTTGCCCATGGATTCAGAAACCTGCGCAAAAGGCAACTGTAGTACTAGGCGACATATGCATCTTTTGGTCAAAGCGCAAGGGCAGTTCCGACGTTTTGGAGGCCACCTAACCGAAGCCACTGTGATTCCTGCCGAGTGGCGCCAGCTCGCCGAAAGGACGATTGAGCAGGCTGAAACGACGTTCGGCCAACGCAGCGGAGCGTTCGAAGCAAGTGCTCGACTTATCGGAAGAAATCTTGAAGAAGACTCGAACACGCGAAGTGTTGCATCGACTGCCCTTCAGACCGTCGCCACCGCTCGGTCGGAGCTTGTGAGTAGTAGTCGCCGAGCGCGCTCAATCACTGAGAATACGAAAGCTGATCTTCCGTAACTACTCGCTAGATATTTTCTGATTTGCACTTGATGCGGTATCTAATACGTCCGTCTGCCTCAATCGGCATACGTTGAACGACGGTGTAAATCATTGGCGGATCGGCTTCGGCTCGACCTCGCGGCCCCTGAGGCTGATGGCGAACGTTTTCATTCAACTTGTAGGCATGCGACATGCGTGGCAACTCCCGAGGATTCGGCTCCTCTAGCGTAGACCCTACTGAGATGCAATGGAAC
>DASVWZ010000225.1:0-6250 GCA_036392935.1 Terriglobales bacterium | reverse complement strand
CTCCATCGCGAAGAAATATACGAACCGCGGACTGCAATTCCTTGACCTGATCCAGGAAGGGAACATCGGGTTGATGAAAGCGGTGGACAAGTTCGAATGGCGGCGCGGCTATAAATTTTCGACGTACGCCACGTGGTGGATCCGCCAGGCCATTACCCGCGCCATCGCCGATCAGGCCCGCACCATCCGTATTCCGGTGCACATGATCGAGACCATCAACAAGCTGATCCGCACCTCGCGCCAACTGGTGCAGGAACTGGGCCGCGAACCCACGTCGGAAGAAATCGCCAAGCGCATGGACATCCCGGTGGCCAAGGTCCGCAAGGTCCTCAAGATCGCTCAGGAGCCGATCTCGCTCGAAACCCCAATCGGCGAGGAAGAAGATTCGCATCTTGGCGATTTCATCGAAGACCGGGCCGTAGTCTCGCCGGCCGAAGCCGTCATCAACGTGAACTTAAAAGATCAGACCGGCCAGGTCTTGCGTACTCTGACCCCGCGCGAAGAAAAAGTCATCAAGATGCGCTTCGGCCTCGAGGATGGCAGCGAGCACACCCTCGAAGAAGTCGGCCAATCCTTCGCCGTCACCCGCGAACGCATCCGTCAGATAGAAGCCAAGGCCCTGCGCAAGCTGCGTCATCCTTCTCGCTCGCGCAAACTCCGCGCCTTCATGGACGGCGTTCGCGACTAACGCGACCCGCAACTAAGGTCGAATTCCGGAAACCTCATAACGTCCCACGATAACCATATAAGTAATACCTTAATTATAAACACACCATCCCCATAACTCCTTTGTTTTCTATATTTTGATATCTAACTGCTTTGTAATCAATGTTTTAAACAGATATGTCGACTCTCCAACTCATTAGAATCAGTAATTTAGGCATGCCTCTCGCATTCATGAAGATATGTCCCCGCATACCTTTTACCGCTGCCTCGGCCTCACTCGCAGGCCCATCGGGATGCCTGGAAAATCCCAGCTAATGTTAACGCTTTCATCACTAGCCGGAATCCCCGCTTTCGCGTTTTCCTTCCCTTTCCACAAGGAACTTCTATCCTCCACAGCTTCTGCACATCCGTACTGCAATTTGCCATTGCACCTCACGCCCGTTTCAAGCACATTACCGCAAGTGCATGCGTGGATGTTGAACGCTTGTCATGGTTGATGTCAGACGGCGGTGACCGGCGGTTCTCGAGGGTGAACTGCTGGAGGTTCCTGGATTGCGTCATGGCGCGCTAGGTGACCTGGGCGTTGCGGCCTCCTCAGAGGTCCTCCCTGCGGGGCGGACTTGGCTGCCCACTGGCATCAAGTTCCGTGGTTGGTGATTCGCAGGTTTAAAACTTGTGGCTCTCCCCCGGCAGATAGATGTCATTCGAGAGGCGAGTGCTCCCCCGAGAGCGCGGTCTCGAAAATGCATCCTCGCGGCATTGCGCCGTGAGTGGCAAGCGAACGATGTCCACCTGCGAACGCGGCCCGGGTGGCTGGCCCGGGCCGCTGTTATTTTGCCCTGAATCTACTTGCCACAGCCGACGCTGCTCAGTTGTTCCCGCCCGCCGCCTGTATCCCCTTCGGCTCGCCGCCCGGCGCAGCTAGATAAATCGCCGGCACGCTTTCCTTCTTCATCATGTCATTCAGCGCCACCAGGTCGCTCGACCGCATCTCCTTCCACTGCGCAATCAACGGTTGCGCCTGCGAATCCAGCAGTTGAAATGCTTCTTTCTGCTGCTGCGTCGGAGCCCCGTCAAAGTCCACGCTTCCCGCCAGGCTGTGCAACTGCTCATCGATCAACACTGGATAATTCAGCGTCGACTCCGAGCTCTTCGCGTTCACCTGCAGCAACTGCTCTTCGATCGGTGACATCTTTTTCTCCAGCGCGCTCGCGCTGTCGGAGATCGACTTGTACCGCGCATCCTCCAGCCGCGGCCGCAAACCGCGAATCTGCACCCGCGTCTCTCGAATCTCCCGGACCGTATCGTGCAGATCGCTCAGCAGCGACCGGATCTTCAACTGCAGATCGAACTCCTGCTGCATGTCCGCTGCCGTAGCGCTCACCCGCGGATCCATCTTCAACTCCAGCGGCACCGTCAACGTCTTCCCGTCCGCATTCAGCCGCACTTGGTAATTTCCTGGAGGCGCAACCGGCCCACGTGACCGGAACTCGGCAGAGATTTCCCCCGGCAGCTTATGCGGGCCTTCATAGCGCATGTCCCAGGCAAACCGGTTCAGACCTGCCTCCACAGGAATCTTCTCCTGGGGTGGCTGCTGGTCCGGCCACTCCGGTGGCGTCTCCGCTTCCTTTTTCTCCACGCTTGAAAGCTCGCGCACCACCTTGCCCTGCGCATCCAGGATCTGCAACGTCACTTCATCCTTCGGCGCGGTTTTGAAGTAATACGAAAGCACCACGCCCGGCTCCGGATTCTGCCCTACCGGCTGCTTGCGCTCGTAATTCTCCGGGAAATGCGTGCGGTACATCACTGGCGGCTTGTACAGATACACATCCGACTTCGCCACCTGCGCGCTCAATTGCCGCAGCGGAGTAATGTCATCCAGGATCCAGAACGCCCGCCCATGCGTGGCCACGACCAGGTCATCATTCTTGATCACCAGATCGTGAATCGGCGATTGCGGCAGATTCAGTTGCAGCGGCTGCCAATTGTTCCCACCGTCGAATGAAATAAAGATTCCAGTCTCCGTCCCCGCATACAGCAATTGCCGGTCCTGCGGATCTTCGCGCACCGCGTGCAAGTACGCTCCATCCGGAATCCCATTCGTCAGCTTCGTCCAGCTCTTGCCGAAGTCCGTCGTCTTGTAAATGTAAGGCTTGACGTCATCCAGCTTGTGGCAATCCAGTGCGACGTACGCTGTCCCCGCATCCTGCGGCGACGCTTCAATCATGCTCACCAGGCTCCACTCCGGCATGCCTTTCGGCGTCACATTCGTCCAGCGCCCGCCGCCGTCGCGCGTCACCTGCACCAACCCATCGTCCGTCCCTGCCCAAATCACGCCTTGCTGCGCCGGGGACTCCGCAATGGTAAACACCGTGTCGTAATACTCCACGCTCGTGTTGTCCTTGGTGATCGGTCCGCCCGACGATTCCTGTTTGCTCTTGTCATTTCGCGTCAGGTCCGGACTGATTGCCGTCCAGCTCATGCCTTTGTCCGTCGTCTTGAACACCACATCGCCTGCCGTGTACACCACGTTCGGATCGTGCGGTGAAACCACAATCGGCTCCGTCCATCCCAGCCGGTATTTCATATCCTTGTCGCCGTGTCCGGTGTAATCGATCGGCCACACGGTCACGTCCTGCGCCTGCATGGTGCGCTTGTCCCACCGCGTCATGAACCCCTGATAGGCGCCCGCGTAAACCACATTGAAATCCTTGGGATCGGGCACCACATATCCGCTTTCGCCGCCGGCCACGTCATACCAGTGCTGCCGTCCGATGTATCCATCATCCGTCGCGCTGGCAATCGCCACGGTGCTGTTGTCCTGCTGCGCGCCGTACACGTAATACAAAAACTGGTTGTCCGCCGCTACGTGATAGAACTGCGCGGTTGGCTGGTTGTACTGCGTCGTCCAACTCTGCCCTCCATCCACCGTGATCGTCGCTCCGCCATCATTGCCGTTGATCATCCGCTTGGGGTTTGCCGGGTCGATCCACAATCCATGGTGATCCCCATGCGGCGCCGGCAGCAGCGTCAACGTCTTCCCGCCATCGGCCGAGCGAAACAATCCTGTGTTGAGCATGTAAACCGTGTCCGCGCTCTGCGGATCGGCAAAAATATGCGTGAAATACCACGCCCGCTGCGTCAGCCGCTGATCGTCGTTGATCTTCGTCCAGCTGTCGCCGCCGTCATCCGACCGGTAAAGTCCGCTGCCGTCTTTCGCCTCGATCAGCGCATAAACCCGGTTCGAATCCGCACCCGACACCGAAACCCCGATCCGCCCCATGATGCCGCTCGGAAGCCCATGCGCCTGCAGTTGCTTCCAGGTCGTGCCCCCGTCCACCGATTTGTACAACCCGCTCCCCGGACCGCCGCTGCTCAAACTCCACGGCGTTCGCTGCACCTCATACATGGCGGCAAATAAAACATTGGGATTGTTCGGATCGAATACCACATCGATCGCTCCCGTCTTGTCATCTTTGTACAGAACTTTGTCCCACGTTTTTCCGCCATCCGTCGTCCGGAAAACTCCCCGCTCCGCATTCGGCCCATACGCGTGCCCCAGCGCAGCCACAAACACGACGTCCGGGTTTCGCGGATTCACAATCACCGCGCCAATATGCTGCGTCTCCTTCAGTCCGATGTTCGTCCAGGTCTTCCCCGCGTCCATGGATTTATAGACGCCGTTTCCGTAAGAGATATTCCCCCGCAGACACGCTTCGCCCGTGCCTACATAAATAACGTTGTGGTTCGAATCCGCCACCGCGATCGCACCGATCGACGAAACCGCTTCTTTGTCGAACAACGGAGTCCAGTTCAGCCCGCCATCGGTCGTCCGCCACACCCCTCCGCCGACGCCGCCAAAATAAAACGTATAAGGATCGCCGGGAATGCCCGTCACCGCCAGCACACGTCCGCCGCGATACGGGCCAATCGACCGCCATTTCATGCCTTTGAACAGGCTCTCGTCATACTGCGTTGCGGCCGGCGCAATTCGTACGATGGAAAGCAGTACTACCAGCACGCAAGCGAGCGAAATCCCACTCCTGCACATATGTTTCATAAGATCATCTCTCCGGAAAGGCGCGAACGATATTCTACCGCATCCTTCTCTTCACTTCTTTATGTGTTGCCCCGTCTGCTACCATGTTCCCTCGAATGGCAATTGTCCGGCAGGCACCTAAGGCACATCGAGGTTTACATCTATGACTACGACCACGAAACTGTTTCTCGGTATCCTGACCGCTCTGTGCATGCTGTTGCTCACGTTCCTGGTTCCGCGTGGAAACGCCCTTGGTAACGCACAACTGGTTCAATTCCCCGTCACCGTCGGCGTCTGGGCCATCTTCGTATTACTTTTCGTTAAACTGAAATAGCTTCGTCACCCACGAAAGACTCTTGACCACCGATCCCCAAGCGGCCATTGCGCACATCCTGCGCGACTTGCCCGGCGCCGCCACGGCCACATTTCTCGCGCTCTTCCCCATCGTTAACCCGCTCGGCGCTATCCCTATTTTCTTCAGCCTTACCGACAACTTTACTCCTCAGGAGCGCCGCAGCAGCGCACTGAAAACCAGCATCTATGTGATCGCCATCCTCGTCACCTTCGCCTTCTTCGGCCGCTTCGTGCTGGCTTTCTTCGGCATCTCGCTGCAGGTTCTTAGAATCGCCGGCGGCCTCATCGTGGCCCACACCGCCTGGAACATGGTCACTGCCTCCAGTCGTGTCACCAGTGCCGAAAGCAAGGAAGCTTTCACCAAGGAAGACATTTCGCTTACGCCCATGGCCATGCCGCTGCTCTCCGGCCCCGGTTCGATCGGTGTCATCATGGGGCTCGCCGCCGAAACCGGCCAGTTCTCTTATGTCGGCATGATCATCGGCATCGTCGCCCTGGGCCTCAGCGTGTATCTCTGCCTTCAACTCGGAGGCCCGTTCGTCAAGCGCCTCGGCCCCAACGCCATGGGCGCCATCAATCGCATCTTCGGCTTTCTCATCCTCGCCATCGCCGTGCAGCTGATCTGGGATGGCACTGCCGACTTCCGCCATTAAGCCCAAGTTCGCGGCTGATCTCTGTCCGCCTGCGTTACGCCCGCATTTCGTACACATCTGATAAGATTCACAGCGTGATCGGCGAGACGATCTCCCACTACCACATCCTCGAAAAACTCGGTGGAGGAGGCATGGGCGTCGTCTATAAAGCCGAAGACACTCGCCTCCACCGCTTCGTCGCGCTTAAATTTCTTCCCGACGACGTTGCCCGCGATCCCCAGGCGCTCTCCCGCTTCCAGCGCGAAGCCCAGGCCGCCTCGGCCCTGAACCACCCCAACATCTGCACCATTTATGACATCGGCGAAGAGAATGGCAAAGCCTTCATCGCCATGGAATACCTCGAAGGCGTGACGCTCAAATACCGCATCGCCGGCCATCCCATGGATACCGCCGAGACTCTCGCCCTCGCCATCGAAATCGCCGACGCTCTCGACGCCGCGCACAGCAAAGGCATCGTCCACCGCGACATCAAGCCGGCCAATCTTTTTGTCACCGATCGCGGACACGCCAAAGTTCTCGACTTCGGCCTCGCCAAAGT
>DASVWZ010000224.1:0-15969 GCA_036392935.1 Terriglobales bacterium | reverse complement strand
GGTCAGCGCTGACCGCGATTTTCCACCTTTTCCACGCGCCACGCGTGACGGATATGCGGTTCGCGCGAGTGACTTGGCCACGCTTCCGGCAAAGCTTGCCGTTATTGGAGAAATCAGGGCTGGCGCTTCGAGTCGGCTGACCGTAGCTCGCGGACAAGCTGTCGCAATCATGACGGGAGCGCCAGTTCCCGCAGGCGCCGACGCCGTGGTGATGGTGGAATACACGGCGCAGGACGGCGATTCGGTCGAGATCACAAAAGGCGTTTTCGCCGGGGAGAATGTCGTTGCCGCGGGCGCTGAAGCTCATGCCGGCGACCAGCTTCTGGCGGAGGGCGCGCGCATGGATCAATCGGGCATTGCGGTGGCGGCGTCGGTGGGAAAAACGCGGCTTCGGGTTTATGTACGCCCGCGAGTCGCGATTCTTGCCACGGGTGATGAGATTGTCGACATTTCGGCTCGGCCGAACGCAGTACAAATTCGCAATTCCAATTCCTATTCGCTGGCTGCGCAGGTGCGTGCTGCCGGTGGCGAGCCGGCGATTCTTCCGATCGCTCCTGATGAGCCTGATCGCCTGCGCGAGTTGATGGTGGAGGGTCTGAATGCCGATCTTCTGCTGATCAGCGGTGGAGTTTCGATGGGAAAGCACGATCTGGTGGAGCAGGTTTTGGCTGACTTGGGCGCAGAGTTTTTTTTCACCGGCGCGCTGATTCAGCCGGGGCGGCCGATTGTGTTTGGACGCGCGAAGACGACGGCTTCCGCGGCTCACACTTATTTTTTCGGGCTTCCCGGCAACCCGGTTTCGACGATGGTCACGTTTCAATTGTTTGTCCGATCGGCGATCGCAGCACTTTCTGGTGCGAAGCTAGACGAGCTGGTTTGGCTCTACGCGAAGTTGAAGTCTGAAGTCAAAACCAAAGTTGGCCTGACGCGATTTCTTCCCGCGGTTCTGTCTGGAGAATTCGATCAGCCGACAGTTGAACTGGTTCCGTGGCAGGGCTCGGGCGATATGGCTGCGACCGCGCAGGCCAATTGCTACGCTGTGATTCCTCCGGATCGGGATCGTATTGCGGCAGGCGAGTGGATGGCTGTGATGATGAAGTGATGCGAAGCCTTCGGCGGGAGGGCCGGGGTTACCGTCTGGGCATGCTTTTTATTTTGCGGTCGTGGGCTGCTTTTGCGCGTCCCAGCCCGGTGCCGGTGGGTGGCTTGCGCATGCCTTCCAGAAGATCGCGGAGAACGACAGCGTTGTTGTGGGTTTCGTTTTTCGAGGCATATAACAGGGTCAATTGCTTTGGTCCGGCGGCGAGTTTATAGAGATCCTCGAGCGGCGCGCTGGCTTCTGGCCGCGTCAGTTCCTTCAGATATTTTTTGCGAAACAATGCCCAGGCATCGGTCTGATGGTGATACCACTGCCGCAATTCGTTGGAGGGAGCCAGGTCGCGCAGCCACTCGTTCACGGCTGCCCGATCTTTTGTCAGCCCGCGAGGCCACAAGCGGTCTACCAATACACGAACGCCATCTTTCCTGGATGGAGCTTCGTAAACTCGTTTGACCGCAACCGGGCGTGGCATCGATTATCATTGTACTTCCAATGGACAGCGTGAAATGCCGCCGCTTGATGTCACTTCCTTCATCAGCGAAATCTGTTCTATCTTTTTGCGTCCTGCTTCTCATGCTGTTCGCGAGCGTCGGCTGTGTGGAACGCCGGCTTAGCGACGCGGAGCTCGGGCTTAATCCTCAACAGGCCGCGGGACGCCGCATCTATGACAATTACTGTGACCGGTGCCACGCACCCTATTCGTCGCGCGGACGGCAGGGGCCGTCGATGAAAGGCATCTTCAAACACCAGTATCTGCCGATGAGCGGCATGCCGGCGAATGACGATCGGGTTACGGACATCGTCAAGATGGGCCGCAATAAAATGCCGGCCTACGGTCAGGTGCTGAGTCAACCGCAGATCGACGATCTGCTTGCCTACCTCCACACGCTTTAGCTTTGCGTTGGCCTGAAAGAACAATTGCCATCTCTTCGCGTTAACGCATAAAATCCGGTGTTACCCAATTGCGTCTCGCTGCGAGGCTCATTGAAAAAAGTCATTGTTTATCCCGGCACCTTTGACCCGCCCACCAACGGCCACTGGGACTTGATTCAACGCGGCAGCAAAATTTTCGATGAACTGGTGGTCGCGGTGCTTCGCAATCCGGAGAAAGCGCCGCTGTTCGATCTGAATGAACGAAAAAATATGCTGGAGGCGATGACGGCCGACCTGGCTAACGTCAGTGTCGACACCTTCGACGGGCTGACCGTCGACTACGCTTCGAAGGTCAACGCCAGCGCGGTGTTGCGCGGTATCCGCGCCATCAGCGACTACGAATACGAGTTGCAGATGGCGTTGATGAACCGGAAGCTGCAGCCGAATCTGGAGACGCTTTTTCTGATGCCGGCGGAGCAGTATTCTTACCTCAGTTCGCGACTGGTGCGGGAAGTGGCGCAGCTTGGGGCTTCAGTGGCCGATCTGGTACCGCCGCTGGTGGAACGCAGGCTGAGAGAGAAGCTCGATCCGGCGGTGAAATTGCGGCGGTCTTCGGAAACGAAAACCAGAAAGAGAACGCGTCGATGATGTTCGAACCTGGCGGTTGAGCGCGTGAACAGCGGTTGCGGTTATGATGAAAAAAGGATCTTGGGGAGAGGAAAATATTATGGGTCTTAGTCGTCTTGCCCGAACGATCAGGGAATCGGCCACTCTGAAGTTGAACGAAAAAGCCTCGCTGCTGCGCGAGGCGGGTGAGTCGGTCATCCACTTGGGCGGCGGCGAACCCAAGTCCAAGGCGCCGGCAGAGGCGCTGGCAAATTGTGTCACCCTGGTGAACTCGGGCGAGATCCGGTACACCGCGCCCGACGGAATTCCTGCCCTCAAGAAAGCCATCGTGAAGTACACCGGCGATCATTACAAGAAAACGGTTTCCACGCGCAATGTGATTACTTCCGGCGGGGCGAAGCAGGCTTTGATGGCGCTGCTTCTTTCCATCGTCGATCCGCACGAAGAAGTGGTGTTTCCCGCGCCGTACTGGGTGAGCTATCCGGAGATGGTGAAGCTCGCCGGCGGTGTGCCGGTGCCGGTTACCGCCGCGGACGGATCGTTTTCTCCCACGGCGCGCGAAATGATCGACGCGGTTACACCAGAAACCAAAGCGATCATTCTGAACAGTCCGAATAACCCTTCCGGTGTGATGTATTCGAAGGATTTCATCCGCGAGATGGTGGAGTTCTGCGAAAAGAAAAATCTCTATCTGGTGATGGATGACATTTACAACCGGCTGGTCTTCGACGGAAAAGCTGCACCTATCGCGTACGATTTTGCGACGAAGCCGATCGAGGATTCCAAAATCGTGGTGATCAATGGTGTTTCGAAAATGTATGCTATGACCGGCTTCCGCATCGGCTGGGCGGTTGCCAACAGCGAACTCATTGAGGCCATGACGACGATTCAGTCGCAGCAAACGTCGGCTCCGGCTTCGCCGTCACAGTGGGCCGCGCTTGGCGCCTTGCAGGGAGTGCAATCATCCATCGACACTCTGCGCGAAACCCTGGAAAAGAATCGCGATCTTATGATTGACGGCCTCCGGCAGATCGAGGGCGTCAAGGTCCGTGTTCCTAACGGCACGTTCTACTGCTTTCCCGACTTCAGCGCACTCATGAAGGATTCGCAGGAGCTTTCTCACTACCTTCTGGAAAAAGTGCGGGTCGTGACCGTGCCTGGAAAGGAATTTGGGTTTGAAGGCCACCTGCGACTGAGCTATTGCGGAGGCGCCGCTGACATCACAGAAGGTCTCGACCGCATCAAGCGAGCCCTCGACCCGGATTCTTTGAAGGAAGTCGCATCGAGCGATCACAAGCTGGTTCGAGAATCCGCGTAACTATCTAAATCATGTCCATCGTTCGGCTAAAAATAGACGTTGCCGGCACGACCGGCGACGAAGCGTGGAAACAGATCAACCAGTTCGAGCAGATCCAGAGCGCCAAATTCGGGCCTGAATTTGGCAGCAGCAAGCAACTCAGTCCCGCGGGCACTCCGTATAAAAAAGGGGAGTGGATCGGGGCTGAAATACGGCTCCAGACGCCGCTTCTGGCGCAGTATGCCGTCGCACACTATCTGGAGCAACCGCGCGTACTCGACGCAGACGTCGATGACGAAGCGTGACCTTCGTACTACTATCCGGAGTCACCTATCGCGGGGAATCCCCTCGCTGATATTCTGACTGTTCTTCATGAGCGAACTCTATCCACTGCTTGTGTCCCCGCTTTTCGACCCGCGCCCGTGGGGTACGCTGGATCTTTCGCCGATTTACCCGGGCCATCGTTTTGACGAAAAAATCGGCGAGTCCTGGCTGACTGGGGATCATTGCAAGGTTGCCAATGGCCCGCTGCGCGGGAAATCGTTTGCAGAACTTGCAAAAGAGTATGGCCGAGCGCTGGTCGGCGAGGCTGCGCCCGATGCCGATCGCTTTCCGCTGCTGTTGAAGTTTCTTTTTCCCCACGAGAAGCTGTCTGTTCAGGTGCATCCCGATGATGAAGACGCGCAGAATTTCGGCTTCCCTTGTGGGAAGACCGAGTGCTGGTACGTCGCTCACGCCAAACCCGGCGCCCAACTGGCGTTAGGACTGAAACCCGGAACGACAAGGGCCGAGTTCGAAGAATCCATTCATCAGCAGCGGGCAGAAGAATTTCTGAACTGGATCAATGTCTTTCCCGGCGAAATGATTTACGTTCCGGGAGGCACAGTTCACACGCTTGGCCCCGGTTCCATCATTGTTGAGACGCAGCAACAGTCCGATACCACATATCGTCTTTATGATTATGGCCGTCCGCGCGAGCTTCACCTGGCTCAAGGTTTAGCCGTGATAAAGGAAAAGGCGCGCGCGGGCAAAGTGATTCGTCCGGCGCCGACGCCATTGGACAAGAGCAAGAACCACCGTGCGCCGCTGGTGGCGTCGCCGTACTTTGCAGTTGATCTGTTCGATCTGAAGGAGCCCCATACTTTTCGCAAGGCTCATGGCAAGAGTTCCGTCGAGGTTCTGGTGGGTGTGGAAGGTTGCGGTATCGTCGAATCCGAAGGATCCGAGCCCGTCACTTTGGCGAAGGGCGACGCTGTGGTCATTCCGGCGTCCGTGACGGAGTTCAGCGTCCGCCCACAGTGGTCAGTTGAATTTCTGAAAGCCGCGGTTCCGAGTCAACCGGTTCCGGAGCCTGCAGTTCGCCTATAGCCAAATCCAATTACAATCGAGATTCATAATTCATGGCCCAGTCGAGAACAAAACCCAATTTCTATCCAGTGGTGCTTGCCGGAGGCCGTGGCACGCGGTTTTGGCCGCTGAGCCGTAAGCGCCGCGCCAAACAACTTCTCGCTCTCGACGGCAAGCAGACGATGATCCAGCAAACTGTCTCGCGCCTGCTTCCGCTGGCTCCGCCAAGCCGATTCTGGATCATCACCAACGAAGACCTGCAGCGCGAGATCGGGCGCCAGTTGCCGAAACTCAAGAAACAGCAGATCATCGCCGAACCCGTCGGCCGCAATACTGCGCCGGCCATCGGTCTTGGGGCCTTTATCCTGTTGCGCACCGATCCCGATGCTGTGATCGGTATGTTTCCGTCCGACCATGTGATTGGGGATGAAAAAGCTTATCGTCGCGTGCTGGAAGAAGGTGTCCAGATCGCGGCCAGCGGAGAACATATTGTTGTTCTCGGTATTCGGCCCACTCGCGCCGAAACTGGCTACGGATACATTGAGGCGGCAGGGGCCGCCAGCGGAAACGCTCTGCACGTTCGCCGTTTCACCGAGAAGCCCGACGCTGCCCGCGCTGCGCACTTTGTGGCCGCCGGCAACTATTTCTGGAACAGCGGCATGTTTCTATGGAGCGCTCGCACACTCGCCAATGCTCTGCGTGAACATCTTCCGCATACTGCGCCCGTACTCGAACAGATCGCTGCTTCCTACGGCACGCGCGACTTCACCAAGACATTCCGGCGCCTTTATCCCAAGTGCGAAAACATCAGCATCGATTATGCGGTGCTCGAACCGCGATCGGCCAAGGGCACTGGGCAATCGAATCTTTTCTGTCTCCCTGCTGATTTTGGTTGGAACGATCTGGGTTCGTGGACTGCGCTGCACGAGCACCACATTGCCAAGCAAGAACCGGCCAATAACAATCTCATCGCGGCCAATGCCGAATTTACGCTCAACGCCACCGGCAACTACATTCATGCGCCGGGCAAGTTTGTTGCTGCTGTTGGCGTCAAGAATCTTGTCGTTGTCGAAACTCCTGACGCCCTCTTGATCACGACTCTCGAGCAGGCGCAGGACGTCGGCAAAGTCGTGAAGTATCTCGATGAAAAGAGATTGAAGGACTTGACCTGAACATCGCAGGTTGGCCAGCAGCGAGCCGCTAGAAGCTTACTTATGACCATTAAATTTGGTACCGACGGTTGGCGGGGAATCATCGCCGACGACTTCACTTTCGATAACGTGCGCCGCGTCTCTGGGGCCATCGCGAATTATGTTCTCAAGCATGAAGATTCCAAGCGCGGCATCGTTGTTGGTTATGACACGCGCTTCGCCTCGCAGAACGCCGCGAAAATCGTTGCCGATGTTCTCGCCTCAGCCGGCATCCCTGTGCGTCTTGCCAACGACTACACGCCTACACCTGCAGTCTCGCTTGCGGTGAAACAGTCAAAAGCCGCGGGCGGCGTAATGATCACTTCCAGTCACAATCCGTGGAACTGGAACGGTGTGAAATTCAAAGGGACCTTTGGCGGGTCGGCGACGCCTGCGATCGTTAAAGGTATTGAGGCCGAACTCGATCAACCGGCGCCTAAAGGCCAGAAAGCCGCGGTCGAAGAAGTTGATTTCAAGCCCGCCCATATCGCCGCCATCACCCAGTTCGCCGACCTTGACGCCATCAAGAGAGCCAACTTCAAATTTGCAATCGATTCCATGTACGGCTCCGGACGCGGCGTTCTCCCGGGAATCTTCAAGCAGCACGGCGTCGATCACATTTCTATTCGCCAGGAACTCAATCCGCTTTTTCCCGACATCAATCCTGAGCCCATTATTCCGCACATCGCGCTGCTGCAGGAAACGGTCGTCAAGCACAAATGCCACGCCGGTCTGGCGACCGACGGCGACGCCGACCGCATTGGAGCGGTTGCGGAAGACGGCAGCTTCGTCGATTCGCACAAAATCTTCTCCGTTCTTTTTCAGTGGCTGGTGACTCGCAAAAAGTGGCCTGGCGACGTGGTTCGCGCGTTCAATACCACGCGCATGATCGACCGCATCGCCAAAAAACATGGTCGCCAGCTTCATGAATGTTCCATCGGCTTCAAGTACATCGCCGACATTATGATGGAACGCGAAGTTGTGATCGGCGGCGAAGAGTCCGGCGGCATCGGATACTCGCGGTTTCTTCCCGAGCGCGATGGCATTCTGAATTCCCTGCTCCTCGCCAACGTTATGGCTGACGAGCGCAAACCCCTGGGTCAACTCGTCGCCGATTTGCAGCGCGAATACGGACCGCATTTCTACGGGCGCATCGACCTTCACATCCCCGAAGAAGTGAAGCAGTCCGCTATTCGCCGGGCTCGCGCCGACGAAACCACGCGCCTGGGGCGCTATTCCGTCCTAAAGAAAGAAAATATGGACGGCGTGAAATTTTTTCTGGATGCGCCGACCGGGCAGAATGGCGCGGAAGCCTGGATTCTTTTCCGCGCGTCTGGCACGGAGCCGCTGCTTCGCGTTTACGCGGAAGCTGCATCACCCGAGCTCGTGCAGGAAATACTTTCGGCTGCGGACACATTCGTGCATAGTGCAGGGTGAGTAAACATCGTCCCTACGGCCACGCTATTCGTCCCACTCCGCCATTCGCATTTGACACTTTTGAGTGTGTGAATAGGCGTCCACGCCTTTAAAATAGAGGTAGTACGGAGTTTGCCGCAAGCATCCGAAATTAACCGTAAATGAACGCTACAGTCGCCAGTTTGCCGATCCCGACCGATTCACCGGAAGCGCGCCGCTATAACAAGATCAAGCGCCGGCTGGGAATTGTTGACTTTATTATCGGCCTGGGAATGCTGTGTGTACTGCTGGCGACCGGATGGAACATTACCCTTCGCGATTACGCTTATCGAGGTGCAGGCCAACACTATTCCATCGCGGTCTTCCTTTATGTCTTCATGCTTCTGGCGATCGGCAAGCTGCTTGGGTTCGGTCTTGACTACTACGGCTTTCGGCTCGAACATCGTTTTAATCTTTCGAATCAGAGATTGCCTGCGTGGCTCTGGGACGAAACCAAAGGTTTCCTGCTCGGCGTGGTTCTCGGCGGCATTGTTGCCGAGGTTCTTTATTTCATCATTCGACAATGGCCGGAATATTGGTGGGTGATCGCGTGGGCCGCGTTTCTTGGACTGTTTGTGCTTCTCGCGCAATTGGCTCCGGTGGTGCTGTTTCCCATCTTCTATAAGTTTGAGCCGCTACAGAACGACGACCTCAAGTCGCGGTTGGTCACATTGAGTGAACGGGCCGGGACGCGCGTTCGCGGCGTTTACAAGTGGAATCTGTCGGAGAAGAGCAAGAAAGCCAACGCCGCCCTTACCGGGCTGGGCAATACGCGACGCATCATTCTGGCTGATACGCTTCTCGATAATTACACACCCGATGAGATCGAAGCTGTACTGGCGCATGAGCTCGGGCATCACGTCCACAAGCACATTCTTAAGAGCATTGCTGTGCAAGCGGGCATCACCCTTGTTGGTTTCTGGCTCGCCAACTGGACGCTGCACTACGCCATGGAACGGGCGCACATGTTCGAGACTCTCCATGACTTCGCCAACTTGCCGTTGCTGGTGCTGGTTTCGACGGTCCTGTCGTTTCTTCTGCTTCCGGTCATGAATGCGTACTCGCGCTACAACGAGCGCCAGGCTGATCGTTATGCGTTCGGCTCCATCATAAGCGTCGAACCCTTCATTTCTTCCATGGACAAGCTTTCGGAGCAGAATCTTTCCGAACGCACGCCGTCGCGATTCGTCGAGTGGTACTTTCACTCGCATCCGGCGGTTTCGAAGCGTATTGCGGCTGCGGAGTCCTGGAAGCAAGCGCGCTTGGGATGATCAAGACTGCATTCTGACGCAGTTGTTCAACGCGCGCGAAGAATCTGCTCGACGCGCTTGACATCCTCTTCGGTGTCAACTCCGATGGTGTCATAAGCGGTCTCGGCGACGCTGATTGCGATCCCGTTCTCGAGAAAGCGCAACTGCTCCAGCCTTTCGCTACGCTCTAACGCAGATTCAGGCAAAGCGCAGAAACGATCCAAAGCAGATTTGCGGTAGGCGTAAAAGCCCAGGTGTTTGAAATATTGCGGATGGGTCTTGTCGCGGTCGTAGGGGATTGTCGCGCGAGAGAAATACAGCGCTCGGCCCGCGGAGTCGGTCACTACTTTGACTGCATTGGGATTGGCGATGTCTTCGGACGCAGCGGCAGTTTTTAGGGTGCCGACTTCGACCGAAGAGTCCTGCATCAGGTCCAACAGGGCGGCGATGTGCTCGGGCCGAACCAGCGGTTCATCGCCTTGAATGTTGAGGTAAACATCGGCAGCAATCGACGAAGCAATTTCATGAACGCGCTCGGTTCCGCTGCGATGCGCGGTTGAAGTCATGCGCGCGTTCCACCGTTTTGTTTTTGCAAACTGCAGGATCTCGTCGGAGTCGGTGGCGATGATCGCTTCGCTCAAGCCGGCGCATTGGCTCACTGCGGCGTAAACCCGGCCGAGCAACGTTTCCCCGGCAATCTCGCGGAGCATTTTGCGCGGCAAGCGGGTTGACGCCAGCCGCGCAGGAATCACAGCGATCGCACGCATTTCAACAGTGTACGAGTATTGCGCGGAATCGCAACGGCTCGCTTACTGTTGTGTTGCGGGAACGTAAACCTTGTCTGCGCTCACCAACTTGGCGTGTGGTACTTCGGTCTTGATCTTTACCGGCTCAAGCCCCGCCTCTTTGCCGGGCTTGGCAAGAAAGGTAACCAGATATTGCCGGTCAAGCCTGGTGGCCACGTCGCTGAGATAAGGCGCAATGGAAACCGCAGAACCGGATGCCTGGTAATACAATCTGCCTCCGGTTTCGTCCGAGAGCCGCCCGAGATAGCGCCCGACGCCACGCGTACTGATGGTGAAAATGGCAATGCCTTCGCGCTGCGCCAAAGCGATGGTCGAATTCAGATAAGGATCGTCCTGCGCGACCATAGGGCCGGCTTCGCTGTCGATGCCGTTTGAGAGCATCACGATTTCACGGCGGTCGGTTCCTTTCGGCCATTGTTTAATCAGATCGGAAACACAGATGTAAGGACTGTCCGGCCGGGTCAAGCGTCCGAGCGAGGCGCGCACAGCTTTTGCTCCGGCTTCGTGGTCGGTGGTCGGCGCGAGGGCGATCTGCGGTGCGCCTTGCTGCAGATAAGCTACGCCCACTTTGGTGGTGGAGGGCTGAGCTGCGATGAAGTTAGCAAGGTCTTCCAACTGCGAGCCGCGGCTGGAGCTCGGGATGTCCTCGATCACGACAAAAAGTTCGAGGCCAGCCTGATTGCCTTGATAGGGCACCCAATCGGTGACTTTCGCGCGGGTGCGTCCCTGGTAAACCATGACGTCTTCGCGCGTGATCTCAGGCACGCTTCCGTTGTTGGTTTCGACCGTAACTAACATGTTGACGGGCACGTTGGCCTGCGCGAACAACTGCGTCGAGAACAATGCGAGCGATATGACTGCAGTGAAGAGCACGCAATTTGTGCGTCGATTCGTAGAATCCTCCTTATTAACGCGCCTCATTAAGTAACAACCCGCAAACCACCGGAAGGTTGTGGGAAGCTGAGGCACGATAGCATCTACTGTGATAGATGCACCCTGCGCAGTGCCAGCTGCTTCGGCATCTAATTATTGAGCGGTTCAAAAATCAGTAGGGCTACAGCTTTAGTTTTTTGAAGAGCGGATGCGCGCGTTCACATCCGCAGACCGAACTGCGCTTGCATTTCGCGACGCCCGCGAGCGGTCAGTTCGAGCGATCTGCTGTCTGGATCCGGGCTAACCCATTTCCGGCTAAGAGCTACGGTCAGCAGCGCGGCGCCGGCGGCTCCGCCGAGATGGAACCTGCGCTCGCTCCAGTCGAGACATCCGTAGGCAACGCGACGTCGCGAGGTGCAGAGCGCCCCCGTGTCAACCCCCAGGGCACTAAAGGCTTTTGCGCCACTTTGGCTGAGTTGGTAAGCGTGCTCGCCTTCTTTAGGCGCTGCCTGAAGCCAGCCGAGGCCGACCAGACGATCGTGTAATGAAACTCCGAGGACGCCGGCGATGTGGTCGTAGCAGGTGCGCGCTTGCCGCAGATGACTCGGGACCCTGGGTTCATGTTTGGTTTTGCTGCCGGCAAGCACACTCAGGGCTTCGAGGGCCTCGGCGACTTTCTTCCCCTGCAGGCTGTAATAGCGGTGCCGGCCCTGGGCCATCACCTTGACCAGGCGCTGGGTGAGCAACTGTTGCAAATGCACGCTCGCAGTCGAAGGGGTGACTCCGGCGATCATGGCCAGTTCGGTGCCGGTCCGAGCGCGGCCGTCAAACAGTGAGTACAGCATACGGGTGCGCGCCGGCTCCCCGATCGCGCCTGCAAGCCTCGAAACCGCCTCGTCCGCTGCAACCATACTTTCACTATAATCAAAGTGTGGATGTCAGTCAAGCTCATGCGGCGTGGAAAGCCGTCAGCAGCGCCGCAAGTCCGCCATTCCCGGCCCAAAGCGGTCCGCTCCCCTGCAATAAACCCCAATTGACTTGCCCCTGTTCCCAGACCTAATATTTCGGGTTGATTCAACCAACCATCTCGCGCGGCGGGTCCTATGAAACTGCCGGCCGCCGTAAGGTAATCTTTAAGGCCGCGGCGATCACCCCGGTCTCCAGCCTTTCCGCGGCCTCTTCTTTTACCCGCCAATCTCAAGGCCTATTGCAAATCGGTTTTGTCACTACGCGAATCTCAGGGGCGTTTCATGAAAACTCGGGTTGCTTCATACGTGTTGATTCTGTTCATCGGCTGTTGCGTTGCTTTCTCCCAAACCTACCAGGGCAAGATTCAAGGGGCGGTCACCGACTCCTCCGGGGCCTTCCTGCCTGACGCTCGAATCACGGTTGTCGATACCGGGACTAACGTCACCCGTTCTCTCCTGACCAATGCCGCCGGCGAATACGCTGCCCCCAACCTCGAACCTGGTACTTATACCGTGGTTGCCCAGAGGACAGGATTCAAGGAGAGCAGGACGACTGTCGTTCTCGAAGTCGGCCGTACCATTCGTGTCGATCTCGCCCTCCAGCCCGGCGCGGTCAGCGAAACTGTCCAGGTCACCGCCGAACAAACACTGGTCGACGCCACTGACAGCACCTTGAACGGTGTGCTTTCCAACAAAGCCATCAACGAACTGCCCCTGCAAGGGCGCGATTTTCAGAACCTGCTGCCGCTGCACCCCGGCGTGCAGCGCACTCCCGGCGGCGGATTCCAGTCCATCACTTCCAACGGCAATCGTCCCGACGAAAACAATTTTTACATCGACGGCGCCAACGACAACGACGTCTACTACGGTGAGTCCGTCGTCAACGAAGCCGGGATTCAAGGCACTCCCGCCAGCTTCATGCCGCTCGATGCCATCCAGGAGTTCAATACCCAGGAGAGCCCCTCCGCCGAATATGGCGAAAAGCCCGGCGTGGTCATGAATCTCGGCCTCAAGTCCGGGACCAACGACATTCACGGCACCGCTTACTACTTCAATCGCAACAGCTACTACGACGCTCGCAACTATTTCAATCCCTATCCTGCCCCGCCGTCGGCCCTCAACATGCATCAGTTCGGCACCTCGATCGGCGGCCCCATCAAGAAGGACAAATGGTTTTACTTCATCAATTACGAGGGGATTCGAGATAGGGTCGGCAATCCCGGCGTCTACGATAGCCCGGTCACGGTCTCTCTGGCGCAGAAGATGGGCGGAATCGCCAACTCTGATGGCAGCCCGAACTCAGCCAGCTACAGCCTTCCCGACGCCATCGCCTATTGCACGCAGGGATACTACGCCGCATACAACGGTGTTCCCTGCACTCCCAACCCGCTGAGTTTGCACATTGCGCAGTATTTGCAGCCGAACCCCGGCTTCTCCCTGAAGCAATCGGACCCTGCAGCCATCAATTTCGACTGGAACAATACCAATCGTGGCGACAACCTCGTCGCCAAAACCGACTACCACCTCAACGATCACCACTCCTTCGCGGTCCGTTATTTTTATGGCAACAGCGATCTGGTTGAGGCCGACACCATTGCGCTCGGTCCGCAATGGCTTTCCACCACCAGTCCCGTCACCCAAATCTTCGGCGCCAACTGGACCTGGGATCCAACTTCCGCGTGGGTGAACGAGGTGCGTTTCAGCTTCAACAAATTCAATGAAGGAATTTTTCCCGTCGATCATAACGTCAATCCCCTCACCTATGGTTTGGATACCGGCGTTACCAATCCCCTGCTTTTCGGCTTCCCCCGCATCAACCCCGGTTCCGACAACTTCGACTACATGGGAGGCAACTCGGGTTGGCCGCTAAGAACCACTCCCAGCGCCACCTACAACTGGTCCGACACCGCTTCATACACCTCTGGCCGGCATAATCTCCGCTTTGGCGGTCAATTCATGTACGGCGACGTGCAGTATGATCGCGCCACCGAAGGCCGCGGCCGCGTCGACTTCGGCGACCTGACCGACTTCGTCGCCGGCAATCCCCGCCGCTGGGAATGGCTGTATGGCGATCCCGCGCGCAACGTCAGCATGAAATCCCTCGGTCTCTTCGCGCAAGATGGCTACCGTGCCACCCAGCGACTCACTCTGAACTTCGGCCTGCGTTACGACATTACCTTCCCCATCACCGACTCCCGCAATCTCCTGGCCAATTACGTCCCCACTCTGCCCAATGGAAGCCCCGGCGGCATCGTCCAGGTTGGAAGAGGAATCAGTTCACCCTATCCCACCCGCTACAACAACATCTCGCCAAGAATCGGCTTCGCCCAGGATCTTCGCGGCAACGGCAAAACCATCCTGCGCGCCGGCTTCGGCATCATCTTCACCCAGCCTTCCATGCGTACTTTCATGTTCAGCGGTGGCGGCCTCAACCTGAACCCCAGCGGAATTCCTTACGTCGATCAATACGGCCACACCATTCAGCCAAATGGATCCATCAATTCATTCCTGGTCGTCTCCAACAACACCGATCCCACCCAGGGCGGCGTGAACTGGGGAGCGCAACCCGGCCAAATTTTCCCCGCATCCGCCGGACAATCCTGCAGCGTAGGGAATCAGTGCTCGGTTTTTGCCACTGCCCAGCACCTGCGCACCCCTTACGTCGAGAACTGGAACTTGAATCTGCAGCAAGCCCTCTCGCAAAGCGCCATGCTGCAGGTCGCCTATGTCGGCAATCACGGCGTGAATCTTTACAGCATCATCGACGCCAATCAGGTGAATCCCTTCGCCCCCGCCGAGAACGACCCCAACAGTCCGCTCTTTGACAACTGCGACCACTGCGAAAGTTACGGGCGCCCGCTGGTGACCAACTGTCAGGCTAAAGCCATCGGCGGTCAAAACACCGGAGGGCCCTGTTTCCCTTACATCTCCTTCCTCACTCTTCTCGGAAATCAGTCCAATTCCATCTACAACTCGCTGCAGGTCACGTTTACCCAGCGCTATTCCCACGGACTGTATCTGCTTGCCGGCTACACTTACGCTCACGCCATCGACACCGCTACCAGCAACACCAGCTCCGGGCCGCAAAACAGTCTGGATTACGCCGCCGAGCGCGGGAACGGCGATTACGATATCCGCCACCGCCTCACCATCGCGCTTGCCTACGATCTCCCCTCCCGCAAATCTCCGCTGCAGTTGCTCGAGGGCTGGCAGCTCACCACCCTCGCCACCCTCCAAAGCGGCGAGCCCTACACGCTCGGCGACTACGGAGACGATGTCAGTCTCACCGGCGAATACAACGACCGTTGGAATATGACCGGCAGCCCCAAGGATGTTCACTGGTCGCCCACCAACCCCATCCCCTTCATCCCCGCCACCGAATTCACCGCCGACACCAATGGCCACGTGACCGGCGGCCTCACCCCGGACGCCCAGCGTTGTTACCTCGCTGCTATCCAGGCCGGCGGACAAGCCGCTGCGGATCAGCTCAATGGCAATCCAAATTTCGAGAATACTTACGGCTTCAGCAGCTTGTTCTCTCCCGGCTGCTTTGTCTCCGGCAGCGCTGTCATCACCCCTCCGGCTCCCGGAAACTTTGGCAACATGGGAAGGAATATTTTCGTCGGCCCCGGTTTTCGCGAGTGGGATTTTTCTTTGTCGAAAATGTGGAAGTTTAACGAGCGCTGGAAAATGCAGCTTCGCGGAGAAGTCTTCAACCTCCTCAATCATCCCAACTTCGACGTCTTCTCCATGAACACCGATGTCTCCGTTCCCACCGCCGTCGGCACCGCCATCTTCACCCCGGACTTGGGCTCCGCCTCAAACCCGGTGCTCGGCACCGGCGGATCGCGACACATTCAGATCGGCGCCAAGATCATCTGGTGAGCTGCTAAATCCTCGGACGATGTTCTGCTCGTCGTACCTGAAGAGTTCACCCGTCGGTTCGGCCCGGGAAAGGACTGGCCATCGGAACGCTACCACCAGATTGCCCTGTAGATTTGCCACCCTCGGCGTCTACAAAACCATGTCAATGAGCGAAATCGTCCCGTGGGTGTTGAAAAAGTCCCTCACTTGAGGCTTGCGGCGATGGCGAGTTCGGGTTATAAGCAGGCCATCGATGCTGCTGTTCATCTCCATTCTCGGAGGCTTGCTGCTCATGATGGGGCAACACGACCGCTCGGAGT
>DASVWZ010000223.1:0-1603 GCA_036392935.1 Terriglobales bacterium | reverse complement strand
AACGAGGTCAGATTTCTACACGTCAGTCTCCTCAACCCGTAGGAGAATACGACCGACTGCGGGACCAGGTTCTCGCCGATTATCGCGCGTTGTGGGAATCTCAGCGGCGCCACGGAGGATGTCTCGAAATTAGTTGCAGGTTGGTAGGCGGCGGTTGGCGCCGATTCGATAGAATCCGGTTGCCAAACGCAGAATCCCGAAAGGAGCCTACCGCCGTGAAGAAACCATACCACATCGTGACCCGCGCTGCGCGGGAGTCGGCCGCAGTGATCGAGCAATTCTGCCGCACCAACGGACAGATCCTGCTTCCCATCCTGAACCTGATCGAGAACGCCAGCCAAGTCGTGGAAACAGTGATCCATGAGATTGGACACCAAACTCTGGAACAGATCCTGGTTTTGAGCGCCGAGCAAGTGGCGGGCCCACGCACGCCGGGCAAGAGCAGCGGCGAGACCCGCTATCACGGGTCGCAGTCCGGCCGGGTACAACTGGCGGATCGTCAGTTGCGTGTGAAGCGACCACGTCTGCGACACAAAACGGAAGGGGAAGTGAAAATCCCTGCGTATGAAAGGCTGCGTCACGATCGAGGACTGGGCCAGCATATGCTCGGCGCTCTGCTGCGGGGCGTTTCCACCCGGGAATATCAGGAAGTCTTGCCGCAGATGGCGGAGACCGTGGGAGTCTCGCGCAGCGCCATCAGCCGCAAAGCCATCGAGGCCAGCGTCGAACAGCTCCGCCAACTGCAGGAACGACGCTGGGAGAACGCCGAGATTCTGGTGATCTATATCGACGGCCAGCGTTTCGCTGATCATCACATCCTCAGCGCCGTGGGCGTTGATCGCGAGGGGAAGAAACACATTCTGGGGATCGAGCCGGGAGCAACGGAGAACGCAGCGGCGGTCAAGCGCTTACTCACTCGCCTGCGGGATCAGGGCTTGCCGACCGACGAGAAGTATCTGTTTGTCATCGATGGAGCCAAGGCATTGCGGGCAGCGATCGAGGAGCTGTTCGGAACCGAACAACCGGTGCAGCGGTGCCGCAACCACAAAATTCGCAACGTCCTGAACGAACTGCCCCGAGAGCAGCACGGTCAAACTCGCAATCTACTGCGGGCGGCCTGGAAGGTGAAAACCGCCGAGGAAGGAGAGAAACGGCTGGAGCAGTTGGCGCGATTCCTGGAGCGGGAGCATGAATCCGCTGCGCGCAGCCTGCGGGAAGGGATGGCGGAGATGTTCACCTTGCAACGCTTGCAGATTCCCGCATCCCTGCACAAATGTTTGGCGACGACCAATGTCATCGAGAGTCCGCAGAGCGGGGTGGAGCGCCGCACCCACAACGTCACGCGCTGGCGAGACGCGGACATGGTCGAACGTTGGGTGGCTTCGGCCTGGCTGCTCACCGAAAAACATTTCCGGCGCATCGATGGTCACACCGATCTCTGGGCGTTGGCCGCGATTCTCGGACGCGAGGACAAATCGAAAACTCAATCGTCGAAGGAGAAAGTAGCGTAAGATGAAGCAGCCACCGCTGCTAACCTTCAACTACACCTGGGACACCCTCGAGAGGCTGGCCGTCCTTGTTTGTGAAAATTCTCATTCAGCAG
>DASVWZ010000222.1:0-18053 GCA_036392935.1 Terriglobales bacterium | reverse complement strand
TCATTATATCGAATAAGACGTTTCGAACCCATGCTGGTGATCGGCGTAATACTCATTCGCGGTCGGGGATGGCCACTCCATGGCACGAAGGACAAAAGCTTTGTTCCCAGATATTTAGCGGGCCGTAAATTCTGCTTCCGTTCTGTGCTTTCCGGCCTATAATCGGCTTTATCGCGGCATTATTGACGCTGAGTGGGGTCGAACACTGTGCTCATGAAATGCGCTCATCCTGTATGTTTCGCTCAGTTTCGTTATTTACACCAAGGCAAGATTTTCAGGATTCAGCGGTCCGGCCCGCATAATCGATCAGCGGAGCATTTGTTCGAATATTTCTGGCTGTGTGATTCGCACAGCCAAGCCTTCAAAGTTGTGGTTAGGGAGAGCGTCGTAATTACAGTGCCGCTGTATCTACAGCTTTCATCGGGGGAAACCGATGAAAAGCTCAGGGCGGCGTGAGCGCGCCGATTGGTTGGTAAGCGAGTTTACGGCTGTGACGGATTACTCCCCAGATCCTGAGGGAACGATTTTAGCGCCACGTCGGTAACCTTCGTCACTTCTTTCTTGTCTGCGTCTTGCTGATGTTCGGTCAGTTTGCCACGCAAGATACGATATCCTTCTTCGCCGGGGCGTTTCTGCGGATTGTGTTCGACGTCGGCCTGCAATTCAAACCAGACAAGGTGCACGGTTTCAGTGGTGAAACTCAGTTTGTTCCCGTCGAGTTTGCCAGTCTTGAAGAACTGGTTAAGAAACACGCCACGATCGCTATCGGAGTCTCCGTAACGAGAGATGAAGCCAGTCACGTGGCCGGCATCCTCGACTGTGACCTGCACAAACTCGCCTTCGCGAAGAAATGTGTACATTCCGGAAATGTTCTCGGCCGCGGGTTGGGCGGGCGGCGGGTTTTGAGCGAGCAACGCAGCGCAGCCGACGAGCGAAATCAGACATAAGGCGAGCTTCATTGCGATATTAGACCACGAGGTTGGGAATCCGGTGAAACCCGCGTGGCTGGCGGCGTGGACGATATAATGGACGGCAACCTCGCCGGGTGAGGTTTATGGCCAAAAAGCTCAAGAGTTCCCCGTTACGAACGCCAGAGGTCGCTGCGCCGGCTCTGCTGGTGACACTTGAGCCACGCCTGGCGGGATTTCTGGGGAATTTCAGCGAATTGTTTCGGCCGCAGCCGGTTGAAACCAACGTACTCACTTCGACGCCTGGAGAGTTCTGGCCGGATGTTTTCGTGCGTTCGAAGTTGCCGTGGGGGCGGTTTGCGGAGTCGGCGATCTTCCACGTGGCGGCCGTGGCTATGATATGGGGCTCGGTGCAACTGTGGCCGCAGCCTACACAAGTGGTCGCACACGCAGCTACCTATCACCCGGAGGTTCTGTATTACGAGGCGCCGGAGTATCTGCAACCGCTGAACACGGCCGAGGCCAGGCCGCACGTGGCGCAGAGAGGCGATCCGGCGTATTCGCGCCAGCCGATCATATCGGTTCCGAAGGAGCCGGATAACAAGAGCCAGACGATTGTTGCGCCGCCGCAGATGAAGCTCAATCATGATGTGCCGCTGCCGAATATTGTGGCACAGAATAAACCAGCGCCCATGGTTCCACTCGAAGCAACGAGTTTGAGATCGCGGATACCGGTGACGGCCGCGGATGTGGTCGCGCCGGCGCCCGATATTGCCAATGCGCATGGCAGTCGGAATCTACCGACATCATCGGCAGCGGTGGTTTCGCCTGCGCCGGACGTGAATGCGATTAACTCGCGGCGCACCAATGCTGGAGCGCAACCATCGGTGATTGATCCTCCGCCAGCGGTGGACTCGACGACGACGCGGAGAATGGGAGATATCAACATTGCCGCGAGCCAGGTGGTTGCTCCGGCGCCGAAGCTGCCGGTCGACGCACAAATGGCTTCGTCGCGGAGCTTGGCTAGTGGAAATGGGGCTGGATCGGCAGGCAGCGGAGCGGTGGTACCACCGCCGCCAAGCGTCGGAGCGTCTGGAAGTGGAGCGGGACGGTTGATTGCCCTGAACCTGCATCCGGCTGCGGCTTCCGGGCCAGTGGAAACTCCAGCGGGCAACCGCATGGGCGCCTTTGCGACGACTCCGGATGGGAAAGCCGGAGCATCTGGAACACCCAACATAAGCGGCGATGCATCTGGACACGATGCGGGATCGATGGGGAAATCAGGTTGGGGCTCGGCTGGAGTTCCGCAGGGATTGCAGGTGGGTGCGGCGCCGAAAGGGAGTACGACGGGAAACGCAGGTGGTGGATCACCATCGTTTACACAAGTGGCCAAAGCGACTTTGCCGCATGAGCTTCCGGTTTCGCGGTCAACTACGACGGAGAGTTCATCGGCCGCGCCGACGGACATGGAGCGCAAGGTATTCGGCGTGCGAAAGCTCTACACCATGACGCTGAATACTCCGAACCTGAACTCGGGCGGCGGAAGCTGGGTGATGCGCTTCGCCGAGTTCAAGGAAGACCCGCAGGACAAGAGTGAACTGACTGCGCCGGTGGCGGTGCAGGAGGTTGATCCGGGCTATCCGCTGGAACTGATGCGGCAGAATGTGCAAGGGACGGTGACGCTGCTGGCGGTGATCCATGCCGATGGCACAGTCGGAGACGTTTCGGTGCTCAGCGGAATCGACGACCGCCTGGATCAATATGCACGCTCGGCGCTCGGGCGCTGGAAGTTCCGTCCGGCGGAGAAGAATGGCAAGCCAGTGGCGCTGCAGGCACTGGTGAAGATTCCGTTCAAGCCGACGCTGCGGAATGGATTCTAGGTAGCCAGGCGTGCTTGCTGTGGGCCTCAATGTTGCATTAGGGCGGTCATAAGCGGATAATGAAATCGTGCCACAAGGTGTCAGGGAGGACGCAATGGGCATAGAAGACGTCGATAACCCAAGCTGGCGAACCAACGACGATTTTCAGAGGTCGTACACTCATAATCGGCCAAGACCATCTCAGGCAGCGCCTACAGCCAGGCCCGAGCAAGCTCCGGCTAACAGCCAGAATCAGGGCGGGCAGAACAACCAAACGAATCCGCAGAACGCACGGCGTGACTGATGTCCGCCTCGGAACTTGCCGACCCAGTCGAACACATTGCAGACTTTGTCCTGTATGTAATGCCCGGATTCATCGCTCTCCAGCTTTACCGGGCAAAGTACCCGGTGAAAGGGCTCAGTGAGTTTCTGCAGGTCTCGTGGTGCCTAATTTATGGGATTGCATTAGCTGGGGTGGTTCGCTGGACCGATGGCAGATTCTTTCATGGTTCTCTTCACAGCGCTGAGAGCGGCTTCCCATGGCTTCGGTTCATCGTTGCGTTGGCGATCTCGGGCCTCCTTCTCGGCTCGCTGTTGATTGGCATTAGATGGGCACGGTTCGAGTTGGCCAGGACGTATGCAAGACTGCGCGCGCTTGAGCCCGATCCCCAGAGTATTTGGGCAAAGGTTAATCGACCTTCTAACGAGTACGCCGTTGTTTATCTAGACGACGGTTCCATATACCTGGGATGGATCAAGGAGTATACGTTCGATCCGGACGCGGAAAGTAATGACTTCCTCCTTGCGGACGCCAAAAGGGTAAATGAACAGCTGAATACCATCTACCTGATAAACGGCCAAGGCGTCTACCTCAACACCAGGAATGTAAAGCGCATTGAGTTTGTTGAGTAGGCGCACCGTCGGGACGAGCAATCCATGTATCCAGAATCATTGGTTTCCTGGACTGGTCAGATGCATCAAGGCGAGCAGGATTCGTTTGAGTCCCAGTTCGCGTCCGGTGCAATCGAACCACTCCTGCAGAGTGTGCGCTCCGCCGCCCAAACCACCGCCTCCAATGGCGATGGCTTCGCGTCCCAAGGACAAGGGAATGTTGGCGTCGGTAGAGGCGCGCTGTAGCTGGGCGGCGTTGCCCAAGTAAGCATCGACGGCGCGCATGACTTGCAGGATGCGAGCATTCGGAGTCAATTCTCCGGCAGGACGATTGCCTATGAGGATGACTTCCGAGCTGAGCTTGGCGGCGCGGCGCTTGGATCCACCTTGACGTTCGCCGGAGCGGGCTTCGTGAACCACGGCGCGATCGAGTTCGGTCCGCAACGAGGCTTCGAGGCGCTCCATTTCGGCGGTCGAGGTCGAGCGGATGTCCACGCGCATGCTGGCTGATTCGGGGATTGAGTTCACTGAAGTGCCACCCCGAATTACTCCGATGTTGAAGGTAGTCTTGGGCGATTCCGGCAAGGGAATGCGGGCGAAGGCATCCATGGTTCGCGCGAGCACGAGAATTGGATTGGGAGTGCCGAAGTCGCTCCAGGAATGTCCACCAGGACCGCGAACGATGACCTCGAAGCGGCGGCTGCCAAGAGCTTCAGAGACGATGGTGTCGGTTCCGGCGCCGTCGAGAATCAGGCTGGAGCAGATGGAATCCTTCCATTGCGGGGTGGAAAAGATGTGCCTCATGCCGCGCAAGTCACCTTCACCTTCTTCACCGACATTTCCGACGAAGAGTATGGGAAGCGCGTGGGCCAATTTGGTGGCCTGCGCTGCGGCTGCGACGGCGAGCATGGCTGTGACTCCCGCGCCGTTGTCGGAAACGCCTGGACCGTAAATGCGGCTGCCTTGGCGGCGAATGTTCAGCGGAGTGCCTGCGGGGAAAACCGTATCCATGTGAGCACTGAGGCTGACGAGGCGCTTTCCAGAACCAGGGCGAATGCCCAGGACATTGCCGACGGAATCGCACTGGACATTCTGCAGGCCGAGGCTTTCGAACTGGGTCTTGAGCCATTGCGCGCGCTGGCTTTCGCCGAACGGTGGAGCGGGAATTGCGGCCATTTCGCTCTGCCAGTTGGCGAACTGGTCTTCATGGGCGCGAAACCAAGCCATAGCCGCGCGAACCTGCGGAATCTCCGCCAAACGAGCGGTTTCCTGCTGCAAAGCGGCTGGAAGGACGGAACCTTCGGTCTGAGCGGCGGAAGGCATAGGTCATATTACAACGTTCGACTGAGTGTTTGCGGCAACCATGCGTGAAAGCGGTACAATCTAATGGATGTCGGGGTGTTGTAAGAATGGTGAGATTGCAGCCCTGATCCTTTCTTCCGCCGAATGACCGAACTGGAGCTGAACATGCGACGACTCTTTCCTGTTGTTATAGCGACCACGCTGATGCTTGCGGCAATTGGGCCGATTGCTTTGGCCGATGAAGGCTCGCTCGATACGGCACAGCCGAAAGGCATTACCCCGGAGGAAATCATTCAGCGCTTTGCCGGCAAGGAAAAGCAGTTCAAGGAAGCGCGCGATCAGTACACGTATCGGCAGACGGTGAAGGTGGAAACGCTCGATGGAGAGACGGTCGATGGGGAATATCAGCAGGTGTTCGATGTCACGTTTGACGATGACGGCAAGAGGCTGAAGACGGTGGTGTTTGCGCCGCAAGATACGCTGCGACGAATTGCGATGACGGAACAAGACATCGATGACATTGAGAACCGATTGCCGTTTGTGCTGACCAGCGATGAGATCAACGAGTACAGCATTCTGTATGTCGGGCAGCAGCAGGAAGACGAGCTGCATTGCTACGTCTTCGATATTGCTCCTAAACAGATTGAAGGCAAGAAGCGATATTTTCAGGGACGAATCTGGGTCGACGATCATGACTTTCAGATCGTGAAGACGTACGGCAAATCGGTCCCTGACATTACGAAGAAAAAAGGAAACGAAAATCTATTTCCGAAGTTTACGACCTGGCGGGAGCAGATCGACGGGAAATACTGGTTCCCAACTTATACGCGGGCGGAAGATACGCTGCAGTTTTCAACCGGCGGGGTGAAAATCCGCGAGATCGTGAAATACGAAAACTACAAACGGTTCGGCTCGAAGTCGAAAATTACTTACGACGGACGCGAGGTCGAAAAGGGCGATCAAAAGGACCAGCCGCAAACGCCGCAGAAGTAGTGTAAGGGGTTATTTGCCGCCGATAACCGAATGAAGAACGGGGAGTCTAACATTCGGGGCAAAGAGGCAAGGGACCGGGGGAATTTGATTGGTCCGATCAATATCGCGGGCGCACGGCGCCAAAAGGCAGCTCTTTGGGCCTCGGTGGGGCTGCACGTGGCGTTGCTGGCGTGGCTGATTCACAGCCCGAAGGCGATTTTCGTGTCGCCTACTTGGGTGCGGCAAGGCAGGGGTGGGACATCACTGGCTCACATATATTTTGAGGGAAATCCCGACGTGGGGCGGGCGCATTTGCCGTCGAGAGTTTATCTCGAGCCAAACAAGGAAACGGCGAAGAACAACTCGCGTCCCAAGCCGGATTCGAAATACAAGACTGACGGCAAGCGGGATGAAGCACTGCTGCTGCCGAACCAGCGTCCGGCGGGAGCGCCGTACGGATCGCTCTCCTACGGCACGATTTCAGGCCCGGATGTGCGGGCGGCGATACCAGAGGTTTTCCCCGATCCGGCGTTCAGTGCGGCCGAGCAGGCGGAGGCAGCGGGAGATGTGATCGTAGAGGTGACGATCGACGACCAGGGGAATGTTGCGGAAACGAGGCTGGTGCAGGGATTGAGCCCATACATCGATCAGAAGGTGCTGGCGACGATCGGGCGCTGGCGATTCCTGCCGGCCACGCGCAATTCGGTGCCGATGGCTTCGAAGCAGGACATCTACTATCACTTCCCGCGGTGAGCGGGGCTAACTTCCATCGTCAGAGGTTGTGATTAGGATCACACCACACCATCGCCGGGCAGTGTATGATCGGCTAGAAGCTGGTGTCTCGCACGAATCCGCATGGGTAATTCCTCCGCTCGACGCTTCGCACGGTATCGCACCGAACTGCCGATCATAGTCAAGGTCCTGGGGCAGAATGGGTATCTGCGGGTACACGGAAGGTGTTTTGAGATCGCGGAGTCAGGCCTGGGTGCGGTGATCACGAGCGAACTGACCTCGGGTGAGATGACAACGCTAGAATTCGATCTACCGGAGCAGACGGAGCCGTTCACGTTGCGGGCGGTGGTGCGCCACAGGATGGGATTTCTACACGGCTTCGAGTTTGTGGGGATTGTCCCCTCGCAACGGGACCAGATACGCGCCTTCTGCCGAGATTTGAAGCCGGCGTAGCCCTGCGCGGGCTTTCCTACTCTTGACAGGCGGCAATCTGAGGCGGTCCACTCATGAGGAAGACGGATTGGGCCGGCGGCGTATTCGCAGTGCTGACAATCACGCTAATCGAGTGTACGGACCCCGTCTGGACTGAGAGATCGACGGAGGGCTGCGATACTCCGGGAAGCGGTGGATCTACCGGGATCTGGCGCTTCTGCAAGGCTCCGCGTGTGGCGGGATCCATGGCGGCGATTTGCACTGCGCCTTTCTCGACCAAGATGGGCACGCGGATGGTGATACAGCTATTGGCCGGAACCTCGACCGGAGGCGAGGTGAGTTGCAGGCTGGATTTTGAGACGTCAGTTTGCACATGCAAGCCACTCGGCGTGGAGGTGCAAGTGGTGCCGATCCCCTTGTTGCATGTCCAGGAACCGGGCCTGGGAAGTGCCTTCCACTGAACAGTACTCTGCGTCAAAGGCTCGACCTGAGGGGCAACTCCGGAGGAGGTGAAATAGATGGGATCCGGCGATAAGGGAAGTGATTCGGAGGTCACTGAGAGCGGGTTTCCGTACATATCCATGAAGCGATAATTCTCGCCACCCTGCAGACGCACAGTGGCAGGACCCGATACGGTCCAGAGCCCGCTCACGCGCCCGGAGCGAGATTCGGCGGTCACGCCAAAGACGGATGGACCGGCGGAGAGCATCTTGGCCTGCGTGACATCAGAAAACAAACTGGCCATTTGGGCAAAAGCAGCCAGACCGGGTAATTGGGGTTGCGGATGGTAACCCGAGTAAAACGGACTGTGAATAAAATATTTCGAGCCGATGGCCACTGACAGCATGCCGACGCGAGCGAAGTAGTCCGCCTGTTTCTGTTCGGATAAACCGGGGGCAGTAACGTCGATGCTGTTGGCGGGGCCAATAGCCCAGGTGGCCTCAGTGCCCCATACCGGTTTGTGGACGCCATAGGTGCCCACCATGCCTTTGAGTGCGGCCATAATTTCAGCGTAGTTGAAAGCTCCGTTCTTTACTTCAGGAGGTGGGGTTTGATAGGGATGAATGGAAACCACGTCGACGCCTGAAAAGACTCCGGCCTGCGCCAACCCGAGCTGATATTGAATTCCGGTAGAGCAGCAGACCACGGTGCTGCCGGGTGCAGTAGCGTGAATGGTTTCGATTGCGGTTTTGAGCACATCCAGTTGCCAATCTTTTGTGGCCTTGCCTTGAAATGCATTGACCTTGGCATTGATTTCATTGAAGACGTCCCAGGTGTCGACCCTGCCCTGGAAATGCTTTACGGTCGCAGCAACATATTGTTTCCAGGCTGAAAAATAGGATGCGGTTCCAGGATAGCCGACCCAATCGGGAGCATCCTCGCCCAGTACCGGCATGAAGCGCATGCCCTGGGAGCGGTAGGTATCGATGACGGAATCAAGCCGCGAAAAATCATATTTGCCCTGGGTGGCTTCGATGATCGACCAATGGGCGAAGGTCCTTCCCCATTTCGCACCCCACAAACTGGCGAACTGATCGTAAGCCATGGGAAAGCCCGCGGTTGAAACCTGCACTCCAAAGTCGTTGTCCTGAATCGAGGCGACATTGACGGAGCGCATGATGGCAATGTCAACGGCACGCTGAAAGAGACTTTTGCCGCCTCCGGTTGCGGCGACTTCCATTCTGGCCGGACCCATCCGAGCCGGCACCTTCCACACAGCGCTGCCGCTTGCCAGGCCTTGCCTTACCTGGCGCATGGGGACGGTCAGCAAGCTTTTGATGGGCTCCTGATTGCCAAACTGCGGAGTCAGGTTGATCTGGACGGCCGCCTGGCTGATCGTGCCGCCATACCAGACGCTAACGGGGACTTCCTCGCCGGGAAAGTAGACGTGCACCAGGGCTTGCCGGGCCAAGGGCATGGGGTCGACGAAGGCGACTCCGGGGGCGACCAAGTATTCCGCGGAAGGCTGCGCGGCGCCTGCATGAAAGCCCGCGTTGAGCAGGTAGAACTCCGTGCCAACGAATGTGGCAGTTGACTTCATAATGAGAGCGGATGCGCCACGCACGGGGACCGTGAAGGACACGGGAGGTGTGGTGGCATCCATGAACTGCTCCCAAATAATTTTATTGTCGGCCAACAACTGCAGCACCATGGGAACGTTGTAGGTTGGACCTCCGGGGACCGGCCGAGGCGGCGGGGTATAGACGATGGTAGCGGAAAAGGCGGTTTGGCCAGATGGAATGGCGTAGGCGACTTCGGACGAACTGAGGAACGCCAGTGCAGCCTGCTGACCTTGCATGCCGGGCACGTCGATGTTCTTTGGGCGAGGCGCGGCGCTATTCTTGATGTAGTAAGAAAGCGCGCTGGTGGGCTGCAAGCTGGACAAGGAAACGGTCTGAGCTGCAGCGGTTGCAAGAGAAGCGCACAACAGAAAATAAGGAAGCCAGGTGAAAGGTCGCGGGTTCAATTCGTTTCTCCTGTTCTCAATGCCAGGTTACACCGGGATAGAGGCTGGGTATCCGATAGGCACGATATGCAAAACCACCGGTGATTTGCAACTGCCAGACGATCTGAGGGTCATCGGTGTGGGTGACTTCGTAGACTAACGATACCGGGTTCAGGTAGTAGGGGGCGGTGACGTCCAGTTCGACATCGCCATTATCGAGGGTATCAATGCTGCCGCCCCAAATAGTGTAGAGGCCGGGCAGGTATTGCCACTGCACAGTGGCGACTTTAGTGGATTCATCGGCGTGAATGATCACGCCGCGGGTGTAGCAGACAGGATAAAAACCGTAGCAGGGATCTTCCCCTTGAGAATTTGGGCGAAGGCCCCCATCGTCGAAAATTGCCAGGGTCAGGTCAGTGGCGCTCTGGTTGATGAGATAGGGGAAGTGCTGCAAGTAAAACCACTGGCTGGGATCTCCGCCGGCAAGGGCAAAGTCACCGCCGTCACCCAGGCGCCAAAGAACATCGCCGCTCCCAGTGCCGTTTTCGTAGTCGATTTTGACGACCCAATTCTGGTCACGCATGGAGAAGAGGAGATTGCCATCGTTTGGCGAATAAACGATGGCGTTGCCGTGCGTCCAATCCGGCAGACCATACGGATGGCGGTTCACGTCGAAGTGATCGAAGTCGGACCAGACCCACACGGGATTGAAGTTGGGGTCGAGATCAATCAGGTAGTCGCCAAGCACATTGGTGGTGCCAGGGTAGCCGGGGAGGTTGGTAAAGGATTTGGACGTCTGGGTAAGGACAATCCAATGGCCGTTCGATAGCGGCAGGACGTCGTGGTTGATATTGATAACGTTGTCGGGAAACCGAGCAGCCTGCAGGCGCGCGTTGAGACCGGGGATGTCGATCTGTTTGACAACGTTGCCGGCGAGATCGATCTCTTCGAGGATATCGCTGGTTGCATATCCGGCGTTGATTAACATGTTGCCGTCAGGAAGTGGGCGGATGGGAAACGGGTAAGCGGGGTTATTTGGGCCAAAGGTGTAATACCAGATCACGTTGCCGTCGAGATCGGTCACGGCAGCTTCGAGGTTGTTGGTTTGCGGGGCCTCGATATCGAGCAGTTCGACTCCGTCCTGCGCGATGTTCAGGTTGGGATTGGGGCGAGTGACTTTCAAGCCGAGTTGATTGCCGGGCGGCAGACTTCCGGTGGTGAAAGTCTGATCGTTGTCGACCCATTCGTGGCCACCGTAATAAGTGGCGTGTGCGCGCATGTGATATGTGGTGTTGGGTTTCATCCCAGCGACCAGGACGGAGATCTGAGGGACATACGGGTTAGCGGCTTCGACGACCGAAGTCTGCCGTCCGTAAGCGGTTGTAGTGCCGAACTCGACCCATGCCGATTCGGGGCTGCCAGCCGCGATGTTATATTGCGCCACCAGAGGGTTCTGGGTTTTGAGCACGGTGGAAACGGGATCGCCGGGAGCGGATGAGGCACCGCAGCCTACGAGAAGAAGTGAGACAGCGCCGACAATTACACGTAAGGCGACGTGAAACGTCCGCTGCGTATTCGGCGAGAATGATTTCTTGATTCCTGGTTGATGTGAATTTTCTGTCATGGATACTAGAGTGGAGGAAGATAGCTGGAAATCAGGTGCGATTCGCGTGATTTCCATGGTTCACAAGAATGGTTTCGCACTCGCGAACAGTAAAACCGACGAAGCTCTGGATGACGTGCGCGGCGCCAGCCTGACGCAGTTTCTCCGCTTGTTCGGTTTCACCGACGCCAACGCATTGAATACCCGCGGCGCGCGCGGCGTGAACTCCGGAGACCGCATCCTCGAACGCCAAAACACGCTCGGAGGGAACGTCGAGTTGCTCGCAGGCAACGCAGTAAATCGCAGGATCGGGTTTACCTTCGGCCACATCATTTCCGGTAATAACAGCCTGGAAATAATCGGTGAGTTGCAAACGTCTGAGGGTAAATTGTGCGCGCCGTTTGCTGCCGGAGGTTGCGAGGGCCAGTGGGATGCGACACTTTTTCAGCTCGCGGACGAAATCGATGACGCCGGGAACTGATTTCACATTCGATAGGGCCTGTTGAAAGAATTCGTCCTTGCGATTGCCGTACTCGGCCAATTCATCATCGGAAAGTTCGCCCAGGAAGTGGCGCAGGATCTCGTGGCGCTTTCTTCCGTCAAGAATGAAATCCAACTCGCGTTCAGAAACGTCTTTTCCGACGCTCTGGAGAAACTGATGCCAGGCCTTTCTGTGGGAAGGGTGGCTGTCGACGATGACGCCGTCCATGTCGAAAATAACGCCTTGCACTGCGGTCTTCGCCGCGAGGGGCATACGGGCCACCGTACTCATCGGGTTGCGGTCACCTTTCCATGGACGTCAACCGGCGGCTGGCCGGCGGGCCCAGATGAAAAACCTTGCCATGTCCTTTGAGCCAGATGGTAATTCTCAAGCGTGCCGATGTCGAGCAGGTATTCGCGAACGGGATAGGCCGTGGTTCGCCCGGTCAGTCGAGGCAGTATGTCAAAGCCCAGATCGACCGGAGAACGATCGGGGATCAGATTCAGAAGCTGTGGACTCGCAACCATCACACCGGTAAAAGCCCAACTTGATTTGGGATGGGCAGGTTTCTCCTCAAATTCGCGCACGACAAAGTCATCGTCGAACGTCACAACGCCGCAGCGGCTGGGGTCCTCGACCCGATACACGCCGATGGTGGCGAGCGAAGAACGCGAGCGATGAAACGCCAGCATGGCATTGAGATCGATATTGGTCAGCACGTCGGCGTAGAGTATCCAGAAGCAATCTTCACCCGCGACCCAGTCGCGATTGGCCAGGAGGGTGCCCGCCGATCCGAGCAGGACGGACTCTTCCACCAATCGCACTTTCATGCCATTGGCATGCTGATGCAGGCGACTGCGAACGGCGTCGGCGTGGGCGTGGAGATTCACCAGGACTTCGTCAACCGCGGCTCGCCGGCAAACCTCGAGCCAAATCTCAAGCAGCGGGACACCTTGAATAGGGACCAGGCATTTAGGGATTGAGTCGGTTATGGGGCGCAGTCGGGTTCCGTGGCCGGCGGCCAGCACGAAGGCTTTCATGTTTTCGGGCGATACTCCCCTAGGCAGTCGCTGATGTGGGAATGTACGTCCAGCGAGAGCCAGCGCGCTCATCGCCGTCAATGAAAGGATCGTTCACGATCACCTGGGCACCTTGAAAGTCAAAGCTGAAGGCGACGTCCTGAATTCCTTCGGCACCCAAGGCCTGCCGAACCGCTGCATGATGCCGAGACTCACAATACAAAAGCAGGAATCCTCCGCCGCCCGCTCCGGTGATCTTTCCTCCCAAGGCACCGTTCTGACGCGCGATCTGGTACAGACGATCGATGCGAGGGCTGGAAATTTTGTTGGAGACTCGCTTCTTGGCTTGCCAGGCTTCATCCAGCATGGTCCCAAAGGCCGCCAGTTCGCCCTTCTGCAAAGCTTCACGCATGCGATCCGCAAAGCGCCTCACCTCATGCAATGCTTCAATGGTGGGGCCGGTGCGATGACGGGTGGAGTTCTCCTGCTCTTCAAGGATAGTCCAGGAATGGTGCGCCGAACCGGTGAAAAACAGCAAGAGATTCGATTGAAATTCGCGAAGCAAACCTGGATCAAGTTCCAACGGTTCCACCTGCACGCTGCCGTCAGAATTGAAGGTGATGAAGTTCAGGCCGCCAAATGCGGCCGCGTATTCATCCTGTTTTCCGACACGGCGGCAGAGCACGGTGCGAGTGATGTGAAAGGCACGCTCTGCGAGGTCATATTTCGAGAGAGGGCGGTTGCCGTAAGCAGTGAGGGTCTTCAGGATGTTGACGCAGACGCTGGCGGAGGATCCGAGCCCGGTGCCGGGCGGAATCTCCGAGGCAAGGAACAAGTCGACCGAGACATCCAAGCCCAAATCTTTCAGGACGGCGAGGGGGATTTCGAGTTCGCTGCCCTTGACATCCATGGCGGCGATGTCCTGCCAGGTCTCAAAGGCGCGCAGATCGGAGGAGATGACCTGAATGCGACCATCGGTACGCTTTCCGAGGACTGTATAGAAGTACTTGTTGATTGCCGCGCTGAGAACCGCTCCGCCAAATTCTTCATAGTACGCCGGAAGATCCGTCCCCCCTCCGGCGAAACTAATCCGCACTGGGCTGCGACCGATGAGCAATGTGCACTGTCTCCTGCCTGTAGTGAGTATCTGCCACATTATACAGCACTTGGTCGGGCGCCTCATTAGAAATGCCCCTACCCGGACTGAGAACAACCCTCATAAACAGCGTTGCCAGAGTCTGCAGTAACAGTGAGAGATCGGTTAGCGGAGATGAATGCAGGAAATACTGTAGGTCGAAGCGGGTCTTTTCGTCGGACGAGTGCTGTTCGCGCAAGCCATGAACCTGTGCTAATCCGGTTAGCCCGGGCTTGACGTTAAGGCGTTGCTGCTGCCACTCGGAATACCTTCTGACGCGATCGGGCGCCTCGGGGCGCGGCCCAACCAGGCTCATGTCGCCGAGCAAAACGTTCCACAGCTGCGGAGCTTCCGTGATGCTCAAATCCACGAGGAAGCGTTCCATCGAGGAGCGAATAGGGACGTTACGATCCACGTTCAAGCGCAACATTCGGAATGGCTTGCCGAATTGGCCACATCGAGTCTCCCAGCAAAATCCGCGGCCTTTCCGGAAATGGAGCCAGCCGGCTGACACCAGTACGGGAATTGAAGCGGGAATGGCAAGGAGCAAGCCCAAGGTCAAATCGGTGGTGCGTTTCCAGCCCAGCCGGACGCCCCGAGCGGTGTCATGCAGTTGGAGAAGGGGCAATCCACCCAGGTCCATCAGTTTGGGCTGGGATAAATACAATTCGTAAGGTTGCGGGACCAGGCTGACGCTGATTCCCATTTCCCTGCAGCGGGCCACAAGATTGAGGACTTCAGGAACTGAAACCCGCGGCAGGGCGAGAATGATTTCGCCGACTCCTTCGCGGCGCAGACGATCGATAACGCCAAAGGTGGAGATGGTTTCTGACGGGCAGGCGCTTGCCGGGCTGAATCCCAAATCGACAGCGATGTTTTGCGGAAAAAGAAAGCCAACGACCTTGCACAGCATTTCCGGATGGCGTTCGATCTTGGCTGCAATCTCCCGTGCAACCGGCCCACTGCCCATGATGACGGTCTTTTGTACGTCTCCGCTGCGGTAACGCTCGCGCAGCAAGAAGTAGGCGACGTGGCGGATGGCGATGAACCCAAGAAAGAGAACGATGCCGAAGTATCCCAGCGTCAGACGGGAAGCATAATCGCGCAGCAGATAACCCATGGTGAACAGAACAGCCATGAGGCAGCACAGGGCCAGGAACAGTTCCGTGACTACCGCGGCGAAGCGCCATCCGCGGCGAAAACCGTCGAGTTTCATCCCTGCTGAGAGCAGGCACCACACCAAAAAAGATCCCAGCAGAAATGGAATCGTCGCTCTAATGTCTTGAGTGTTGGCGCCCCGCCAAACCATGCCGTAGCGAAGCACCCACGCCACAGCCATAGCGCCTGGTATCCAAACCAGATCAGCCAACAAAATCCAAAGATGAAGTTGTCGAGCCTTCATAGCAAAACTGCTTTCCTGGCTACCGAATCCTAAATTGTTAAGCGAATGCAGCTGCCGACTTGCTCAACCTGGTTCTTACAACCGTAAACAGAGCGTGCGCCGCGCACAAGTGCAGGTCCTCGATATGCTGCATGTTATCGGAAGGGACAATCATACAGACATCGCACAAATTCTTCATCTCACCGCCTTCAAATCCAGTCAATCCGACGGTTACCGCGCCGGCAGAGCGCGCTAATTCGAGGGCGCGCAACACATTGGGCGAATTTCCGCTGCCACTGATGGCGAAAGCAACATCGTTGCGCTTCACGAAATTCGACAACTGCTCGGCGAAAATATTTTCGTACGCGGAATCGTTTGCCCAGGCAGTCATGAGTGGAATGTTGTCGGTGAGCGCCAAGGCGCGGAAGCGGCGGGTCGAGTCGTTGAGTGTGCCCTTGGCTAAATCGCAGGCAAGATGGGAGGCAAGCGCAGCGCTGCCTCCATTGCCGAATAGAAAGATCGTGTTCCCGCCATCGTGAGCCTTTAACAACACGTCGGCCACGCGGTCAATGCTAGCCAAAGGCATGCAGTCGACCAAAGCACGAAGACCGGAGAAATATGATCCGGCGTTATCGATTTTGTGGTGCATCGTCGTTTTCGATGGCATTCGTGGTGCCGGCGTCACCTACCAAAATCAACCCAGATCGCTCCTATAAGTTTCGCATGGAGAATTAGTTCGTAGCACTCAAGACTACTCCAGCGCTGCGCATTTCGCCATAGGCGTCCTGCACGGAATCGGGGACGCCACCTATGCTATCGACCCAATCGAGGAAATCATCCATGATTTTGGAAAGATTCCTGCGGGGATGCCATCCCAGTTTGCCCAGCCTGTCGATGGACGAGACGCTGTTGCGGTTATCTCCCCTACGGTATTCGCCGGAGATGCGCAGATCGACATCGCTCGAGAGTTTATTCAGCACCGATTGAGCGTATTCGAGAACGGTAGTGGGCTTGCCACTGCCTACATTGAAACCGCGGAAATTGGCGTCGTCTTTTTCGAGCACCAGCATGTTCGCGTCAACAACATCTTGGACGTGGACGAAATCACGAGTCTGCTTGCCGTCTTCGTAAATTATGAGCGGTCGCCGCCGCAAGGCCAGGCTAAAAAAAATGCGGCAGATGCCGGAATAGTGATTGTAAAGAGACTGACGCGGGCCTTGGGTGATGGAGTAACGCAGGGCGACCGTGGGAATGCCGTGAAGCCAGCCAAGTCCGAGTGCAGTCTGCTCCTGCGCCAGTTTCGAAACCGAGTATTGGTTATAGGGATTGGTGTGTTCTTCCTTCAGCAGTTGCGGCACAGCCTGCTTGTGGCAGGCGGGGCAGTCCAAATCCCACGTGCCCTGCGCCAGTTGCTGCTGAGAGCGAGGTGTGGGCAGGAAAAAGCCATGTTTTTTGCAGCTGTATTGGCCTTCGCCGTAAACCGCTTGCGAGGAAGCCACAATCACTTTCTTGATAGGCAATCGATGCTGCACGATCAGTTCGAACAGGAGTGCCGTACCCACTGCATTGACGTGCAGGAAACGCGAGAAATCCGGCATGTAGTCCTGGTAGGCGGCCTGATGGGAGACGATATCGACACCGCGAAGGGCGTTGGCAAGGGCGTCGCGGTCGGTGACGTCACCCTGAATGAACTCAATGTCGGGCGGCAAATAACGAGGACGCCCATGGGGGTGGATCTTGGGATCGAGATTATCGAGAACCCGTACCTGAAACCCTTCCCGCAAGAATCGGTCGACCAGATGTCCGCCAATAAATCCAGCACCGCCGGTTACAAGAACACGCATGATTACGATCGACTCCTTAATAATCCGTTCAGCATAATATCGCTGCTTGGGGCCATCCGGCTACCTTTCCTATTTGCCGGAGCCTGCAAAGACAACCCCGATGGTCTTGCACAGAATTTTGAAATCAAGCCCCAAAGACCAGTCCCGAATGTACTCGAGATCGAGTTCAACCCACTGGTCAAAATCACTCACCTGGTTACGGCCGTTTACCTGCCATAGGCATGTCATACCCGGAGTGACGGCCAGTTTTTGCTTCTGATAGTCGGTAAAGCGGGCGTACTCCGTAACCAATGGCGGCCTGGGGCCGACCAGGCTCATGTCCCCCTTGAACACGCTGAAGAGCTGAGGCAACTCATCGAGACTGTAACGCCGCATTACGGCACCAAGTTTGGTAACACGCGGATCGCGGGTCAGTTTGAACACGGGGCCAGTCATTTCGTTTTCCGCTTCGAGGCTGGCCTTCAGTTGATCGGCGTTGGCGACCATGGAGCGAAACTTGTATCCGATGAAAGGCCTTCCGTTTTTTCCGACCACGCGCCAACGATAAAAGACCGGGCCGCGCGAAGTTAGTTTTATCAGAACCGTCAGCAGAACCAGAAATGGCGAAAGTATTACCAGCAAAAAGGCCGAAATGACAACGTCCAACGCCCGCTTGATGGCGAACGAGAACGGCTTACTCCACCGTGGCGAGAGCACCGCTACGGTGTGGCCTTGCGCTGGCAGAGTTACCATGTATAGCTATTGTACTAAGTTAATCTAATCTGCGGCAGCAACCGCTGCTCGCTGTTGTGACAGGTTCTGTTCCAAACGAGAATAGGCCTCAATAAGATTGCGGGCCGAATGCGACCACGCCAGCTCATTGCGGACGCGGTCATATCCGTAATCACCGATCTTTTTTCGCCGGGCCGGGTCTTCCAAAAGATTGTGGATTGCCCGGGCCATAAGCTTCGGATCGTCGCGTTCCACATACACCGCGGCGGCGGACGCGGAATAACGAGATTCGGTCAAGTCGAAGGAAACGATGGGCCGTCCACATGCCATGTACTCC
>DASVWZ010000221.1:0-2080 GCA_036392935.1 Terriglobales bacterium | reverse complement strand
AAAGAAGCCCCAATTATGCGTGTCGCCAAAGCGTTTACTGTCCTTCACCATAACGTCGAGACCGTGTAGGCTCTTCGGGAAATATCCTCGGCCGGAAGCTGAGTCGAGCGAGCCATCAGGATACTTCCCGGTTTGCGTAAGAACGAGCTCCTTAACCAGAACCGTCCCTTCCGGAAAGTTGCCATGCTCCTGGTAATAACGGAAGTTCTCCGGCTCGACGTAAACATTATGGAATTCAGGAAATAGAGCCTTGCCATTGTTCAGTCCATTCGGAGTGATAGGTCCTCCGATGAAGACCCATTCCCGAAAGCCAGTGGGCAGGACCAAGTTCCCATCCTTTGCAAACTCCGGGCCTTTCTGTGCCCTGGATTGCGAGAGCCCGACGGCTACAATCATCAATGCGGCTCCGAAGAGCACGGCCAATTGCACCTTCATAATTCACCTTTCCTCCGGCATCGCCGGGTTAACTTGTAACATCCCCGCTTGAGACAAACGGGCTCAGATCACGCAAAGCGCCCTTGCCGTGTAGTACTACTAGGCCGGCGGCCGCTTTCCCCGTGAAGTGCAAGAGGATCACTAATGTCCGGTAAAGTACTTTGCTAAAGTCAATAACCCTCGCTTTACCAGACACATAGCGGAAATTATTGCCGGGAACGATTTGAACGGCGAACGGCCAGAATTGGGGACATCGGCGCGGGTTCGATGCTCCGCAACAATGGGGGATGCACACCGGCCGCTTTGTCTTCTCGGAACTGATCGCCCATCTTCCTCACAAGGAGTTCCAGAAGTGTGTGGCTCGCTATGACGGTGGCTCCCAATGGAGGAAGTTCTCTCATTGGGATCAGTACTTGGCGATGGCATTCGCGCAACTCACCTACCGCGAGAGCCTACGCGATATCGAAGCGTGTCTGGGGTCGGTGACCGGCAAACTCTACCATCTCGGGTTCCGTGGCAAGATTGCGCGTACCACTCTGGCCGACGCCAACGAATCGCGCGACTGCCGCATCTTTGCCGACTTCGCTCAGGTTTTGATTCGAATTGCCCGACCGCTCTATGCCCACGATCCGATCGGCGTCGATCTGGATCAGAGTCTCTACGCCCTGGATTCGACCACCATCGATCTATGCCTGGCGCTGTTTCCGTGGGCCAGATTTCGCAAGCGCAAGGCAGCCGTCAAGATGCACACGCTGTTAGACCTCCGCGGCAATATCCCCACTTTCATTCGCGTTTCCGATGGAAAACTGCACGATGTGAACGTACTCGACGACATCCCGATCGAGGCCGGAGCGTTCTATGTAATGGATCGAGGGTATCTTGATTTCGAACGACTGTACCGCCTCACGCTGAGTTCAGCGTTCTTCGTCACTCGCACGAAGGAGAACGTGCTTCTCCAGCGGCGATACTCACACCTCGTGGACGAGAACACCGGCGTGCGCTCCGATCAGACGGTCGTCCTAACCACCATTGGCTCGGCTACTGTCTACCCGGACCCTTTGCGGCGGGTCAGTTATGTCGACTCAGAAACCAACAAGCGCCTCGTATTCCTGACTAATAACTTCGACCTGGCGGCACTGACCATCACTCAAATCTACAAGTCCCGCTGGCAAGTAGAACTGTTCTTTCGTTGGATCAAACAGCACTTACGCATCAAGGCATTCTACGGCACCACCGAGAACGCTGTGAAGACTCAAATCTGGATCGCGGTTTCGGTCTACGTGCTCGTTGCCATCGTCCGCAAGCGTCTGGGACTCGAAGCCACGCTTTACCAAATTCTACAGGTTCTCAGCATCACGCTTTTCGAGAAAACGCCCATTTTACGGGCACTTCAAGCGTGCGATTCCCAAAACGATTTGCCCGACCCAGGCAACCAATTGATTCTATTCGACTTCTAGCCGGACAGCCGTGATTTGATCCAAATGGTGACTCCAGGGCTGCTGACGTATGCTTGGCCGCCCGGTAAAGTGACCGAGACCTGGAAGTACGGTCCGGTTTGGAAGTCGGAGATTCGAGCCGGAGGCACAGCCACGTTGATCTGCCCCAGGCCCTCGATTTCAAGCGGTGCTGGTCCCACGTACAGAGT
>DASVWZ010000220.1:0-64318 GCA_036392935.1 Terriglobales bacterium | reverse complement strand
GGCTAATACAGCGGCGAGGCTGGATTCATCGGGAAGAACGTCAACGAGGCCGCGGCTGATCACGATAGTATTGCCGACGCTGAAAGTTTCAAGCGGGGTGGTCAGCATGACGCGAGCGTGGACGGGACGCGCCAGGACGAGATTGTTGGTGACGATGAGGTTGTTGATGACGGTATCGAGGACCTGATCGACGTCGCCGGTGGGAGCGAGGATTCCAGCTTGCTCCAAACGGACGAGGACGTTTTCTTCGGCCTGCTCCTGCCATTGGCGCTCGGCTTCGAGCGGCGAGGCGTCGGCGGCCGCGACGCTGTCATCTTTTACGGAGTCGACCCTGACTTCGGTTAGTTCATCTTCTTTTCCGGTCTGCTTCAGGTTGTAGCCCCAGACGCGAGTCTGGGCCTTGAATGCGACCTTATCTTTTTTGTGGCCGTAGCCGAAGTCGCCTTCTTCGCTGTAGATGAATGACGGCAGCCAGTAGCCGGGGACGAGATTGAGGCGCCAGCTATCCATGTGGAAGAATTCGGCGTTCTTCGGACGAGGAGCGTAGGTTCCGTTGAGGCGAACGATGTTGTATTCCTGATCTTCTACCCAGATGCGACCGACGAAACGGCCTTTGCCGGAGTCCGGCTTGGGTTTGACGTCGAAGACGAGACAGCGAATGTCGCCGAGAAATTCGCGGTGGCTGTATTTGAAGTCGTAGTGGATGCGGCCAAAGTCGTCGCGGTCGGCAAAGATCATCCAGGAAAAACCCAAGGGTTGATATTGGGAGCGAAAGAGCTTTCCCACCACGCCGCCGAGCAGGCCTTTTTCCATATCGTCATCGGTGGAGAGATAGTCGTAGCGATCGACCGATGCGAGATCGAGGCGGCCGAGAAAATAACGATCATCTTTCGGGACGGTGCTGAGAGCGGGATCAGCCTTAACATTCTGCAGGTAGGTCTCGACCAGCGGAGTGCGTTTCTTTAGGTAGTCCATCAAGGCGTGTTCACGCTGAATGGCGCGGTCGATCACCTGATCCATAGTCGTGGGAGGGGTGGTTGGCGCTGGCTGAGTGGCGGGCGTGGATTGCGACGCTGGCGCGGTTTGCGCGGGCGCGGAATTCGGTTGCGCCGCGGTGGCGTTCTGCTGTGCAGCAGCGGTCATCGACAACAACAGGCATCCAGCAAACGTCCATTTCCAGGCGACCATAAACCAAGTTCCTCTCTGATCTGGTTTCATCTGTCAGGCGTCGAATCGATAGGGATCAATACGCCAGCTGAAAGACGACGTGCACGATTGCAGTGGAATCGACGGGGGAACCGCTGGCTAAAGCGGGTTTGAACTGCATTTTGTTGGCGGCGGCGATGGCGGCTTCGTCCAGGCCGTGCCCGAGGCCCTGGACCACGCGGTTTACGTGGAGCTGGCCATTGGCGCCGAATAAAACCTCGAGCAAGACTTCTCCTTCAATCTTCAGAGCACGAGCTTCGTCGGTGTAAACCGGACGGGGTTTCGATGTGATCTGGACCGGGGTGGTTGCCGGGCCGGCGATGGTTTGCTGCTGCGCGGCGGGGCGAGCGACGACCTGCGATCCGAAGCCAGATTGTGCAACCAAGCGGGTGGGCTTGGGATCGACGCCTTGGGCGATGCCGCTGCCGAAGCCAGCGCTGGCGACAGCTCCGGCGATACCTTTAGCTCCGCCTGTGCCATTGCCGTTGCCAGGGCCGGAGGGAAGATCGAACGATCCAACTTGTGCGGCCACGAGATGAGCGCCCTGCTTGCCTTCGCCTTTAAGACCGTTGGGATCGCCGAATCCGCCGGTTTGTACCTGCTGGATGGGGGCGGCCACCGTGGCGGGCGCCGAGCTTCCGAACGTGCCGGTGTATACGGCGCGGGCGGGCAAGGTTTTTTCCTGCGCTAAAACGGGCGGGGTGAATTTCGCCTCAAGCTTGGGGGCTTCTACCTCTTTTTCTTTGGGCTTGGGCTGAACATCTTTGGGCACGAAAAGCTTTGCGTCGGGCAAAGGGAGTACGGGCGGAGGCGCGACGAGCTTGGTTACGGGTTGCGGCGCCTGGACCGGTGGCGGAGGCGGTTGCAGGTCGGGCATGGGGATGATTTCAGTGACGGTATATTTCTGGTTGAGTTGAAGTTCCTGCGGGAAAAAGAGTCCGGCGCTGAGGAGTAGCACGACGGCGACGGCCTCAAGACCATAACTGATGGCCAGAGTGCGCCAGTTGGTTCGGCGCTCAGGCAAAAGGCCGAGCTGAAAATTTGCAGGCATAGCTTCGCTAACGTCTCCCGGGGGATTTCGGGCTGGCCGATAGTTCGGGGGCGTCTTTAAGCTAAGGCACGGCGAGCGGAGCGTAAACGTGTCCGTTGGCAGTGCACTTCGGTAACCTGGGATGGTACCTAACCGCTAACGGTTGGATAAAAGACTTGCTCAAAAAAGGCCCCTTGCCCGGAAGCCGCGCCGGTAGTAGGATTTCGGGGCATTCGCTGATTGCAGCGATGGTCCGGGGGGCAATCGCCAAGGTTAACTCCGGCTCCGCCAGCCAGCGATTCAGGTTCCCCGTGGAACTCCCGGCGGGCGGGCCATAGCAGCAGGTCTAGACGAGGATAATCATGAAGCGTGTCAGTGTGGCTGTATTGGTGGTGTGCGGGTTGGCGAGTATTGTCCCTTGGAGCAACGCGGCTGATGATGTGACCATAACCACATTCAATGTTCCGGGCGCCGGCAAAGGCAAGGGGCAAGGGACACTGGGCGAGGGTATTGCGAACAACGGAACGATTGTCGGTACGTACATCGATTCAGCGGGTGTGTCTCACGGCTTCCTGCGCTCGTCCACCGGCACGTATACCAAGTTCGATGTTCCCAAGAGCGCAAGCACCAGTCCTACGGGGATCAATGCGGCGCTCTCCGTAACGGGTTCGTACACAGATACGACCGGTGCCGTCCGTGGATTTGTACGTACGTCGGCGGGCAAGTTCACCACCTTCGCCGTAGCTGGCGCCGAGGGGACGCTGCCAACTTCAATTAACTCAACGGGTGAGATTGCGGGAAGCTTCGCGGTTACGAATTACCATGGATTTCTGCGGTCGGCGAGTGGCACGATAACCAATTTCAATGAACCGCAAGAGACCAAGGGCACGCGCGTGACGGGGCTTAACGATGGAGGCGCAATCTGCGGATACTATCTGTATGGCAGTGGAACCACGCATACGCAGGGCTTTTTGCGGGCGGCCGACGGCACGTTTACGAAGATCGATGTTTCGGGCAGCGCCGATACGTATGTCACTGGAGTGAATTTGAACAATGATGTGGCTGGCTCTTATAGCACCAATGGGACGCTTTACCATGGCTTCCTGCTCAGTTCCGGGACGTATACAAGCTTCGATCCCTCAGGATCGCTGAGCACTTTTCCGACAGCGGTCAACAGTGCGGGTGTCATTGCGGGATATTTTGCCAACGCAACCAAGAACCCCGGGTTCCTGCGCAATCCGAACGGAAACATTCTGGTGTTCGATGTTGCCGAAGATGCGGGCGGGACGTGGCCCACAGCAATCAATCCAAAAGGCGCAGTGACGGGGTACTACATCGACTCGAATGGAGTGAACCACGGATTTTTGCGACCGTAGAAAAATTCTCATGAGGACTGAGCCGCCCGTGAGGGCGGCTTTTTTGTTGGGAAAATGTTCGACGTACTTACGATCCAGGGCGCCGCCGATGCGCAAAGGCGTAGTAAATGGGAACGCCGGCCGCGATGGCGAGGAGTCCGAAGAGCGAGCGGGGAAAATTGTCGGTAAAGCTGTAGTAGAGGAGAAAAGCGGCAGCGACGACGAAGATGGCGGGCACGACGGGGTATCCCCAGACGCGATAAGGGCGAACGGCCTGCGGCTGCCTGCGGCGGAAGACAAATATGGTGGTGGCGGCAACCATGTAGCTGAGCCATTCAGAAAAAATTGTGAGCGAAAAAAACTGGCGGAAGCTGCCGCCAGCCAGCAGCAGAGCCACGGCAATGGCCGCCTGTACGATAATCGCCACGTAGGGCGTGTGAAATCGCGGATGCACATTGGCCAAGGCGGAGAAAAAAAGTCGGTCGCGGGCCATGGCGAATGGCATTCGCGCGCCGGTCAAAATGCTTCCGTTCAATGTCGCCAGCATGGAAATTGCCATAGCGAGCGAGACGATCATGGCGCCGGAAGGGCCACGCACCAAACCAATTGCGTCTGAGGCTGGTCGCAATGAAGTGGCAATCGCGCTGGCGGGCAATACATACTGCACAGCTGCATTTACCAGCATGTAAAGCACGGCAACCACGGCGACTCCAACGATGAGAGCGATGGGGAGATTGCGGTCTGGCTGGCGGATTTCTTCTGAAACCATGGTTACGAGGTTCCAGCCGTCATAAGCCCACAAGGCGGCGACAAGAGCTGCCATAAATCCGACGATTCCGCCGCGCGCGCCTGGATACGAGGTTGCGAAGTTTGACCACGAACCGGAGACGTAGCTGAATCCGACCCAGACGATGACTAAAATGATGGCGATCTTGAGTAACGTGAAAAGAAGCTGAAATTCCCCCGCGCGTTTCACGCCGATGTAATTCAGGAATGAGATGAAAAGAGTCGCCGCGATAGCGATCAGTTGGCCGTTGGTCACGGGAATTACGGTAGAGACAACGCGCCCGGAAAAGGACGATAAGGCGGGGAACGTCTCCAAGACACGGACCAAGCCGACGGTCACGGTCGCGATGGAGGCGGGCTTGGCGAGTATAAACCACGTCCAGGCGCTCAAAAAGCCGGGCAAAGGTCCGTAGGCATCGCGGATGTAGACATACTCGCCTCCGGCTTGCGGTTTCATCGCGGCGAGTTCCGCGTAGGTCAAGGCGCCGAAGAAAGATAGAGCGCCACCGATGATCCAGGCCAGGTAAACCAGTTTGGCCGAGCCGACAGCCTGCATCATCTCGGCAGGAACAAGAAAAATGCCACTGCCAATAATCGTGCCTACGACGACGGCAGAAGCGGGTCCGAGGCCGAGATCGCGGACAAGAGTGGTGTCGGGGGCGGGTTTCGGGCCGTTACGAGTCAAGATTGCAAAGTATACGCGATGGCAGCCGGAAACGGGTTTGGAAAAGCATTTGGGCTTCGATTACCTCCTCAGTCAATGCCGGTGGAACGAGTCGGATGTGATAGAACTACGGTCGTGAAGAAGCGTTGAATCCATCGACGCTCGATCAGCCTCAGTCTTTCGAGATCCCTGGCGCATGGCTTCCAATGAACCGATCGATTCCTCCGGCGCTGACCTGGCTTCGGCAACGATTCGATTGGAAGAGGCTGTTCGCAGCGGAGATCTCGAACTGCTCAAGGCAGCGGTTGCAAGCGTCGCTCTGAGCGAAGACCTGGCATTAGTCCTCCTCAAGCGAGCGGAGCTTCCTGCAGAAATTCTCGAACAACTGAGCAAAAGACCTGCCGGGAAACACAGAAAAGTGCAGCTGGCATTGGTCGCGCATCCGAAGACGCCGCGATATGTGTCGATGGCGATAGTGCGGCAGATGTTTACCTTCGATTTGATGCAGGCGGCGTTGATGCCAATTGTTCCCGCAGACGTCAAAAAGTCAGCCGAAGAAGCGTTGCTGCACCGTCTAGAGAAATTAACTCTCGGGGAACGGTTGACGCTCGCCAAAAGAGCTTCGGGTCGGGTTGCGGGAGAGTTGCTGCTCGACTCGGAGGGTCGCGTCAGCCAAACAGCGCTGGACAATGCGAGGCTGACGGAAGCGCACATCGTGAAGGCGTTGACGGGCGCAAAGGCCCGCGCGAGCCTGGTGCATGCGATTTGCACGCATTCAAAATGGCCGTTGCGTCGCGATATTCGGATTGCGTTACTGCGAAATGAAAAACTCCCGCTTACCTACGCCATGGAGTATGCGCTTGGGCTACCGGCCAAAACGGTGCGGGAGATTCTGCAGGCTTCACGTTTGCCCGCCCACGTCAAACAGCGGGTGCTCGACGCGATCAACGGCTAGCATGCATCTATATGTTTCTTTACAGTTCCCAACGATATGATTTTTTTGTTTCAAGATGGCGGGTTGAACGAATTTTGCGTTTTGGCAGCTCGTGTAAAGGAGATGAAAACATGCATTTGTCTGGTTGGAAGTTGATGGTGCGAACCATCGCGGTCCTGGCGTTGATCTCTGCGCTGACGGCCTTTGGATGGGCGCAGGGCTCAAATCAGGCGGCGCCGTTACCACAGGCTCCAGCGCCAGTTCCGGCGACCGCATCGCAGCAATACTCGGTGCCGGATTACTCAAAACCGCGGTCGCAATTTCCTAACGTGATTGCACCTTATCGGGCGGCCACCGTGCCACCCCCAAACCTGACCAACACTTCGCGCATGGACTCCCTTATGCGAGATGGCAAAATCTATCTCTCGATCGACGACGCAATCGCGCTTACGCTCGAAAACAACCTCGACATCGTGCTCGCGCGTTACAACCTGAACATTGCGGACACGGATGTGTTGCGTGCTAAAGCTGGTTCGAACATACTCGGCGTAAATACTGGTGTCGTGCAGAACACTCCAGGCGGCGGGGTGGGAGGATTGAGCGGCGTTGTCGGCTCAGGCACGGGTGGGACGAGCGTCGCGGCGGGTGGAGTGGGCACTGGTACCAACGGCCTGGTGAGTTCGACGCTAGGCATCGGCGCGCCCATCACCAGCTTTGATCCCATTCTCTCGGGGACGTTTCAGATGGACCGGGACCACACCGAATCCACCAGTATCTTTACTCCGATCACTGGCGGCATTCTGGATACCAACACTGGGACCGCGAACATCGCTTATCAGCAGGGCTTTCATTGGGGGACGGACGTTTCCGTGGGCTTCAACAACAGCCACACCACTACCAACAACCCTTCGATTACCTATACTCCGGCCCTGGCGTCAAACTTTCAGGTACGTGTTAGCCAACAACTGTTGCAGGGCTTCGGGTTCCTGCCGAACACGCGGTTTATCAAGATTGCCAAGAACAACCGCGAGATTTCTGACGTCGCCTATCGTTTGCAGATCATCACAACCGTAGACCAGATTGAGAACCTTTACTGGAATTTGGTTTACGCGTACGAAAACGTTCGTGTTCAGCAGGAAGCTCTGGATTTTGCACAAAAAACGCTGGAAGATGACAGGCAGCAGGTAAAGGTAGGCACGCTTCCTCCGATTCAGGTGGTGAGCGCGCAGAGCACGGTTGCGACCGACCAACAAAATCTGATTCTCGCGCGGACCAATCTCGAGTTGCAGGAGCTGCTGATGAAGAACGCCCTCAGCCGGAACCTGGAGGATCCGGTCGCGGCCGAGGCTCGAATGATTCCGACTTCGACGATGTCACTCCCGGAAAAAGAACCAGTGGTTCCGATGCAGGAGTTGATTCAAGACGCACTGTCCCACCGGGCGGAGTTGTCGGAATCGAGGATCGACCTTAATAGCCGGGAGTTGAACAACAAGGCAGTGCGCAACGCAATGCTGCCAACCGCAAGTTTGTACGCATATTACGGAGGATCGGGCATTGGAGGAAATGTAAGCCCGTCGCTGGTGGTTCCACCATGTACTCCGGCAACCAGCCTGCTCAAGCAATGTTTCAGTTCTACCTATGCCGCCCCGCCGTTCGTTAACGGAGGACCTGTCGGTTACGGAAATACATTGACGCAAATGTTTACCTCTACGGCGCCCGACAAAGGCATCGGCGTCACAGTTAACATACCAATCTTGAATCGCACCGCGCAGGCCGATCAGGTGCGGGCTGAGTTGGAGTATCGCCAGGCACAGGTGCGATTGCAGCAATTGGAAAATCAGGTCCGGATTGAAGTGCGAAACGCGCAGTTCGATGTGCAGCAGAGCCGTGCCGGCGTAGAAGCGGCGCAGGCGGCGGTGGAATTCGCGCGGCAGACGCTCGATGCCGAACAAAAAAAGTTAGAGGCGGGAGTTTCGAACCCGACGGCAGTATTGTCTGACCAGGCGAACCTGACGGCGGTTGAATCGAATTTGGTTTCGGCCAAGGCGTCTTACGAGAAAGCCGAGGTCGAACTGGATCGGTCGACCGGCCTGTTGCTGGAACACGCGGGGATCATCATGGCTGACGCGGAAAGTGGCGAGGTGACGCACATGCCGAAGGTTCCCATGGTCGAGCCGCGGAAGGACGATCAGCCGACTACTCCGCCAGCGCAACCCCCGCAGGGTGAGTGAGCGCGATGAAGCGCATCCGGCGGGTCATTCCAGCGTGAGCGGCCGCTGATTTATGCTGGGCGCGTGACAATCTCGGTTGTCGTCATTACGCAAAACGAGGAGGGAAACCTTCCGGCCACGCTCGAAAGTGTGATGCCGCTGGTGCGCGATGGACGAGGCGAGATCATCGTAGTCGATTCCGGCTCGACTGATGGGACGCTGGAGATTGCGAAATCGTATGGCGCGAAAATATTTTCGGAGCCGTGGAAGGGATTCGCCGGCCAGAAGAATTCGGCGATCGATAAAGCGTGTTGCGATTGGGTGCTGCAACTGGATGCGGATGAGGCGCTGGAGTCGGGATTGGCGGAAGAGATTATGGCTGCGACCAACTCGTCATCGAATGTTCAAGGGTTTTGGATTCCGCGCAAGAATTTTTTTCTTGGACGCTGGATCAGGCACGGAGGGTTTTATCCTGATCCAAAGCTGCGGTTGATCCGACGTGGGGCGGGAAAGTTTGAAGAATACGGCGCGCATCCAACCATCAAAATCGCCGGCCCGACCGGGCGGCTGAAGCATGCGTTGATACACAACGCATATCCGACGCTGCGCGGCTACATCGATCACATGAACAGTTATTCCTCGATGGGTGCGACGGTTGCAGTGGAAGAAGGCCGCAAGGGGTTCAGCGTGGCCGACATCGTAGTCCGGCCGTGGCTGACGTTCATTTACAACTATTTTGTTCGACTCGGATTTCTGGACGGACGCGAGGGGCTGCTGCTCCATCTTTACCATTCAGTGTACGTGTCGTGGAAGTACGCGAAGGCGTGGGAACTGGCGCGATCGCAGAAAGACCGCTAACGAAATTTTCCGCACGCGTCCAGTCAACAGGATCTCTTGAATATGCGGAAATTTTTCTCCTCACTCGTTTCCGTCCTCGGCGTGGTCGCAGGCTTAAATGCGCTTCAAACGGCATGTCCGCGCCCGGGGGCTGAAATTCGGTTACGTTGCGGGCTCCTTCTGGCTCCTCTATCATCATGATCAGGGTGAAATGATGGATAAGAAGGATTCAAAGCCACCGGTCGCGGAAAGCCCAATAGCGGACGTTTTTGAAGGTCGGCATCCCTCGGACAGCGAAAAGCAGTGGGCGGAAAAAACGCTGGCACCTACGCTCGAAAAGACGCCTGAGCGCGCAATCGGAGCGCCGACCGGCATCAATCGTGACGAGAACGGCAACGCGCGATACACGACGATCTCGGGTCTCCCGATTCGCCGGTTGTATACGCAGGCTGATCTGCCGGAAGACTGGAGTTATGACAAGTATCTCGGCTACCCTGGTCAACCGCCTTTCACGCGCGGCATTCACGCGACCGGATATCGTGGAAAGCTTTACACCATGCGCCAGTTTTCCGGCTTTGCGTCTCCGGAAGAAACCAACCAGCGTTACAAGTATCTGCTGGAGCATGGCGGCGGCGGATTATCGGTAGCGTTCGATCTGCCCACACTCATGGGCTACGACTCCGATCATGCCGCCAGCGAAGGCGAAGTTGGCAAGTGCGGCGTGGCGATCGATTCGCTTGAGGACATGGAGATTCTGTTCAACGGAATCGATCTGGAAAAAACGACTGTTTCGATGACCATCAACTCCCCGGCGTCGGTGCTGTGGGCGATGTATCTGGTGGTGGCGGAGAAGCAGGGTGCGGATTGGAAGAAGATTTCGGGGACGATTCAGAACGACATTCTGAAGGAATACATCGCGCAGAAGGAATACATCTATCCGCCAGCGCCCTCGATGCGGCTGGTGATCGATACGTTTGAGTTCGGTTCGAAATTCACCCCGCGGTTCAATACGATTTCGATCAGCGGATATCACATTCGCGAAGCTGGCTCGACCGCGCTTCAGGAGTTGGCATTCACGCTGTATGATGGCGTGGAGTACGTGGAATGGGCGCGACAGCGTGGGCTGGACGTAGATGAATTTGGTCCGCGGCTGAGCTTCTTTTTCAACGCGCACAATGATTTCTTCGAAGAGATCGCCAAATACCGAGCCGCGCGCAAGATCTGGTATCGGGTAATGGATGAGCGATTTGGCGCCAAGAACCAGCGTACGAAATTATTGCGATTCCACTCTCAGACGGCCGGGGTTTCCCTGCCAGCACAGCAACCGATGAACAATATTGCCCGGGTTGCGATTCAGGCCCTGGCTGCGGTTCTGGGCGGAACACAGTCGTTGCACTGCGATTCCTACGATGAAGCTCTGGCGCTGCCAACCGAAGAAGCGGCACGGATCGCGCTGCGCACGCAGCAGATCATCGCCTACGAATCCGGCGTCGCGCAGACGGTGGATCCGCTAGGCGGGTCTTATTTCCTGGAGAATCTGACGCTGCAGATGGAGAACGGGGCGTTCGATTATTTCGGCAAATTGGATGCGATGGGCGGCATGGTGAAGGCGATAGAACGCGGATATCCGCAAAAAGAAATCGCCGAATCGGCTTACCAATATCAGCGTGCGGTCGAGGCAAAGGAGAAAGTGATCGTTGGTGTGAATGAATTCGCCATCGAAGAAGAACCTCCGACGATTCTTTACATCGATGAAAGCGTGGCGCGACAGCAATCCGCCAAGCTGAAGGCACTCCGTGCGAGCCGATCGAACCAGGAAGTGAACCGTAGCCTGGAGGCGCTGAAAAAAGCGGCGGCGAAAGAGCCAACAGCGGGTGTGAACGGAGACATTTCTCCAGTAAACACCATGCCATACATCGTGGATGCGGTTCGCGCATATGCGACGGTGGGAGAAATCTGCGAAGCCCTGCGCGAAGTGTACGGAACCTATACGGAAGCCAGCATCACTTAGCTCGACTTCAGGTCGCGGAATTGCCGCCTCAGAATGATCGAACAGCAAAGGCGGCAAGCTCCATTTTCCCAAACCGACACGACGCGCCGGAAAATCATCTTTATTTTCCTTCTTTTGGCCCTCAGTGAGCTAGGCTAAGACCTTGAGGTCACAATTTGTGACCTCAAGTTTGCGCAGGGGTAATCGTATGTCGACACGCGAGCCACTTAACGCGAGTCCGGTTGAATCGAGGATTGTGATCCTGCGGCATCAGAAGGTGATTCTGGATCGAGATTTGGCTGAACTGTACGGCGTAACGGTGAAGCGCTTTAATCAGCAGATCAAGCGCAATGCAGAGCGTTTTCCTGAAGACTTCAGGTTCCAGTTGACAGCAAGAGAGAATCAAATCTTGAGGTCACAAATTGTGACCTCAAGTGGGGGACACGGCGGCCGACGCTATCGTCCCTACGCTTTTACCGAGCACGGAGCGATTATGGCCGCTACGGTGCTTAACTCGAGACGCGCGATCCAAATGAGTGTCTTTGTGGTGCGAGCGTTTGTTCGGCTGCGCGAGATGATCAGCGGCAACCGGGCGATCGCACTGAAAATCGCAGAACTGGAGCGTCGGTTGGAGAATCACGACGACGCAATCCAGGGCTTGCTTGCGGCGATCAGAGAACTTATGTCGCCAAAGACATTTCGACGGAGAAGAATCGGGTTCCAGTTGCCCGAACCTGTGCAGACGGGCATTTCCTATCTAAGGACGAGGCCTAGGCGGCCGGACGCGGCTTAGCGCTGATCGAAATGCAGCCTGCGCAAATTCGTATTTTATTCGCCTCCGATCGAGTCTTGTGCTAAAACAGATGCATCATGCGCAAGGCCATCCTTCATCTCAAGGCTGCGGATCCCGTTCTGGCCGCGATCATCGAAAAAGTTGGCCCGTATCGCATGAATTACGATGAACCGAGTTTTGCCAGTCTCGCAGAAGCCATCGTCTATCAGCAGCTACATGGGAAAGCGGCGGCGACGATTTTCAACCGCTTGACCGATCTGACCGGTTCGCCAGTCACTCCGGAAGGAGTTTTGAAGCTTTCGGAAGCGCAAATGCGAGGTGCCGGCCTCTCGAAACAAAAGCTCAGTTATCTGCGGGATTTGGCGGCAAAGGCGCATGCGGGGGAGGTCAGATTCGACCACCTGGCGGAGTTGTCCGACGAAGAGGTAATTCGGGAGCTGACGAAGGTGAAGGGCATCGGCGTATGGACTGCTCACATGTTTCTGATGTTTTCGCTCCGCCGGTCAAATGTTCTGCCGACTGGAGACCTGGGGATCCAGATGGCGATGCGGAAGCATTATCGTAAACGAAAGATCCCCAAGCCGGCGCAGATGGAAAAGATCGCCAGGTGCTGGGAGCCTTACCGCAGCGTGGCTTGCTGGTATTTGTGGCGTAGTCTGGATATCAAAACCCTTTAGCAGCTGGCTGTCATAGCTGATTTTGGCGTTACTGTGGTTAAATGGAAGCCATGGCTGAGGTCAAAATCCGCGTGCTAGTCGCCAAACCCGGGCTTGACGGACACGACCGCGGAGCCAAAGTGATCGCGCGAGCGTTGCGCGACGCCGGTATGGAGGTCATCTACACGGGTTTGCGGCAAACACCTGAAATGGTTGTCAACGCCGCGCTGCAGGAAGACGTCCACGTGATTGGCCTCTCGATTCTGTCTGGAGCGCACAATGCGATTGTGCCGCGCGTGATGGAACTCCTGCGGCAGAACAAGATGAATGATGTGCTAATGGTTGTTGGCGGAATCATTCCTGACCAGGATATCGACAACCTGAAGAAAGCCGGTGTGGCGGCAATTTTTCAGCCGGGCACTGCGATGGACGACATCGTACGGTTCATTCGCAATAACGTGAAGCCGCGCAGCGTGCCAGTCGCGTAGGTCTTTCCAACCGTTTCCCGCCTTACACTCGAAATGCCTCCTCGTTCGGTTCGGGTGATCTCGGAATATCTTCCGACGGTCAATTGCTCGCAGATGGCCGAATGTTATACCGTAAATAGTTTCGGACTCCTCGATCATGCCTGACCGTTTAGATTCCAACCCTGCGACCGGCGGTAGCGTGCTCAACAGCCGCGTTGACCCCACAAGTGCCCGATTCGAGAACAATATGCGCCATCTCGCCGACCTGGTTTCGCAGGTGCGCAATGAGGAAGAAAAGATCCGTGAAGGCGGCGGGGCGAAGGCGATCGAAAGCCAGCATGCAAAAGGAAGGTTGACAGCCCGCGAGCGCATTCAGCTGCTTGCCGACCCGGATTCTTTCTTTGAGATCGGCATGTTTGCGGCCTTCGGCATGTATGAGGAATGGGGCGGCGCGCCGTCGGCGGGAGTGATTACAGGTCTGGCGAGAATTCATACGCGGCTGGTCATGATTATCGCCAATGACGCGACCGTAAAGGCGGGAGCCTTTTTCCCGATGACATCGAAGAAGGTCATCCGCGCCCAGAATATCGCCATCGAAAACCACATTCCGACGATCTATCTGGTCGACTCCGCCGGAGTTTTTCTGCCTCTGCAGGAAGATGTCTTCCCTGATACCGACGATTTCGGCCGTGTCTTCCGTAACAACGCAGTCATGTCCGCAATGGGAGTTCCGCAGATTGCTGCGATCATGGGCATGTGCGTGGCCGGCGGAGGATATTTGCCGGTGATGTGCGATCACGTGCTTATGACGGACGGCAGCGGACTCTTTCTTGCCGGACCGGCGCTGGTGCAGGCGGCGATTGGACAGAAGTACTCGGCCGAGGAACTCGGAGGCGCAGCTATGCATTCTGCAATCAGCGGGACGGTGGATTTTCGCGAGCCCAACGACGAAGCTTGCATCGCGCGCATTCGCGCACTGGTTGAGAAATGGGGATATCGTCGCCAGTCGCCATGGGACCGCAAGAAGCCCGAGGAACCGGCTTTAGCGGCGGAGGAAATCTACGGCATCTATGATTCATCGCCGGCACGTCCGTATGACATGAAGGAGATCCTGGCGCGCATAGTCGATGGCAGCCGCTTCGACGAATACAAGCCTGAGTATGGAAAGACCCTGATTTGCGGATATGCGCGCATCAATGGATTCGCCGTGGGCATTGTCGCCAATCAGAAGCTGAATGCGCAGCAGATCGATCACGATGGCCACAAGCGCGTGGAATTCGGCGGAGTGATTTATACCGAATCAGCCGAGAAAGCCGCGCGCTTCATCATGGATTGCAATCAGGACCTGATTCCTCTGGTTTTCCTCCATGACGTCAACGGATTCATGGTTGGGCGCGACGCGGAATGGAGCGGCATTATTAAAGCTGGGGCAAAGATGGTGAATGCGGTTTCGAATTCCGTGGTGCCGAAGATAACGGTCATCGTCGGCGGATCGTTCGGTGCTGGACATTATGCCATGTGTGGCAAAGCTTACGATCCGCGATTTGTCTTCGCCTGGCCGACCGCGCGATATGCGGTCATGAGCGGCGATTCGGCTGCGGGCACGCTGGTGGAGATCAAAGTCAAGCAACTGGAGCGTGGCGGCAAGAAACTCAGCGACGAGGAGAAGAAAGAGCTGTATGCGTCGGTAAAGCGCACCTATGACGAGCAGACCGATCCGCGTTATGGAGCCGCGCGCCTGTGGATCGATAAGATCATCGATCCGATCGAAACGCGTGACGCTATTACGCAAGCTTTGGAGTGCGCGGCGCTGAATCCGGATGTGCCGGAGTTTAAGGTGGGAGTGCTGCAGACATGAAGAGATTGAGTAATCGGGGAATTTGGTAATTGGGTAATTTGAAGGCCGATTGGTGTTGGGCCGGAAAGCCGATGACCAATTCCTCAATTGCCCGATCACTCAATCACTCAATACTCTTTGGTCTCCGTGGTTAAGATATGGCTGACGACGTTAAGCTGATCGAGTGTCCGCGAGATGCGTGGCAAGGGCTGAAAGGCTTGATTCCCGCGCACCTGAAGATCAATTACCTCAAGGCATTGATCAACGCGGGATTCAAGCATATTGATGCGGCGTCGTTCGTGTCTCCGAAGGCGGTTCCGCAGATGGCGGATTCGGAAGAGGTGCTGAAAGATCTCGATCCGCCGGATGACGTCGAAATCATAGGAATTGTGGTCAACGAAAAGGGTGTGCAGCGGGCGATCGCGACCAATGTCGTAAGCACGGTTGGATTTCCGTATTCGATTTCGCCGACTTTCCTGCGCAACAACCAGAAGCAGACGCCCGACGACGCGCTCGACGAACTGGATAAGATTCAGAACAAGGCGCAGGAAGCCGGACTCGATGTTGTGGTTTATATTTCCATGGCGTTTGGCAATCCTTATGGCGACGAGTGGAACGTGCAGGAAGTCATTAATGCTGTCGACATTCTCGAATCATCGGGCATTCGCATGATTTCTCTCGCCGACACGGTTGGCGTTGCCGGACCGGCGGAGATTCGCGATCTGCTCGGCGCGGTGCTGGCGAAGTATGACTATTTGGAGATTGGAGTGCATCTTCACAGCCGGCCGGATGAAGCGGCGGGAAAAGTAAGAGCAGCGTATGAAGCGGGTTGTCGGCGGTTTGACTCAGCGCTCGGCGGACTTGGCGGATGTCCGTTTGCGCAGGACGCGCTGGTCGGGAATATTCCGACGGAAATTGTCATCGAGACGCTGAAGAACTGCGGTGCCGAATTGCCGCCGCTGAAGTCGCTCGATACTTTGCTGAGGATTTCAGCCGAGATTGGCGCGCGTTATACCAGTTCGCACGCGGCCGATTAGCATTGGAACATCAATCGAATGGCATACAACACAATACAACTGAGCACTGAGAATGGCGTTGCGACGATTACGCTCAATCGTCCCGACAAGCGCAATGCCATCAGCTACGAACTGATCGACGATCTGCTGGCGGCATTGGAAGAGGTTGCGCAATCGCCGGCGCTGGTTTTGGTGCTTACCGGGTCGGGAAAAGCGTTCTGCTCGGGCATGGATTTGGAGAACCTGAAAGCGCTGCTCGGACGATCGCCGGAACAAAGCTTGATGGATAGCCAAACTATGGCGAGGCTTTTCCGATCGCTGTATGAATTTCCCAAGCCAACGATTGCTGCAGTGAATGGTCCGGCGATTGCCGGCGGTTGCGGTCTGGCGACGCTGTGCGACTTCACGCTTTCGGTTCCGGATGCGAAGTTTGGATACACGGAAGTTCGCATCGGGTTTGTGCCGGCGATCGTTTCCACGTTTCTGCTGCGACAGGTCGGTGAGAAGCACGCGCGAGATCTTTTGCTTACAGGTCGAATTATCACGGCAGATGAAGCGCTGCGAATCGGGCTGATCAACGAGGTCGTTCCATCCGATAAACTCATCAGCCGGGCGAAAGAGCTAGCTGCGGAGTTGATGGAAAACAGTCCGGCTTCGTTGCGGTATACCAAGCGGCTACTTTCGGACAATGCACGGCGCGAACTCGACGTGCAGGTTGAAACGGCCGTGCTCGAAAACGCTGCGGTCCGTTCGACGGCGGACTTTCATGAAGGCATCACTTCGTTTCTGGAGAAGCGCAAGCCGAAGTGGAGCGGACAGTGAGTGAGCGTTCGCATGATGTAGCTAATGATGCAGTGGCGAATGATGGCGCAGTGAATGAAACCCGGCTGCGAGTGCGCTATGTGGAAACCGATCAAATGGGTGTGGTTTATCACGCGAATTATCTGATCTGGTTTGAAGTCGGACGAGTAGAATTGCTGCGTCAAATGGGTTTTTCGTATCGCGACATGGAAGAGAAAGATGGTTGTTGCATCGCGGTGATCGATGCGCGATGCCGTTATAAAGCGCCGGCGCGATACGATGATGAAGTTATGGTTCGGACGCGGCTCGCGCATCTGCGCGAATCGGTGATCCGGTTCGAATATGAGCTGTTGCGCGCTGACGACCAAACGCTGCTGGCGGAAGGCGAAACAACGCACATTGTGGTCGACATGAATATGAAGAAGACTGCGCTGCCGAGGAAATATGCGGATGCGTTTCGGGCGGCGATGGAAGCTTCAGTAACACGCTAGGGAAGATCTCTTGAAAACCTTAACTATCAATGGAAATGATCTCTCGCTGAACGATGTTCGCGAGGTTGCGGTCGAGAAGCGCAAGGTGCAATTGTCTTCGAGCGCGCGTGTCGCGGTTGATCGCGCGCGCGCGATTGTCGATGCGCTGGTTGCGGGCAACAAAGTGTCGTATGCGATTACGACCGGCGTCGGCAAGCTGAGCGACGTGCGCATTGCCGGCGACCAGATTCGAGAGATGCAGGTGAATCTGGTGCGATCGCACGCGGTCGGCGTCGGCGATCCGCTGAGTGAAGCAGAAGTTCGCGCCATGATGCTGTTGCGCGCGAACTCGCTGTCGAAGGGCAATTCCGGTGTTCGCGCGATCGTCATCGATACGATTTGCGAGATGCTTAATCGCGGCGTCACGCCGTTTGTGCCGTCGCAAGGCAGCGTCGGCGCAAGCGGCGATCTTGCGCCGTTGGCGCATTTGGCGCTGGTTCTGATCGGCGAAGGCGAATGCATTGTCGAAGGCGAGCGCGTTTCCGGCAGCGACGTTCTTCGACGCGCGCAGATCAAACCAGTTGTGCTCGAAGCCAAGGAAGCGGTGTCGCTGATCAACGGTACGCAAGCGATGCTGGCGGTCGGAGTTTTGCAATTGCTCGCGGCGGAAACGCTGGTTGATTCGGCAGATGTGATTTCGTCGCTCACGCTTGACGCGCTGCAAGGAACGGTAGTTGCGTTTGACGAGCGCATACAAAAGGTTCGGCCGCATCCGGGACAAATTACGACTGCGGCGAATTTGCGGCGCATGATGGAAGGCAGCGCGATCAACGAATCGCATCGCGATTGCGGACGCGTGCAAGATGCGTATTCGCTGCGCTGCATTCCGCAAGTTCACGGCGCGGTGCGCGACACTTTGGCGCATTGCCGGCAAGTTTTCGAAACGGAAGCGAATTCGGCGGTCGATAATCCGCTGGTTTTTCCGTCGCAAAAAAAAGCCAAAGGCGAGATTATTTCCGGCGGAAATTTTCACGGCGAGCCGGTGGCGTTTGCGCTAGATTTTCTGGCGATCGCGTTGACCGCGCTGGCCGGAATTTCAGAACGCCGACTCGAGCGCATGGTCAATCCGGCGCTGAGCGAAGGCTTGCCGCCGTTCTTGGCTGCCGGCGCGGGGCTGAATTCCGGCTTCATGATGCCGCAAGTTACGGCGGCCGCGCTGGTGAGCGAAAACAAAATCTTTGCCCATCCGGCGTCGGCGGATTCGATTACCACTTCCGGCAACAAAGAAGATTTTGTCTCCATGGGCATGGCGGCGGCGCTGAAGTTGCGGCGCGTGGTCCAGAACACCCGCAACGTCATGGCCATTGAAGCTATGGCCGCGGCGCAAGCGCTCGATTTTCACGCTCCGCTCAAGCCCGGCAAGCGCGGCCAGGCGGCGTATAAGGCCATCCGGTCGGTTTGTGCGACCATGGACGTGGATCGCGTGATGTACCAAGATTTCGAGCGGCTCGCCGATCTGATTGCCAGCGGGAAGGTCGCGGAAGCGCTGAAATAGGCTGAGTTTTCCGTTTACTCTCTGCTAACTCCCCCCTCCCCCCCACCCTTTTTGCAAGATATATATTAATCAGCAGGTTAGCAGGGTCGATCTCGCCAGATCTTTGGGTTTAAAGGGGTTATAGGCAAAATCTTCCAAACAAATGAGTTAGGCTGATATTTTGATGCGGTTGTCGAGTTATCGGACATTGCGAAAACCGACGGTATTTTGTTGTCAAAGATCGAGAAGCTAGTTCAATTGTGGAGAAGTGCAGGAGTGAGGTCAAGGGAAATTGTGGGGAGGAGAAAGCAGATTCCTCGCGCGTCCTCGCCGCGGCGCGGCTACGGACGGCTCGGAATGACAATGGGTTTGGGGGGCGCGGGGCGGCACGGGCGCGTGCTCGGGCATCCCGCAGGGGCTAAAGCCCCGAGTTGCGGGGGCGTGTTACGGCACAGCCAGAGCTGTGCCCTCCCGATTGCTGTTCTCCCGCTGCCAAAGCTGGGCTTCCCGAGCCGAAAATCACAGAGCGATACGGTTCGGTCGTCACAGACAAGCAAGTTTGGCCAATCGATCATTCGGGAGGGCACGTCTTCAGACGTGCCGATACGGCCTTGCCAGGACGAGGCTTTAGCCGCTGAGGGAATTTTGTCAAGGCCTCCACGGGATTCGACTTCACTCGGATCAAACGCCTACTTCGTGACCTCCGCGACATGGGGGCATCGCCCACTGTTTCAGACGGACCGGATGGCCACCCTGTTCATCGAGACCATCTCGCATTACCGCCGTGAGGGTAAGTTCCTTTTGCATGAGTTTGTGGCGATGCCAGATCATGTGCATTTGTTGTTCACGCCCACGGGCGTTGCCCTCGAGAGGGCGGTGCAGCTTGTGAAGGGTGGACTTTCATATCGGGTCAAGAAGGACTTGGGCGTCAACACGGAGATATGGGAGCATGGGTATGTCGATCATCGGATTCGTGATCCGTGGGATTATGCAAAGCATGTGAATTACATTCACGACAATCCCGTAAAGGCAGGGCTTGTGGCGAGCGCCAGAGACTTCCCGTATTCTTCGGCGCATGGAGGATTTGAGTTGGATCCATGCCCGCAGGGGCTAAAGCCCTGGATTGGCGGCGGCGTTTTACGGCACGGATAAATCCGTGCCCTCCCGATTAGTGTTTCATGCGGCACCGCAGGGGCTAAAGCCCGACATCAATTGGGGCGCTTTTCGGCATGGCTGAAGCCATGCCCTCCCGACAAGGGTTCTCGCACTGCAATGCGGCGCGGACGAAGCCGTGCCCTCCCGATCATTGGTATTTCATGCGGCACCGCAGGGGCTAAAGCCCGACATCAATTGGGGCGCTTTTCGGCATGGCTGAAGCCATGCCCTCCCGACTAGAGGCCCAGCTCTGGCGCGACGGCTTGCATGGCGGCGATGCAGAAGGCGATGTGGTCTTCGAGTTCGACGCCGAGCGAGGCGGCGCCGTTGATGATGTCTTCGCGGTTGACGCTGCGAGCGAAGGCTTTGTCTTTCATTTTTTTTCGAACGGATTTGGGTTCGACTTCGGCCAGCGATTTGCCCGGCTTGACCAGGGCGCAGGCGGTGAGAAATCCGGCGAGTTCGTCGCAGGCGAAGAGAGATTTTTCCATCGGCGACTCGGGCTTTACGCCGGTGTAGTCGGCGTGGGACATGATGGCGCGGCGGATCTCGTCGGAGTATCCGCGCTGGGTGAGGATTTCGTTGCCGCGATAGGGATGGTCCTGGGCGCTGGGATATTTTTCGTAATCGAAGTCGTGGATGAGTCCGACGATGCCCCAGAGATCTTCGTCTCCGCCGAATTTTCGGGCGTAGGCCCGCATGCAGGCTTCGACGGCGAGTGCGTGCTTGCGCAGGCTTTCGGATTGAGTGAACTCGGTGAGGAGGTTCCAGGCGTCGGGTCGGGAGTGGGTGGGCATAGGGGTTTTCGAGAAGATCGGGTCGCAGAAGTGAATACTAGCAGGCTTTCGAGGTTTGGGTTCGTTGCGGCGAATGGGACAGCACCCACACATCCGCAAAGAACGCGAATGTGTGGGGCACCCGTAGCCCGGCAGTTTGCAGACGCATGGGCTGAAGAGTAAGGTGCGCTGTGTATGGATAGACCAATCGCACCGAATGAGATCGAGGTAGTGAATTGGCTGCTTGATCATGCGTCGGTCGACGCGGAGGCTTATCGAGTGCGCCCGGTTGAGGACCTGCGGGTTGTGGGAGGGTGCGGCTGCGGATGTACCAGTCTTGATTTCAAGCCCCGCGAGCGGCGGGAAGGTAAGGCAGTGAGAATTGCGGACGAGTTGGCTCTCTATCCCGACGGCCAACGGGCGGGCCTGATTTTGTGGGGACGGAACGGCGAGATCGCGTCGTTGGAGATATACGATTTTGATCCGGGTTCTTCCCACCGTTTTCCGGAGGTCGGCAATTTGTGTACCTGGGAAGAAATGGGAAGGCGGTCTGGGTGACAGTCGTGACAGCGCCCACACATCCGCAAAGAACGCGAATGTGTGGGGCACCCGTAGCCTTTGTTTATTGGAGGGTGGCGACGCCGGTCTTTGGGTTGGTGTCAGCAATGAAGATCTGCACGACCGAGGCGATGCCGGCGGAATTGAAAGCGCCGAGCACTATGGCCGCGCCGTCGGATTCTGTGCCGAGCAGGCCGTTCACTCCGTTCACCGTGTAGGGCCAAACTGCTCCCTTGGCCGGGCCACCGGAGTCGGGCTCGCCGCTGGGATCGTAATTGGTAACGGTGAGGAAAGTCGCCTTGCCTGCGCCGTTGAACGAGATTGTGCCGACCGACACTTTCTGGAAGGTCTGATTCATACAGGTTTCACTCTTGGGGCAAGCTCCACTGACGTAGTGCCATGTGCTTCCGGTGTAGTAGCCGCCAACCGTGGTGATGCCGGTGATCGAGAAATAATATGTGCCCTTGAGCTGGGCTGCGCCGGTGGCTGCGGCGGCGGGGAATACAGCGGCCATCAGCAACACCAGACTTGCGAGAATTCGTTTCATTTCTACCTTCCTTGGTGCCATGCGGTTGGTCGCAACCCTTTTCCGGGACTCACCCGTTTCGACGATCAAGCCAATGCAGAATCTCATGGGGATGAGAGGGCGTCGATATCACTGAGGTGGGATTACTGGGAGGTTACCGGCAGATCGGGTGTCTTAGTTCCCGTAAGCGCCGTGGGATGAGCTGGTGGTTCCCGCCCTTGCAGAAGGCGCAAGGACCGTGCACCCACGTCATGATGGCGAAGAAGCCCGGGCCACCCACCCACAAGTGAATACTAGCGGGCTTTCCAGGTTTGGGTTCGTTGCGGCGAATGGGAGAGCATCCACACATCCGCAAAGACCGCGAATGTGTGGGGCACCCGGAATTAATTTGTGTAGGTGCAGAGATCCTTCGTTTCAAGGTACAATGGCTCGCTTGGCCGTACCCTACGGCTTATCGATCCACGGGTTGCGAAAAAAGGAGGATTCCCATGCGAAGAAGCTTCCTGTGTTTTCCAGTCGCGCTCTGCCTGGTGGTTTGGATCGCGCAGCCGATTGCCTCGGCCTCCGCGACAGAAAAAGTCATTTATTCGTTCCAGGGTGGGAGCGACGGAGCGCATCCGATTTCCGACCTGATCGAAGATGCGAATGGCAACCTCTACGGCACCACCAATGACGAAGGTGGGGGGTGCGGGACGGTGTTTGAGCTCCAACGAACATCGAATGGATGGAGCCACAAGATTCTATACGTGTTTCGGTGCAATAGCAGCCGTGGGTTCCCGATAACCGGGCTGGTGATGGACAACGAGGGACGGCTGTATGGCACCACCCCGGGCGACTATGGCGATCCTGGCAGCGTATTTGAATTGGCGGAGGTTAATGGCGTCTGGCAGGAGAGCGTGCTTTACAATTTTACTGCCGGAAGCGACGGCAAAAATCCGTCGGCTGACCTGGTCATTCACCAGGACAACCTGTACGGTACCACGTACTACGCTGGAGGAGGCTCAGCGGTTTGCAATTTTGGGTGCGGCGCGGTCTTTGAGTTGGCACGCGGGCCCAACGGTGAATGGAAGGAAAAGACCATTTATGACTTTGCCGGATCACCGGATGGATCTCATCCCTCTACGCCTCTGGTTTTTGACGCTGATGGCAATGCCTATGGCATGACTACGTTTGGCGGAGGGAGTGGATATTCGTGCAGCGCCAAAGGCGATTGCGGGACAGTCTACAAGCTCACGCCGGGAAAGAACGGGACATGGACGGAAAGCGTGTTGTACAGCTTCAGCAGGGGAGATCGCTCGGGAATTTTTCCGTCTGGCGGACCGGTTTTGAGTCAATCCGGTAGCGTGCTGGGGGTTGATTCGGCGGGCGGGGATGGATTTGGAACGGTGTTCATGTTTGAACGGACTCAACACGGCGGATGGCAAACTAATTTGCACATCTTCTATGGGGGCGCTGACGGAAACGAGCCTGTGGGAAGGGTCGCTCGCGACGCCGACGGCAATATCTATGGTGTAACCTCGGGAGCACAGTTAAGCCAGAGGAATCATGGCACAGTTTACGAATTGCGGTCTGTGGCGGAGGGCTGGCGGGAGGTGGTGCTGCATTCGTTCGGCAAGAAGGGTGACGGAGCCATGCCCCAGGCCGGAGTTGTGGTCGATTCGAGTCATCATATTTACGGAACCACCGAGCGCGGCGGAACGGGGAAGTGCGGGGGCGGCTGCGGCACGGTTTACGAAATCGTGCCGTAGCCGGGCGCGAAGGAGTGGAATATGACGGAAGAGGCAAATGTCGGCAGCGTCGGCGTCAATGAAGAACTTGAGAAACGGCTATCGCGATATGCGACGGCGGCGACGGCAGCGGGGGTGGGATTGCTGGCAGTGACGAGATCGGCGGACGCAAAAATTATTTACACTCCTGCGAACATAAACATCCCATCGAACGGCGGGAAGATATTTCTTGACCTGAACCACGACGGCACGGCTGACTTTTCGTTTTGGAATACGTACTCAAACGGCCGGACGACGAATGCCACTCTGGGAGTCGCCGGGCCGGATCAGAGCAACGGGGTGTGGGGTAAAGGTTACTGGCGCAGTCGCGTGGGGCACCAGTACACGTTGGCTTCGGCGTTGAAGGCGGGCATCAGTGTCGGGTCTAATCAGGCCCACTTGCAGAACGGCCCGTGGATTATGGTGCACAGAGGCACGTACCCCCTGGGCGACTCTCGCCTGGGTACTTACACTCAGGTGTTTAGCGCCGGGCAGTGGCCGTATACGAACCGCCGCTATCTAGGATTGAAGTTTAACGTTGACGGAGAGACGCATTACGGCTGGGCCAGACTGGATGTCGGCTTTGAGTACCCACAGCACATTGAAGCTTCGATTACCGGGTATGCTTACGAAACCATCCCAAACAAGCCGATCGTCACGGGCAAGACGGAGGGGCCGGATGTGGTGACCCTCCCCCCGGCGACGCTGGGCGGGCTGGCGTTGGGCAGGAAGTAAACCACGTCAGCGAGCTTCGCTCCAACTGGACCCCACTCATTCGCGTTTTTTGCGGATGAGTGGGAGCGAGGCGGTGCCGCGGGCGCCGAACTTCTCCACGGCGAGAGCCTTGATTCGAACCGGCCATTCCTGATAGTTGACCCGCAGCAACCCGATCTCTCCGTCGCGATAGGCGCGGAAGCTGCTCCACTTCCATTGGTCGGGTTCGGTTACCAGTCCGCGCTTGACGGGGTTGCGGTGCATGTATCGCAGCTTCTCGATTCGCTTCTTTTCACTCCAGACGTTGAAGTCGTAGAAACGCTTTTGCCAGATTGGGGCGGCATGAGCCGCTTTGCGGCGCTGGTTCAGTTGCAGGGTAAATCGCTCTTTGACAACCTTCATTACGACGGATGGGTTGCCGAGTTCGGGTTCGGTGATGAGGAGATGGAAGTGCTCGGGCATGAGGACGTATCCGTGGACCACGAAGTGATACTTCTGGCGGGCTTCTTCGAGGATCGTAAGTAAGAGATCGTAGCGGGCGGCGTCGTGCAGTCGGGGTTTGCGGTGGTAGCAACTGCAAGTGATGAAATGCAGGTGGCGAGTGCCGTAGTAACGGACGAGCCCGGCGGTCATTTTGTCAGGGTATGTACTGGGAAACGGCGTGTCTGTGATCTTTTTACATTGTGGTTGTTGATTCCCACACATCCGCAAAGAGCGCGAATGTGTGGGGCACCCGGCAGGCTTCGACCGCAAGCGCGTGCTTGCGCAGGCTTTCGGATTGGGTGAACTCGGTGAGGAGGTTCCAGGCGTCGGGTCGGGAGTGGGTGGGCATAGGGGATTCGAGCTGCAGAAGTGAATACTAGCAGGTTTTCAGCGTGTTGCCGGCGATTGCAAAGGTATCGCGCACCACAACTATAGTTCCGAAATTTGGCCAACGTCGACGTACGGCCCGCGCCAAGTTACGCTGCCTTCAGGGTCAATGTAGGCCACCTCGTCTACGAGTTCTACGAAGCAACGCCGATGCCTAAATCTTCCCACTCCTCCAAATTGAGGAAAAATGGCATATTCGCCATGTCGGTTGATGAAGCCATAAAATCCGTCAGGATGACCGCGGGGACTGGCTGCCGCTATGCCTTCCACGAATTCGCCCGTTCTGCGGAATGATGGCTGGATGACGGTTCGGCCCTCCGTATCGATATATCCCCACAGCCGTTCCATCTCCACTTCAGCCAGACCTTCGTGAAAATCACGGGCGCTGGCATATCGCGGAGGGATGACGATGTCACCTTCTCGGTTAATGTATCCCCACAATCCGGCCTGCACAATCCTTGCCAGGCCTCCAGAAAATGGGAGTGCGAAATCGAACTGAGGCGAGATTTCAAACTCGAGATACTTGTTTATGAATCCCCACTTCCCATCTGTGTTGACGGGTGCCAGTCCACTTGAGAAGATCGCGCGTCCTCATAGACCGGAGCTGCCAGTTGTTGTCCGTCGCGTCCGACAAATCCATACAGGCGATCCACGGACATCGGAGACGCGCCCTCTTGAAACTCGAGAAGGACGCGAAGCTTCGGCCCAACGATGACTTTGCCGTCGAGGCTCATGATTCCGCGCTTACCATTTACGGAGTAAACAATCCTGTCATCGCTAATTCCAAATGGTGAGTGTGAAACAGGTTCTATTGTTAGACTGCCTGCGCTATCCACCGCTCCCCATAGTTCCCCACATTTCACGGATGCCAGGCCGCAAGAAAAGGGCCTGGCGTCATCGTAGGAAAACTCCACTATTTGCGATCCGGTACTATCTATGAAGCCCGCGCGATATTTACCTGGAGAACGACCGACTCGCTCGAAGATAGGGAACAGCGGACCAGTTTGAGCAGACCGTGAACTCATTCAATCAGATCGTTTCCGCAGCGCCTTCTGCGACTGGGCCGATTCGATAAGATTTACCATGCCGCGTGCCCTGTTCATTCGCGAATGTGTGGCTTTCCGTCGAGAATACAGTTAGTAAACACAGCACGGATTCAACATCCGCCGTGATTTCTTGCGGTCTCTTGAACGTTTAGAGTGGACACTCCCGCGATCAACCCTAAGATTTTGCTTGACTTCCACAGACCCACTATCGCAGAGTACGCATCAGGTTTGAAACCGAGTATCTAGTTTGGTTCGGTACGCGGTTTCAGGGAACGCCCGCTCTGGCACTCCCACACCTGCATGGCTACAATGCTAGCTCCCGTAGATTCACGGGAGGTTGTCCGCTGCGATCGCTGTCTTCTGGTTCAATTCCGAACCCTCAACAATCTGTGCCGTCGTTGCCACGGTTCGTTAGACGAGGACGAACCGGAAATTGTCGCGCCCGCACCGCCGCCGCAAGTGATCCCGATCATGGGCCGGCCGGGGCATTTGAACCTGGCATCGTCGATACGCAACATTCGTCTGCGCAATGGGCTGAGCCAGCGGCAACTGGCGGCGCGCATGAGTGTGCCGCGGACGTATGTTTCGAAAATTGAAAACGAAAAAGCTACGCCGACGCTTTCGTCGCTGGAGCGGCTGGCCAAGGCGCTGGAAGTGACGGTGCCGGACCTGCTGAGCGGCGGCGAGCGCAACCGTCAGGAAGAAGTGAACGAGTTGATGCTCGATCCCTTCATTGCCGAAGTACTGCCGTTTGTGAGCCAGTTGAACGGCATGCAGATGTCGAGCATTCTGACGCAGGTGCGTGACCTGACGATGCGGCCGAGAAGGAGCGCGTAGCACAGTCATCAGTCATTAGTCGTCAGTTAGTGCGCCGGGCTGATGCAAGTATTAGATTTTTCCGGGCGAACCATGCCAACCTGCAGCCGGGATCGAAAGGTTCCGGCCTTTTTTCTTTGCGGACGATTTATGTTTCCAGCTTGAAGCGGGTTTCGGCGAGGCGGTACATGCGGCGCCAGACGAGGCGGTTGATGGTCACCACGACGGCGGCCATCACGATGGTTGAGGCAATCAGAAGGTCGAAGTTGCCGCTGTCGCTGGCTTTGGCGATGGTTGAGCCGAGGCCGATGGTCGAGATGGTCTGACCTTTGAACTGAAAGTATTCGGCGACGATGCTGGCGTTCCACGCGCCTCCGGAGGCGGTGACCAGGCCGGTGATGAGATAAGGAAAGATGCCGGGGAGGATGAGTTTGCGCCAGCGTTTCCATCCGCTGATGCGGCAGATGGAGCAGGCTTCTTTCAGGTCCGTCGGGATTGCCATGGCTCCGGCGATTACGTTGAAGAGGATGTACCACTGCGTTCCCAGCAGGAGTAACACGATGGAGCCGACGCTGAGGCCGCCGCCGAGTTGAATGAGGATCAGCAGGATGACGGGGAATAATGCGGTTGCGGGGACGGAGGCGGCGATCTGGGCCAGAGGCTGCGCGATGCGCGCCAGCTTGGGATTGAAGCCAATTTTTACGCCGACGGGGATGGTCCAGGCGGCGCCGATAACGAGCGCGGCGGTGATGCGCAGAAAGGTTGCGCCGAGGCCGAGGCCGAGTTCTTGAAATTCTGGCTTGGTTAATCCGGTGAGTAGAACGACGACGCGGGCGACCGCGTAGCCAATGCCGCAGAGCGCGGCGATGCCGATCAGGCGGGCGACCCACAATTTCCAGGCTGAGCGCGGCTCGCCCGTCGCTTCGTCGGGGCCGCGACGGACGAAATGCTCCAGTAATTTTTCGCGAAGCGGAAACAGCGCGCGGCGGCGAAGCTGCTTTAGCGCCTGCGAATGCTGCATCAGATCAAGCACCCAGGAGCGCGGGATGTTGCTGCTTTCCACCTGCTCGACTTTGAATTTTTCCGCCCAGGCGATGACCGGACGCCAGACGAACTGATCGAGCAGGACGATGACGGCGATCATGGTGCCAACGCCCCAGAGAATGGACCGGGTGTCCCCGGCGCTGGAGGCGGTTTGCAGATAGGAGCCGAGGCCGGGCAGGCGGAAGTCGCGCGAGCCGAGGACGAACATCTCGCAGGCCATGAGAAAAAACCATCCGCCGGCGACGGACATCATGGAGTTCCAGACCAGGCCGATGGCGGCGTAGGGAAGTTCGACTTCGGTGAAGCGCTGCCACCAGCTGAATCCGTAGATTTGCGCGGCTTCGCGCATTTCGCGGGGGATGCTTTTGAGTGAGGCGTAAAAGCTGAACGCCATATTCCAGACCTGTCCGGTGAAGATGAGCAGGATAGCGCCGAGTTCGACGCCGAGCTGGTGGCTGGGAAAGAGCGCGACCATGGCGAGCATGACGCCGGGGAGGAAACTGAGCACAGGGATGGACTGCAGCACGTCGAGCAGGGGGACCATGAAGCGCTCGGCTTTGGCGTTGTAGGCGGCGATGTATCCGTAGACGAGGGTGAAGGCGAGGCTGAGGAAATATGCGATGCCGATGCGGAGCAGCGAGAGTGCGGCGTAGCCGGGCAATGCCCACGGACTACGCGAGATTTCAACCGAGGGCGTGAACGGGCCGAACCAGGAGCGGCCGACGGTGATGATTCCGTAGAACAATGAGAGGGCGAGGGCGAACATCAGGACGTCAGGAAACGTGGACGCGTGGATGCGCGGCAGCACGGACCACAAGCGATAGGGCGAGAGGCTGGAAAAAGAAAACGCCGGGCGGCTCATGATTTGGCCGCCGCTGCCGGGTGCGCGGGCTCGGAGTAATCGGTGAGCACCAGACGCTCGCGTTCGGGATCGTGGTCGAAAATTTCGGCGTAGCGGCCCCAGTTCATGGCGGTTTCAAACTGGCGCTCGACTTCATCCTGACTGAAGTGCTCGTCGAGAATGTCGTGGAAGAATTCGTCGGGGATGGAGTGGTCGGATTTGGCTTTGAGGACGTTGTCGATCGATTGAAGAATGGCGACGTGCTTTAAGGCGGCTTCGCGAAACAGGGTTTTGCGGCCGAGGATGTCGGCATCGACAAAGGCGATACCTTCAGGGGTGATTTCGACATCGCCCTCTTTGAGGCGCGCGAAACCCAGCATGGACGCGGCTTCGACGATGGGGAGCAGATCATCGACGTCCATGGAAAGTTCGTCGGAGAGGCGGTAGAGGTCGTCGCGGCCATTTTGGTCGTGAAGCAGTTCGAGCAGCCCGGCGATGCCGCCCGGGCGGGCGTGGGGCAGCATCTGATATTTTTCTTTGGATCGCGACGCCGTTTTGGTTGCCCCGGCGGTTTCGGGCAGCGAGTGCTCGACGTCGGGCTGGGTCATGATTTTGTAGATGTAGTCGACGTACTCGACAAAGCGCGGCGACTTGCGATCGCGAAGATAGGGAAGTGTGACCTCGAAATCGGAGCGAATGCGTCCGGGATTGCGGCCGAGTACGATCACGCGGTCGGCCATCAAGACAGATTCTTCTATATTGTGGGTGACGATGAAGATGGCGCTGGTGGGCATTTTCTTGTTCAGCCACAGTTCCAGGAGTTCGTTGCGCAGGTTCTCGGCGGTGAGGACGTCGAGCGCGGAAAAAGGTTCGTCCATGAAAAGGACTTCGGGTTCGACGACGAGAGCGCGAGCAAAGCCGACGCGCTGTTTCATGCCGCCTGAGAGTTCTTTCGGATAGGCGGTTTCGAAGCCGTCGAGGCCGACGGTGTCGAGCATCTTTAAGGCGCGTTTCCGGCGCTCGATCGGCCCAATTGCGCGCGCTTCGAGCGGAGCTTCGACGTTCTCGAGAACATTCAGCCAGGGAAAAAGCGCGAAGCTTTGAAAGACGATGGCGACGTTGGGCGGATCAGCCCCGATGGGTTTGCCGTGCCAGAGGACTTCGCCGGAGGATGGCTGCGAAAGGCCGGTGAGCATGCGCAGAAGCGTGGACTTGCCGGAGCCCGAGGGGCCGAGCAGGGCGACGATTTTTCCGGGCATGATGTCGAGATCGGTGGGCGCGATGACTTCAATGCGATTGCCGTCGGGCTGGGCGTAGAATTTTTCGACCGCGCGCGCCTGAATGATTGCTTCCGCCAACTTTTTCTCCGAAAGTCCATTTACACCCTACACGAATTGAGTGAATGGCTCCAAGGCCGAGCGATGGCTTGTAACATTGGATTTACAAATGATGCGGGCCGCTCCCGGTGTTATTCTGGTTCATCGTTGTTTCTGAGATCCCTTTCATGCCTGACACCACCAATCCTGAACCCGAAGTGACTTCCGAATCCGGCGAGTCTTTCAGTCAATTGCTCTCTGAGTACGAACAGAGCCACTCCCGCAAGGGCGATGACGGCGCCAAGCAACTGGAAGGCACAGTGATTTCCACCTCCGCCGAAGCAGTTTTCCTCGATATCGGCTACAAGATCGAAGGCGTGTTGCCGCTGACGCTATTTCAGGGCGCCAAGCAGCCGCCGAAGCCGGGAGACAAGTTTTTCGTCACCATCAAAGGGCGAAACGAAGAAGGATATTACGAGCTGGTGCGCGGGAAAATTGCGCAGCCAACGGATTGGGCTGCGCTTGAAAAAGCATTTGCCGAGAAAACTACTATTGGCGGCACGGTTACAGGCGCGGTGAAAGGCGGCCTTAGCGTCGATGTCGGCATTCGCGCTTTCATGCCTGCGTCGCGCACCGGCACGCGTGACGCCGCGGAGATGGAAAAGCTGGTGGGCCAGGAGATTCGTTGCCGCATCACCAAGCTGGACGCGACGGAAGAAGACGTGGTGGTGGATCGGCGGGTGATTCTGGAGGAAGAAGAACTCGCAAACAAGCAGCGGCGCTTTGCCGAACTGAAAGAAGGCGAGACGCTCCACGGCACGGTGCGCAGCCTGACGGACTACGGGGCGTTCGTCGACTTGGGCGGCGTAGATGCGCTGCTGCACGTGTCGGATATTTCGTGGTCGCGGGTGCAGAAGCCTGCCGATGTGCTTTCTGCGGGGCAGGAAGTCGACGTCAAAGTTCTGAAAGTCGATCCACAGAACCGGCGCATTTCGGTCGGGATGAAGCAGTTGCTTGCGCATCCGTGGGACGCGGCCGCAGCGAAATATAAATCCGGCGAGCGGGTGAGCGGAACGGTGACGAAGCTGATGGATTTCGGCGCGTTTGTCGAGATCGAGCCCGGCGTTGAGGGATTGATTCACGTTTCGGAAATGTCATGGTCGAAGCGCGTGCAGAAGCCGGGGGATGTGGTTAAACCGGGCGATCAGGTGGAAGCCGTGATTCTAAGCATCAGCCCCAGCGAGCGGCGAATCGCACTTGGTTTGAAGCAGGCGCTCGGCGACCCGTGGGTGGGGATCGATCAGAAATTTCCGGTTGGCTTCGTGATTGAAGGCCCGGTCACCAGCCTTACCAAGTTCGGCGCGTTTGTGCAGCTCAGCGAAGGGGTCGAAGGCCTGATTCACGTCAGCGACATGAGCGCTGAAAAGCGGATCAACGATCCGAAGGATATTTTGCGAGTGGGGCAGCAGGTGAAGGCGCAGGTGCTGGAGATCGATCCTGAAAAACGCCGCCTGAAGCTGGGTATGAAGCAGCTGATCCCGACTAGCGTGGAAGAATATATCGCCGAGCACAAGGTTGGAGACGTGATCTCCGGGCGCGTGGTTGACGTTTTAGGCCAGACGGCGCGAGTGCAGGTCGGTGAGGGATTGCAGGTGGCCTGTGCAGTGAAGAATGAAACGCCGAACCGGGAAGCTGCGCAAAAGACTAACAAGGCTGATCTGTCCTCGCTCACTTCCATGCTGCAAGCCCGTTGGAAGGGCGGCGCGGGCGGTGAGCAGAAACAGGAGCCGATTGCGGCGGGGCAGATTCGGCAGTTCCGGATCGCAAAGCTCGACGCGGCTACGAAAAAGATCGAACTCGAGCTGGCCTGAAATCTGAGAGCCCGCGATGCTGTTGTTCGCTTCGCTGCCGTCAACCGCAGGTCGCGCCGATGCGCATGCACTGCCTGGCGCATGAATCCGAATCTTACCTGGATCCGCGCCGCATCAAAACAGCCAGCGATCTATGAAGCGCGTCGTCTGTCAAGAACTTCTGGATTCTGACTCTGGCACGCCGGCAGAAGTCTCCGCATCGCTACGAGATATCGACCGCATCAACCGCAGGTTCGGTGGAGTGAGTACCACTGAAGCCATGGTGCGCCGCGTGGTTGAGCGCGTGGGGAGGGCTGAGTTTTCACTTCTCGATGTCGCTTCTGGATCGGGGGCACTGCCGATGATGTTGCGAGAACGGTTGGACCGGCGCGGAGTTAAGTTGAACGTGACTGTGCTCGATCGTTCGCGCTCGCACTTGAACGGTACGTGCAAGGCTGTGGTTGCCGATGCTCTAAGTTTGCCGTTTGCGGATAGGCAATTCGACCTGGTGAGTTGTGCGCTGTTCGTGCATCACCTGGAGCCGGATGACGTGGCGCGCTTTTTTAATGAGGCGCTTCGCGTGGCGCGAGTGGCTGTGGTGGTGAACGACCTTCGTCGAAGTTATATGGCGCTGGTGGCCGCTTACGCGGGCTGGGCGATTATCGAAAGCCGGCTTAGCCGACATGACGGGCCGGTTTCGATTCGCCGCGCGTACACCGTAAACGAGTTGCTCGATATGTTGAAGGGATCTCGGGCGGCGGAGGTTGAGATAAAAGAGTATCCATTCTTTCGCATGGGAGCGATTCTGTGGAAGTGACGCAATATGATCTGGTGGTCGCAGGAGGTGGTCCCGCGGGCGCGGCGGCCGCCATTACCGCCGCCCGTGCTGGGTTTCGAGTACTGCTGCTCGATCGCGGACGGTTTCCGCGGCATAAGGTTTGCGGCGAGTTTGTGTCGGCGGAGTCGATCGCGCTTCTGTGTGATCTGCTGGGATCTGGGCAAAGCAGTCTTTTGGCGCCTGGGCCGCGCACGGTTGAAACGCGCGTGTTCGTCGATGGCGTGGTTACGCGCCTGCCTATTGCGCCGGCAGCGAGCATATCGCGATACGAACTGGATGCCGCGCTGTGGCAGGCTGCGAAGGGGGCTGGGGCGGAGTGCCATCAGGAAATCGCGGTTCGCGGGATTGCCCGACGGAACGGCGGATTCGCGATTACATCGTTAAACAGTTCGTGGAACGCGCGCGCGGTGATCGACGCGACCGGACGATGGTCGAATTTGCGGCCTGCACCCAAGAGCCCGAACGGGCCGCTGTGGCTCGGTTTGAAGGCGCATTACATAAGCCTGGAAAGTGACGACTCGACGACGGACTTGTATTTCTTTGACGGCGGCTATTGCGGCGTGCAGCCATTTGGCAATCGAACCCTAAACGTCTGCGCAATGATAAGAAGCGACGCGGCGACGGAGCTTCCGGATGTCTTTCCCCTGCACCCGGCTTTGCAGGCACGCAGCCAGAACTGGACGCAAATTACGGATGCGATCGCAACCGCGCCACTGATGTTCCAAACTCCGACGCCTGTGGCCGAGGGCATTCTGCGCGCGGGTGACTCCGGCGCGTTCATCGATCCGTTCGTCGGCGACGGCATTTCCATTGCATTGCGCAGCGGGGTACTGGCGGCGGAATCGCTTGCGCCTTTTTTTTCGCGCCAATCAACCTTCGATCAGGCTGTAAGGGCGTATGAATCCGAATACCACCGCCGCTTTGCCGGGCCGCTGCGTACGGCACGGCGATTGCGCAGCCTGCTGGATGCTCCGGTTACGTTACGGCGCCTGGCAGTGCAGGCGATGCAGATTCCGGCGGTTGCGGAATATGTGGTCAGCCACACCAGGTGAGCGGGCGCATCACGGTTGAATTCGCCTCATGCGGGATCGAATCCAGCCGGCAATCGAATTGAAACGAAACTCTCTGCGTTCCATCGATCCGGCAATGAATTCGTATCCTTCTGCAGCCTGGACATCGATGTAGAAGCCATTTCGCCGTAGAAATACATCGGCGGCGGTAAACGCAATCCGCTTGTTTCCGTCGAGCAAGCCATGGTTGTTCGCCAGCGATTCCATCAGCGCGGCTGCTTCCTCTTCAGGCGAACCGTAATATCCGATCTGCGGGCGAAACACCGCGGCCTCTACCGCAGCCTTGTCGCGGACGCCGTGCGCGCCGCCGAACATTTCGATCAGGCGATGCTGCATCAAGTAAACCTCCGCGACCGTCAGATACTCCATTATTTCGCGAGCCGATCCAAAAGTTCCCGGTTGCGGGCGACTGACTGCTCGAAAGCTTCCATGACTTCCCGCCGCACGAGATGCTGGGAGGGCATTACATTGTGCAGGTAAAACTTAAGCGCTTGCTCGAGCACGTAGCGCTTGGTGTGCCCGTTGTGCTCCGCCGCGGCGACGAGTTCTTCGTAGAGTTTGGCGTCGATTTCGGGAGTGAATTTTTTTGTGGGGGGCATCGGATTTCAGTCCAGCTTGCATTGTGGAGCCTGAAAGGCAACAGGTCAATATAAATCTTGATTTATCCATCATATTGATAATGGACGGCTTATGGGTTGAACGATCAGGCTGCGAAATCCGACTCGATTTCGGAAAGGACGATCTTCGGAGGCACACGGTCGGTGACTTCGGCGAGCGCAGCCAGTTTTTCTGCCATAGTGGCTGTCAATGCCCCGGCGTTCATGCGCCAGCGAAAATTGCCATCGCTCACGCTGGGCATATTCATGCGGGCGTCGCTGTTCAATCCCAAAACGTCCTGCACCGGGACCACGCAGAAATTCGCCGGGGAAGCTTCGGCTGCGCGAATCAGCGCCCAGTGGATGGTGTCGCCGGCGTCTCCGGTATAAGAAAGGACCGCTCGTTTCTCGTAGTCAGTTGCGCTGGAATGAAACCATCCGAGCGTGGTGTCGTTATCGTGAGTACCCGTGTAGAGCACTGAATCCCGCTTGAGTTGGTGCGGCAGATTTCCGTGGGCTCCGGGGTTTCCGAAGGCAAACTGCAGGACGGCCATGCCGGGTATGCCATGGTTCTTGCGCAATTCGTGCACATCGGGCGTGATGTAGCCGAGGTCCTCGGCAAAAAAGGGCAGGCGCCCGAGTTCTTCGCGCAGGGTTTGAAACAATTCGTCGCGCGGACCATCGACCCAGCGGCCGTTGACGGCGGTAGGTTCCGCGGCGGGGATCTCCCAGAACTGCGCGAAGCCGCGGAAGTGGTCGAGGCGGATGAAATCAAAATTCTGCGTTGCCCAGCGTAGGCGCTTCACCCACCAGCGATAGCCGTCGGCGTGCATGGCCTTCCAGTCGTAAAGTGGATTGCCCCAGCGCTGGCCGGTGGCGCTGAAGGCGTCAGGCGGAACGCCGGAGACGACTTCGGGTTCGAGGTCTTCTTTCAGGCGCCAGAGTTTCGGCTGCGACCAGACATCCGCGCTGTCGTGGTCGACGAAAATAGAAATGTCGCCAACCAGGCGCACGCTGCGCTCGGCGCAGTAACGATGCAGGGCGCTCCACTGCTCAAAGAAAAAGAATTGAATGACGCAGCGTGAGGCGATTTCGTCTTTCAGTTCCGCGCGGGCGACCTCGAGTGCCTCGGGTTCTCGGCGCGCGAGTTCGGGCGGCCAGTCCTTCCATGAGATTTTCTGGTAGCGCTCGCGCAGAGCCTCGAAGAGTGCAAAATCTTCCAGCCACCACGCACTTCCTTCAACAAATTTCTGATATCGCGCCTGTTGATCGCTCGCGGCCGCGCTCAGAAATTGTTTCGCTGCCTGCTGAAGCAGAGGCAGTTTGAGCACAGCGGCTCGATCGTAGTCGGCTTTGGACTCGGCAGCGGGAAATTGATCGAGGCTTGAGGCCGGAATCCATCCGCGTTCCGCGAGCCGCTCAAGGCTGATCAAAAGCGGATTGCCGGCAAACGCCGAAAGCGATGAGTACGGCGAATTTCCCTGCGTCGAGGGCCCGAGCGGCAAAACCTGCCACAATCCCTGGCGCGCGGCGGAAAGAAAGTCGACGAAATCGTAGGCTGCGGGCCCGAAATCTCCAATAGGACCGCGCGACGGCAGGGAAGTGGGATGCAGCAAAATTCCGGAGAGCCGCGGAAGAGACATTGGGGGCGTGGCTTCCATTCTGCTTGTTATGTTTTCGGCCAGTCCGGCCGAGTGGTCACAACCCGGTTTGTACCATGGGGGATGATACGCCCTTATTCGCCTTCGTCCTGCTGATCCGGTTGTTTGGTCAGCGCCTTCATCTCTTCCTGATTAATCTTGAGCTTGCCCGATTTTTCCATCTGGCTGCGGGCATTATCCACGAACATTCCGAAAAGCTGGTTTTGCCGTTCCTGCAGCAGGGAGGTGCGAATCTCATCGCGCTTGGCGGCAAAATCCTGATCGGTGGGCTCCTGCTTTTCGAGCACCGAAAGCACCGCTCCGTCCGACGATGTGTCGATCGGCCCGCTGATCTCACCCGGTTTCATAGTGAAGGCAGCCGCTGCTGGGCCGCTCATGGAGCCGATATCCGGAACTTGGCCGTCGGGCAAAACAAAGTCGCTGGTCTTCATTTCCGCGCCCAGCTCTTTGGCGGCCTTCTTTAGATCGTGATCGGCCTTGGCGCGGTCGGAAAGCTCCTGCGTCTTTTGCTGCAGCAGGGTGGTCGAGCGGTCGCTCTTGAAATCGTTTTCCACCCGACTGCGGATCGCATCCAGGGTCGGCGCAGCCGGCGGCTGAATGGCAACCAACTGGTAGACCACAAAGCCTTGCGGAACCGGCGCCACATCAGGCGGCGATTTGTCTTCCGCACGAAACACGGCGTCGTTGAACTGCGGAGCGCGGCCAATGCCGGGCAGGACATCGGCGCGGCTGAAGAAGTCGGTCGTAGTGACCGACTGCTTTTTTGCGGCTGCGGCCTTATCGAGGCTGCCGTTGCGCGCATCGGAGGCAATCGAATTGGCCAATCCCTCGGCAGTCTGCGCGGTTTTGTCCTGGCGAAGCTGCGATTCGATCTGGCCTTTCACCTCGTCGAGCGGCTTGACGTGGGCGTCCTGCTTATCGTCGACGTGAATGATGTCGAAGCCCGACGCAGTTGCGATCACTTCGCTGGTGCCGCCTTTGGGCAACGCGAAAACAGCTTTGTCTTCGTCGGCCGATCCGAAGCGCCCATGCTGGATCCATCCCAGCGATCCGCCCTCCTTGGCGCTGGCGGTGTCGTCTGAATATTTCTTCGCCAGGGTTGCGAAATCTCCGCCGGCCTTGAGCTGTTTCAAAACATCGGCAGCCTTTGCTTTGGCCGCGTCCATACCCGCCTGGTCGACCTTTCCGTCGGCGCCGGGAAGCGGCGTCTTGATCAGGATGTGGCGAGCATTCACCTGATCCGGCACACGATATTCGTCGCGATGATCGTTGTAATAGCTTTGAATGTCCTGCGTGGTGACCGGGACCTGCATCTGCGATTTGTCGATCAGCACATAGCTGATCTTCCGCTTCTCGGGAATCGCGTTGTTGTATTTCGCCGCGTTCTGCTTGAAATAAGCCTGAAGCTCGGCGTCGGTGGGATGCAGGCCTTTTTCAATGTCATCTTTCTTCAATACTGCGTAGTCGAACTTGACCTTGGTGTTGTCTTTTTGGAACTTGTCGCGGATTTCGGCTTCGGTGACGGTCGCGCCGCCATCGACCAGGCTGCGCAGCTTGTTGAACAGGATTTCGTCCTTGACGCTCTCTTCGAACTGCTGTGGAGTCAGATTGGCCTGCTGCAGTTTTTCTTCGTAGGCATCCTGGCCAATGTAGTTGCCGTCAGGAAAGAACACCGATGCGTATTGTCCGTGCTGCAGTTCGTCGCGCACATCTTCGTCGGTGGCGCGCAAGCCGAGGCGCCGGGCCTCGGCCAGAATGACCTTTTCGTTGATCAGTTGCTCGGCTGCCCGTTGCGCGAAGAAGGGCATGAGCATGCCCGCCTGGCTCATGTTTTGTCCGCGAAACTGCTGCTGGATCATATTGCGGGCGGCTTTCTGCACGTCCATGGTGGTGACGTTGTCGCCGTCGACCGTGGCCACCACGCCGCGGGTGGTGTTGCCGCCGGTACCAAGGAAGCTGGATGAGCCGAAGCCAGGCACGAGCGTGATCACCATGAACACGCAAATGATGGTCAAAAGGCCGCCAAGAAGAACTTTCTTGACCGGCCCGGGAGTCTGCAAAAATCGAATCATTCCGTTATCACTCCGGGGAAGAAAGCAGAATACTCGATTATAGACTACAAAGCCGGTTGATGACGGGCCGCCCCTCGATTCCGCCATTGACAACAATGCGCTCAACAGGAGACACTAGCGCCTTCGCCCAGCTTCCCTCTTTTGGCGCGCACGTAGCCGTCTGAAGGGGTTGGAGGAACGGCTGGGGATCACAAGACATACTGCTGTGCTTACGAACTGTCTGCCATGACCGGACAACGGGAATCCTATACGCTGGACTCCACGCTGGACTGTGTGGACAGCGCCGAATCGGCCGCCAGCCGTATTGCCACCGAGGCGGGATTCGACCAGGATGCGGTCATGCAGATCTCGATGGCGGTGCGCGAAGCGGCCGTCAATGCGGTGCTGCACGGCAATGCCTATGATCCGGATAAGAAGGTCAAGGTCGAGTTCGAGCGCACCAGCAGCGACCTGGTCATCACCATTCGCGACCAGGGCAAAGGCCTCGATCCGGAGAAGATCCCCGATCCGCTGGCGCCGGAGAACCTGCTGAAAACCTCCGGCAGAGGAATTTTTTTGATCCGCTCGTTTATGGACGAAGTGCAGATTCATCCGTCGAAATCGGGCACTGAAATCAAACTCGTAAAACATGTCCCGGGCAAGCCCGGGGATTCCAAGGAGGTTTCCCAGTGAGCATGAAGACCAGTACGCGCCAGGTGGACGGCGTTACGATCGTAGATTGTAGCGGCCGGATTACGCTCGGCGAGGGCAGCGTAATTTTGCGCGATATCGTTCGTGATCTGCTCTCGAAAGGCAACAAAAAGATCCTGCTGAACCTTGGCGATGTCAGCTACATCGATAGCTCGGGCATCGGTGAGTTGGTGAGCGCTTACACCACCGTCAAGAACCAGGGTGGCGAACTCAAGCTGCTCAATTTGACCAAGAAAGTCCACGATCTGCTGCAGATCACCAAGCTGTACACCGTCTTCGACGTGAAGGAAGACGAAGCGCAGGCGATCAAGGCGTACCACTAAGTTTAATTCGCTGGGGTGGCAGGGGGCCGTTACACTACCCGAACACGGCCCACCTGCCCGTTCCCCTTTCGGGACGGTCGTCGTCTTTTTTTCGTTCGTCCCGCGCTCGCGCCGGGTGACTCGCTCCTAAGATGATGGTGTGATCGCGCGATCATTCCTCGTGGTTCTGCTCGCCGCAGCTGCCTCCGCCGATTGCATTCCCGTCTCCCAGGCACGCGAGCACATCGGCGAAGATCAATGCGTGACCGGAACCGTCTTTCGCATCAAGCACGGCGAGCGCGGCCTGACCTGGTTTGATTTCTGCGAAGACTATCGCGTCTGCCCTTTTACCGTCGTCATATTTCCTGGACACCTCAAGGACATCGGCGACGTTCGGCCGCTCGAAAAGCGCCAGATCCAGGTACATGGCACGTTGAAAGAGTATGACGGGCGCGCCGAGATCGTGTTAAGCGAATTGCGCCAGTTGAGCGGCGATGCCGCGCGAGTTCCCAAGCTGCCGAAGAATTACGACGTCGAGAACCGCGGCCATTACAGTGCTGGCTCGGTAAGCTTCCCGCGCGCCGCGCGCACCGCATCGAAGAAGAAACAGGTGCCAAATCTGCCGATTGTCGTCGCCGATCCCGGCGACGAAGAAGACACACCCTCGCCGGTAAAAAAATGATGACAGCCATTAATGCTCAATCTACAGCGTTGTCCCGCGGCCAATAACAAAAACACACCATTGCCGCGCCGGTTGTATTTTTCGATAATCCGGCTCAGTGGGGCGGGGGTGCGCAACCTCTATTGCTCTTGGTGCGCAAGCAACTGGGACCGCGCGAAGTCGGAGCATTGTTTGGATTCAGGGCTAGCACTGGTCCAACGGCAGTTGCCAGGCGGTCTCACTCTCGCCCCGGATTTGTAAGGCGATGACATTAAGAATTCCCACGATCAGTCGCTATCCAACGGGACGTCAGGGCGCATGTCATAGATAAAAAAGTCGGCGCCGACTTTCGATGGTACGGTTTTGAACCACGGTGGTGGTTGATCGAAGTCAAAACAGTCGGATAAATCGTCAGACGCGGCGTCGGCGAAACCGAGCGACGGCAAATCGAAAGTCTTCTCTACAAACTTCAGAATGCTGCCAAAGTTGTGAGTTACGTGGGAGACATAGCCCTTTTTCGCATACGGCGACACGATAACCAGGGGCACGCGAAAACCATACTCATACGAGTTCAGAATCGGCGGCGCGACATGATCGTACAGACCGCCCCAGTCATCCCAGGTGATGAAAATCGCCGTGTCGGACCAATAAGGACTGTGGCCGACCGCATTCACCACGGAGGCCACCCACGATGGGCCGGTGCCGTCGTTGCCCCCCGGATGGTCGGAAGAAAATCCCGGGGGCATTACCCAACTCACATTGGGAAGAGTGCCGTTCGCAATGTCGTCGAGAATGATAGCCGCGTGATCGGAGACATTGCTCCACTCCGGGCCTTTGCATCTACCGCCGGGCTCATTGGCCTGGCAGATGTGACTGATGGCATTTGGAGCAGTCCATATACTGCCCTCCCCGGCGCTGAAGTACTCCCAGCTGAGACCTTTCTCATCGAGCAGGTCGGTGAGCGTGGTGTGTTCGAAGCAGGGATACATGAAAATGTCTTCGTTTCCCTCGGGATCGATCATGGGAACGGTCTGGGTGGTTGGAGCGATGCAGCCCGTATAGGGGGCCTGCGCCGTGGTAGCCGGGTTGTCGGCGGCGAAAAGGTCGCTGGTCTCGCTGGGGGCGGAGGTCCCGCTGAAAATAAACTGGTGCGCTGGAAAACTGGGTCCCTGGTTAGTCTGGAACATGCGGTCCGCGAAGGTGTAGCTTTCAGCCATCGTAAAGTAGGGAGCCACATCGCCGGGGTCAACATACGTGAATTGCGGATTGGGAGGGTAGCAATCGTCGCCACCATCAGGGCAACGGATACGGATCAAATCCGCGCCGTCCATTTTCCCGTTGTCGTACATTTCAAGAAATTGCTTGCGGAAATGAAAGGGATCGTAAGTGTCGAGAAGAGGCCGGGGCTGAAGCGGGATGGCCTGACCCAGTGAGTTCAAGCCGCTGCTGGCGATATCGGCTCCTTCCGCCATCAGAACGGGATCGTGGAACAAGTTGTCGGTAGTACGATTCTCCTGAAACATGACAATCACATGTTTGATAGATCCGGGGGCGTGAACGGTCACGGTTGTACTGGACTTGCTGGACCCGCTGGGACCCGTTGCGGTGAGTTCGTAGCTGGTGTCGGTCTGCGGGCTGACCTGCCAGGAGCCATTGAGCGCAACTGCGCCCAGGCCACTGAGCGTGACGCGAGTGGCGTCGCTGGTTTGCCAGCGCAGAACCGTCGACTGTCCGGTATAAATTGCATTCGGAGAGGCAGTGAGTAACGCCTGGACAGAACCGGGCGGCGGAGCATTTACCGTGATGGTGGCTTGCGCTTGGGCGCTCTGGCCGTTTTTACCATTTGCGGTCAACTTGTAGATGTACGTGGAGTGCGGGCTTACTGATGTGAAGCCGCTTGCCGCCACTTTTCCAATCCCTTGGATCGAAACGCTCGTGCTATTGGACGTCTTCCAAGTCAGCGTGCTGTTTTGCCCCTGCTGGATAATCGCAGGACTCGCCGAAAGGCTCGCGGTCGGTGCTGGAGCCGTTGGAGCGGATTGAGAACTGGCGCCGTTTCCATTGCCACTTCCGCAGCCCGCAAGGCATGCCATCAGCAAGCACGCGGTTACAGTCGAGAAACACGGTGAAGCGTTGGCCATGACTGTTCGGGACGACAGCTACAGCGCGAAAACCCGGCAATTATAGAACAGCTTGACTGAAAGTCCACAGCCACGACGATGTCATAAGCATCATGATGGGAAAAAGCTTCTGGAGTCAGCCCACTCGATCGGGCACAGTAGATTAGGATCGCTCTCGGCGGCTCGCTCACCCCAACGATGCCCGTCAGGGCTCCACCATTCCATCGCAACGCAGGAATTTTCACCCGCTTGCCGACATCTCACTTTATAATCCCCTTTCGCATGCGCTTAGGTATCAGCTTATTCATTCTTGCCGCTCTTTTGTCTGCCACATTTCTTTTGCTCAATCTGAACGGATGCAGCGCGGCCTCCTGTACCCCTGGAACATCCGGGTGCCCGGCGGCCTCGACCCCTCCGCCACCCGCGACGATCAAGCACGTAGTCATACTGTTTCAGGAAAATCGCAGCACCGACAATCTTTTCCATGATCCCGTGCTCATCTCGAGGGGCGCGGACCTTGCCAATAGTGGATTGAACAGCAAGGGCCAGACCATCCAGATGGAGCCGATTCCGCTGGGCATCAATTACGATCTCGATCACACCCACCCGGCGTTTGAAGTGGAGTACGATAACGGCAAAATGGATGGCGCTGACCTGGTCACCCCCATCTGCACCGGCGGTGTCCTCAACTGCATCCCTCCGAATCCGCAATACAAGTATGTGCAAGCCTCTGACGTCGCCGCCTATTTTCAGTTTGCCGAACAGTACGCCTTTGGCGATCGCATGTTTCAAACCAATCAGGGCCCCAGTTTTCCCGCGCACCAATTCATTTTTGCCGGAACCTCCTCACCCACGGCGTCGAGCCCGCTTTTCGTCGCCGACGATCCGAATACCGCCGATGGCTTTAACGTCGCCGGATGTGTGGCGCCCGCCGAAGAAACCGTGGATCTGATTGGACCTGACGGCAAATATGTTGCCCCTCCGATATATCCGTGCCTGGAACATAAAACCCTGTCTGACGAACTCGATGCCAAGGGGGTTTCGTGGGCATATTACACATCGTCAAGCAGCGACATTTGGAATGCGCCCTCTGCCATTCATCACATCTGCCAGCCGCAGCAGCAGAATGGGGAGCTGGCTTGCAGCGGCCAATCCTGGAACAACGTCAGGTTGCCGGCCAAGACAATTCTTACCGACATCACCAGTAATAACTTGCCCGCAGTCAGCTGGGTCATACCCACAGGGCAGGCTTCCGACCATCCCGCCTATCCGTCTACGATTCAGGGACCGTCCTGGGTGGCCTCGATTGTGGATGCCATTGGGCAAAGCCCGTACTGGGCCGATACCGCCATCATCGTCACCTGGGACGATTGGGGCGGATGGTACGACCACGTTCCGCCGCCGCAGGTGCGGGTGAATTGCACCCTCTGGGGATGCGGCTACATTTACGGCTTTCGCGTGCCGCTGATCGTTATCTCGCCCTATGCGAAACCGGGATACATCTCCCACGTGAATCACGATTTCGGTAGCATTTTGAAGTTCGTCGAAGGCGTTTTTAAACTACCTTCCCTGGGTTACGCCGATGCTCTGGCTGACGATCTCTCCGATTGCTTCGATTTCAAGCAGACCCCGCTGACCTTCAATCCCGTTTCCAGCCAGTTCGACGCCAACTACTTTCTGCACGACACCAGCCCGCCCTTGGTGCCAGACACCGACTGACCCACCTCCGAGGTTTCCTCTTCAAATCACTCGTCGTTCAGGCGCTTGAAGAAGAATCTCGTATCGTCGATCCTTGTCCATCCTTCCGGATGAACCGCCGGTGGAATATCGTAATCAATAACGGCCTTCGCGCCTGTGCTCGCCAACGCCTGCAAAATTCTTTGCCTTGTCATTTCATCCGATGACCAGAAAACATTGCTGTGCGGCGCAGCCAGCTCTGCCGTGATACGAACCCCTAGAAGCCTTGCCCAGACCGGGTTCTGAGTTTTTGCCGGAAGTTGATCTTCTCTTCCCATGGCGGGCATGAGTTCAGCAATCTTGTCGCCCGGCCGAATTCCCAACTCACTGGCGCCTGCCGCGACCTTCCACATTTCGTCGGGAACCGCTTCGTTTTCGGCCAGCACACCCTTTGACCAGAAAAGAAATTTGACTCCGAAGAAGGCCGTCGCGAAAAGTGTAGCCACCAGCACGGCTGTCGCAATCCGCTTCGATAAATAGCCATTGGCGGGCAAGCGTACGCACCCTAGCATCACGATGAGTATCACCAGAACAAACGGCGCTATGTAGCGCTCGACCACCAGAACGTCCAGATAAAGTGCAAGCGCTACCCCGGGCGGCAATAAAAGAAATGCATTGGACCAAATTTCGCCGAGGTAATTTATGACTCCTGCCGTGCAGATCAGAACTGTCAATGAAAAAATCCAGACGCCATCCAGGTCAAACAAAACGTCAACCAGTTTTCTCGAATTAAAAACGATGGCGCGCAGCTGTTCGCGGAGAGAAAAATGCGTGCGCATCCCCGCATACCAATAGGCCGGGTCGTACCATACGGGGTACGTCCCGTAGATCGGCGTGGCAAATTCGAATACCGGAATATCGGGAAGCACTTGCCGGGTCGCATGTAACGGAGTTCCCATCTCAGGCGGGAGCTGGCCGTGCCAATGCACAAACGCCGGGTTCATGTTATTCACATACCACCCGTAATTCAGCCGGCCCGATTCGCCAAATGTCAGATGCCCAACTTTTTTTGACAGCGCCAGAATAAACGGACTGCTCAAGATCACAAAGACAGTTGCCGCCACCATCGCCAGCTTTACGCCCTGTCTGAAATTTCTGGCGGCGAAAATACTCGCCAGAATAAAAACGAATCCTAGCGGAAACATGATCGCTTTCGAAAGATAGCCAAACGCGAGTACAGCTCCCAGCGCCGTAAATCTCGGCCACGACGCGCCCTTGAGCCGGATCAGCACCACCAGATCGGTCGCCCACAGCGTTGCCGTCAGCACCAGCAGGTCGGGTGTGGTATTCCGGACTCCCATCAGAGCGATGCCAACCCACGCGAACGCGATATACGACAGCACAATAAGCGTCGACGGTGAAAGGCTCTGTGTCTTACTGTCCTCCGCGTTTTGGTGAAGATAGGTGAGGAAGGAAGAAAGAAAATGTCCGAACGAAACCAGCGCTACGCCGAAAACCACAAAATTAAACAGATGGATCGCCAGAAATTCCGTGCGCGGCGTGGTGTGAAGCACCCGTAGAAACCCGCCCAGCAGCCATGAATACATCGGGCTCCAGTGTCCGTTGATCGCGTCTTTGAAGTTTCCGGAAAAGTAAGCGTCGGCGACGTCCAGATACGAAATCCCATCTAGCGTTACAAAATTGCGAAACGCCCATCCTTCTGCGACGCCGGCCCCGAGCACCAGCAAAGCCAGCACCGTCTGCAACCCCTGGGGAAACTGCGGCTTTGCCGTTTCGCTGTCCAGTTGCCGAGTAGACGACAGAGTATCGCTGGTGCTAGTCATTGCGGATAGGGGCATCCCCGTCGTAGTACGGATGTCATTTTTTGGTGCTTCGAGACTAGCACAACTGGTGCGAGGTACTCGGCGGACGCGCCGGGTGGCGCATCCGCAAGTGGTGATTACTGCACGGTCAGAGTCACTTTAACCGTGTGGGCCAACTGCGCCGTTCCGGCATTGTAGGTGCCGGTAATTGTCAGCGTGTAATTTCCCTGGGGCGTTCCGCCGTTACCGCCTCCACCATTGCCGCCATTGCCGCCGCCGCAGGCCACCATCGTGGCTCCTGCGGAAATCAGGCACAGGAACGCAAGCGCATAAACCATCAACGAACGCGATGGGCGTTTGGCTTTGATCGCAAATATCCCCGCCAGTCCGAGCAGGCCTGACAAACTGATCAAGCCGGCGTACCGATTTCCGGCGCCGCGCTGATTCATAGGCTGCGTTATACCGGACATGGCTGCGGTCGTGACCACCGCGACATCGGCTGTAGCCGTGTGCCTGCCGTCAAGCGTGATCGATGTCGGCTTCACCGTGCACGTCGACGCCGCCGGCGCCCCGCTACAACTTAAAGCGACCGTCTGGTTGAAGCCGTCAAGCGGTGCGACCGTCACCGTGTAATTGCCGGCTTGGCCCGGCGTGATTGTAGTCGCGGCGGGCGATGCCGCTACCGTAAAGCCCTCACCGATACCCGTTAACTCGACCGTCTGCGGAGTTTTAGGGGCGTTGTCATTAACGACGAGCAATGCGGATATGTCTCCTGCGATGGTGGGAATAAAGGTCACGTTGATGCTGCACTTGGCCCCGACTGCCAGGCTGGCCCCACAATTATTGGTCTGGCTGAATTGTTTAGGATCCTGCCCGCCGAACCCAATCGAACTGATCGCCATGGGTGCGTTCCCGGCGTTCTGCAAAGTCACCGATTGCGGCGCGCTCGGCCTGGCAAATAACGTGGGAGCGAAGCTCAGGCTCGATAGGGAAAGCGCCGCCGCCGGCCGCAACACCTGAAGCTCAACTGCGCTTCCCGACAGCAAGTCGAGCCGGCCGTCGCCGTTGAAGTCGCCAAGACCGCTGAAGAACACATTCGTCCCGTATAACGTCGGTACAAGGAACGTTCCGTCGCCGTTCCCCAACGCGATGCCGTTATCACCGGCGATACTGAGCTTGCCGTTGTCAGCAAAGTCGCCCACCGCCGCGGGATAGCCGCACACGCCCCCACAACTTGTCAGAGCTATAGGCGTTTGGAAGGTGCCGTCGCCGTTGCCCAGAGCGATATATGTCCCAACCCCAAACGAATCGAAGACAAAATCTTGTTTCCCGTCGCCGTTAAAATCGCCAATGACGAAGGGACCACCGATGGGGTTGCTCTGAAAGAGCGCGTTCGTGGTGAAGGTCCCGTCCCCGTTTCCGAGTAGCAGGCAGAATAGCCCATAAAACTGGTACCCTTCGACGGCGGTGTTGTAGGTGATGTCGAGCTTTCCGTCCCCATTAAAATCTGCAACGTAGGCGGTTGGCGAGGCGATACCGCTGCAGGTGGAAGCCTGCGTTGGACCCTGAAAGGTTCCGTCGCCGTTGCCTAGTTGAACAAGGATGTCCGAATTGGGACCATCGGGCCGCACCTCGAAAGCATCGAGCTTCCCGTCCCCGTTGAAGTCGCCGACCGCCAACACTGAATACACCAGCCCGGTGAGAACAGGTGACTGGAACGTGCCGTCTCCGTTCCCCAATAGGATGAAAATTCCGTCCTTGCCTTCGACAAGAAGGTCCAGCTTCCCATTGCCCGTAAAGTCGGCTGCACAGCAGACGTTGTTGCCCGGGTACGATACTGCATTCTCGAATGTACCGTCGCCGTTGCCCAGGTAGACCTGAAACGTGCAGCACTTGGTGAAGACCGCGAGATCCAGCTTGCCGTCGCCATTGAAGTCGGCAACCACGGTATCGTAATTGAGGTTTCCCGGCACCACCGCAAGCTGAACGTTCGGCACCGGCGTCGCCACCGGGAAGTACGCAACATTCGACGTCCCGCCGCCGGGTGCAGGATTCACCACAGTCACAAACGCCGTTCCTGCGGCGGCAATGTTCGACGGATTCACCGTCGCCGTCAACTCCCCCGGACCGATATAGCTGGTCAGCAGCGAAGTTCCATTCCAGTTGACCACCGAACCAGAGACAAAGTTAGCCCCGTGCACTGTCAGCGTAAAACCCTGCCCGCCAGGCGCAGCCGAACTTGGCACCAGCGGCTGATCGATAAACGGCACCGGATTATTCTGTGCAAGGCCGAACGCGCAGGAAAGAACGACAAGAGCAGATGCGAACCGAACTGACCTCATAGCGCCTCCCGCGAAAACAGTGGTCGAACTCCGGGCTCATGTCGCAATGCGACCGTACAAACAGAAGATCAGCTTTCTTCGATTTCGCTGAGACTAACCCATCCTGACGGCGAAAGTCGCGGCGAGCGAATCTGGCGGCTGGCTTTACGCCTTGCCGTCGACCACAGTGGAGTTTACGCCCATGTTGGGGGGCAAGAAATTTTCGCCAGATTGGCTGTGCGTTTGTCGGGAGGGCACGGATTTATCCGTGCCGCACGACCGCCCCCACGACTCGGGGCTTTAGCCCCTGCGGGCCACCAAACATGACGTGGCAAGCCACTGCCCGCGAGAGCACTTATCGGGAGGGCACAGCTTTAGCTGTGCCGTACAGCCGTCAATTGACCGGGGCTTTAGCCCAAATTTCACTTGACCTCACTTCCGCATTTCCCCACAATTGAACCAGCCTTCCGATCTTTGACAACAAAATAGGGCCGGTTTCACAATGTCCGATAACTGGATCACCGCGCTAAAATATCTATCTAACTCCTTTGTTTTAGAGATTTTGCCTCTAACCCATTTAAAACCATAGATCTGGCGGGATCGACCACGCTAAGCCGTTGATTAATATATATCTTGCAAAAAGGGTAGGGGGGAGGGGGGAGTTAGCACTTGGTAAATGGCGCAAACCAAGAACGGGTCTCAACCTAGGAGCCAAGAGCCAAAAGCCAAAAGCCAAGTCCGCTATTTCATATTGTTCAAAATCGACCCCACGATGCCGCCCACCACGCCGCCTTCGGTCGCCTGCTGGGCGCCCTGCTGCGGCAGATATTTTTCGATGGCATGAGCCAGCTTGGCAATCGGTAGGGTCTGCAGCCAGATTCGTCCCGGGCCGGTCAATGAGGCGAGAAAAAGTCCGTCGCCGCCGAAGATCATATTTTTTATTCCCGGAACGGTGGTGATTTGAAACGACACGCTCGATTGAAACGCGCCGACGTGGCCGGGATGCACGCGCAAATTTTCGCCCGGTTGCAGATCGCGGATGACGAGTTCTCCCGAGAGTTCGAGCCATGCCGTGCCTTGTCCGCTGAGGTGCTGGAGCATAAAGCCGCTGCCGCCGAAGATGCCGGCGCCCAGCGATTGCTGGAAGCCGACGCTGATCTGGATTTGCGATGTGGCGCAGAGAAAGCCGTGACGATGAATCATGTATTCATGTCCGGGCGCGACTTCGAGCGGAACGATGTGACCGGGCAATTTCGTTGCGAAAGCAAGTTCGCCGGGCGTGCCGACGGCGCGGTATTCGGTCATGAAAATCGATCCGCCGCCGGCCACGCGTTTCAGCACGCCGAAAACGCCGCCGCCGCCGGCAAATTGGGTGTGCGTGGTCAACTGAATTGAGCTGCTCATCCAGGAAAGTTCGCCGGCTTCAGAGATGATCGATTCGTTGGGCGCGAGCGCGAACTCCAGCACGGGCATCACGGTTCCGGTGATCTTGCTTTGCATGGAAAAAGTCTCCTGTTAATTTTCTTTTTTTTCGTCGATTGAATTCTACGCGAGCGCGGCTAAAACGTCGGCCGTCGAACGCACGCGCGACAAAAACGGAAACAGATTTTCAAATGAGAAGCGATGCCAATCCGCTTGGCGCGAACTGCAGGCGTCTTCGACAGTAACAAAGGCGAAACCCAAACCTGTGCCTTGACGCAAAGTCGATTCGACTCCCATGTTGGTCGCGATTCCGGTGAGAATAATCGTGTCAACGCCGCGCTTGCGCAATTCATCTTCCAGCGGCGTTTTGGCGAATGCTCCCCACGAACGCTTGGTGATGAGCAAATCGCCGGGCTGAAATCCCGCTTCCGGCGCCAGTTCCGAAGCCGACGGCGGCGGCAAAGGCGCGTTCGGATCGCGAACGGTTTTGTCGACGGGCAACCGCAACACGTCGGACATATTGACTCGCGTGTAGACGATTGTTCCACCTTTCTCGCGGAGCTTGCGCGCAAGCGCGACGGAGTTTTTCACCACCTGGTCAGGCGAATACGGCGCGACCGGCAAGCTGACGATGCCTTGTTGAAGATCGATCATGATGAGGGCAGTTTTCTTGGGATCAAGCTGAAGGGAAGACATGATTTTCCGGGATTCAGTATATCGCGCAAGTCGCGGCTTCCCGCTTGCGAGAAGCGAAGACGCTGGTCGATTCTGGTACGATTTGCCTTGATTTTGGGATGGTCAGCAGTAAAATGGGGACGATTTTCGGGGATTCGCAAAGGGGGTTTGCGATGAAGACTGCCGCATTCGTGCTGGTTGTTCTGGCTTTCACCTCTCTCGGTTCGTTCCAGGCTTTCGCGCAGTATGACACGCGCACTCACCTTGATCCTGCGGCGCCGCTGAATTTCCCTATCGATTCCAGCCATCAGACGCAGAACGAGTTTGCCGTAGCGAAGGCGGAGTTAAATCGTCCGGCGGAAAAAACGCCGGTTGCGCCGGCCGAGAGCGCGTTGACCGAAAAGCTGCGGCACGATGCCGATGAGCTTGCGTATTTGGCGCAGTCGATTCCGACCGACGTCGACAAGACCACCAAAGGATTGTTGCCGAAAGATCTGGCCGTCAAGCTCAAGAAGATTGAGGAGCTTTCCAAGTCATTGCGCACCAAGATTTCGCGGTAGTCTCTCAAACCCGGAGAGATGCGCCAACCAAACTGAGCCCCTACCCGCAAACGATTTGGGTTGCATTCGCATTCCGCCGGCGTAGAATGACTGGCAATTGCTGTTCACGCCTTTTGGGGGTGTGCGATGAGAAATACCGTGTTCTTCCTGGCCTTGCTGCTTCTCACGTTCTTGGCTTCTTCTATGGCTTCGGCGCAAGCCGTTTTGGTTACCCCTCGCGTCGGCGACGCCGTATCGTCGAGGGATGTGAACAACTACCCTACTCATTCGTCTGGAAATGAGTTTGAGATAGCGAAGGCCAGCGCCAAGCCTGCGTCCGCGTCGCCGGGATCGACGTCGCCGAACATTGCGTACGCAGCCAAGCTGAAGCATGACGCCGATGAACTGGCGTATCTTGCGCAGTCAGTTCCAGCGGATGTGGATCAAACCACCAAAGGATTGCTGCCGCAAGATCTGGCCAAGAAGCTCAAACGAATTCAGGAGCTTTCGAAACAGCTGCGATCGCAGATCAGTCAGTAGTTGCTGGTCGTACTTAAAGCAGTTCAAACCACGCCCCGTATTGGCGGCGTGGCCGAGCGTTCTTAAGGTCTGAAGAGTTGGTTTCAGGCCGCTGCAATTGGCTTGATGTTCGCAAACGATTGTATGGCGCTGGCTTCGTCAGCCTGCACATCGAAGACGGCGGTCATGTGCGTCATCTGCAGAAGGTCGTGAACTCTCTTGCTGGGATTGACCAGTTTCACGTGTCCGCCCCGATTCCGCACCGAAGTGTAGGTGCGCACTAATTCTCCCAGTCCCGAACTGTCGATGTAGCCGACGCCGTGCAGATTGAGCAGCAGTTTCAGGTTTCCGCTGTCGATCAGGCTGCCTACGACTTCCCGGAGCCTGGAACTGCCGTCGCCCAGCGTGATCCGCCCGGTGACGTCAATAACGGTAATCTCCTCGATGTTGCGGACGTTGGCCTGCATAGGCACAGGCGTGGATTCCGTTATCGAAAGTCCGGTTCGATCGAGGATCTCCGAAGCCACCTTTGCCAGTTCTGCAGATTCAGTTCGTACGACGATCAACGAGCGTCCTTCTTTCAGCACCTCCCGAAAGAAGGCTGCCTCGTCGGAGCACTTACCGTCTGGCGTGGGTTGCGGTGCAGTGTGATCATGAGCAACCGCTTTGCCCACGGCAGCGCCTGCGCCGGCACCTGTCAGCCCAAGCAGCGCCGCCGCGCCGATTCCGAGCGCGAACGCGGGACCGACACCAGGGATGAGCAACGTGGCCGCAATGACGCCCGCCGAGAGCCCGGTGGCGCCACCCGCGAAGCCTCCAACTGTTGCACCGAATTGCTTGCCAATGACTTTCATGTCTGTCTCTGATCGCGTCAGAAACAGAATTGCTTCCTCTGGAACCTGTTTTTGTAGCAGCTCGCGGACAGCTTCCTCAGCACGGCTCCGCGAAGAAAACACACCGATTGATGTTTCCACGAGAACCTCCTGTGATTTTGGCCCTTCTTCCTGGAACCCCACAAAATGCGGCCCCAAGTATACACCGGGCGACGTTGCGCCGAAGCGAAAAGTTGCAGTGCTACAGCGGCCTAGTGGTTGCCGAATCATAGTTCTATCAGCAGCGAACTATCAGGCGCCGCGAGCGAGTGTATTTTCCGGCTGAATCTCTGCGCGTTCCGGCATACGCAGCGACAAATCAACCCCCGAGCCAATCACATCAAAGATCTTCACCGATGGTCCTTCATCGATCAAAGCCCCCAGAATCGTCAACACTGTCGGATATCCGTCAGCGCTGTAGACCTGCGCGTTCTGCGCATGATCCCAGAAACTCAGAACCTGGACTTCGCGGTTGTCCGGCGCCGCCAGTGTCACCAGCCCCAGAAAACCCTCCTGCGTCTCCAACCAGGGCACGACCGCGTCGTCCATCAATCGGCCAAACTCGGCCAGTGTATTGGTTTTGAGCTGGACACACACCTTGCGAGCAAACATCTCCCCTCCCGAGACCTTTGGTTGGATTCTGAGGCAAGCATCCCTCATGTTTGGATTGGTTGGTGGCGGTTACGTTTTGCGTGTGCCCGGTGCCGACCGAGGCGGTGAATTAGGGCGTTGCTGGGTGGCGCAACTAATGGCGGAAAGCTGCCTAGATCCATCAGGAATCTGGTGAGCAAATTCCAACCGCCTTGGCCGCGGCCGCTGTCTGGACCACCCGTGTCCGCGGCCGCAACAGATTCTGTGCGGCCCGCGGACTGGGATGAGCAGGAACAGGAATTCCTCAGCTCCATTACTGCACCGCCAGCGTGACTGTGGTTGAAGGATGCAGCGATCCGCTGGTTCCGGTGATGGTTAGAGCGTAGCTTCCAGATTGAACCGGGTTCGATGATCCGCCGCCGGAAGACGAGGCTGACGAGCCGTTCGATCCGCAACCGGCAACGAACAGGGTGCCAAGCAAGAGCACCGCGATGGAGATCGATCGAAGCATCGGCTTGCCCGAACGGCGCGGCCGTGCCAGCGGCAGCAACACGGCACCGAACATAGCCCCGAAAGCGAAGGCGAAAGCTGGCAGCTGCGGCCTGCGCCGGTCTTTGGGCGCATCCGTGAGCGCAGCCGCAGAGCTCGCGGCCAGCTTCACGGTCAGAACCGTGGTAGCGCCGCTGGTTCCAGGGGTTACGCTCGCAGGATTGAAGGTTGCGGTCGCGCCGTCCGGCAGGCCGGAAGCTGACATGGTGACGGCGCTGCTGTAGTTTCCGCCGATGGCCGGCACGCTCACGCTGATTTGCAGCGAGCCTCCTGAAGCTACAGAGTATTCGGTCTTGCCGACCGAGACGCCATAGGCAGCTTTGATGGTCTGTGAAACCGCCACCGAGCTGGACGAGGCAAAGCCCGAGTTCCCCGAGTAAGTGGCGATGATGTCGTCGTCGCCGCTCGGCAGCGTGGTCGTGGTGAAGGCCGCCACACCAGCGGAGTTCACGGTCGCCGATCCCAGCAGAACTGACCCCTTGTAATAATTCACGGTCCCGGGGAATGATCCGCTGGGCGCGGGAATGATGGTCGCAGTCAGAGTCAGGGGTTGTCCGGCGTAGACCGGATTAGGCGATGCGGTGAGCGAGATGGTCGTGGACGTCTGCGGCGGCCCTACGACCACGCTCTTGGCGGAGGAGGTTGATTGCGCAAAGCCCGGCGCGCCGGAGTATTTGGCAGTCACACTCATCGTGCCTTCGGCCAGAGTGCTGGTGATTAACATGGCATTTCCGGATGGGCCGACGCCAGTGGTACCCAGCAATGCCGATCCGTTGTAAAAGCTGACCGTTCCCAGCGACTGTCCGGTCGGGGCAGGAGCGATGGTTGCGGTAAGTGTGGCCGACTGCTCCGCGACCGGCGGATCAGGCGAGACCGAAGTCAGTGCAATGGCCGTGGCGACCGTTTCCGGATTCACCACGACACCCTGTGGCGATGAAGTCGATTGCCCGTAACCCACCGTGCCGGAATACACCGCGGTGACGCTTAGATTTCCAGCGGTCAGATCGCTAATCATGAGACTGGCGGCGCCAGACACATTCACTGCAGCGGTCCCCAACAGGGCGGAGCCGTTATAGAAGCTGACCGTACCTCGCACTTGCGCTTCCGGCGCAGGCGTGACGACTGCACTGAAGGTCGCTGATTGCCCAGCGGTCGGCGGATTGGGTGAGACCGAGGTCAGCGTAATCGCAGTCGGCGTGGGCGCCGGACTTACGACCACATCCTGTTTCAGTGAGGTCGACGGCGCGAACAAGTAGGTGCCGGAATACACCGCCGCCAGGTTCACGGTTCCAGCAGTCAGTCCGCTCACAGTAATGGAAGCTGTGCCCCACGGAACCACGGGCGCAGTTCCCAATAATGTCTGGCCGTTATAGAAGTTCACCGTGCCCAGCACGCGTCCGGTGGGCGCGGGAGCGACGGTTGCGGTGAAGGTGACGGACTGACCCGCGATCGGCGCGCTCGGTGAAACCGAGGTTATGGCTGTCGACGTGGAAACCTGATTATTGACCACCAAGGTTTGCGCCGCTGAGCTTGAGCTGTTATACCCTTCGCTGCCTCCGAACACGGCGCTGATGGTGTAAGCGCCGGCCGGCGGATTGGTCTCAAGGACGGCTTGGCCCGACGTGAGCACTCCGACGCCCCCGTAAACTCCATCGCTTAAGAAAATAACCTCCGCGCCTTCACCGACCGGCGCCGGCGATACCGTGGCTGTGATGTAGACGGGTTGCCCGGTGGCGGCCGGGTTGGGCGTGATCTGCAAGGTTGTCACTGTGTTGCTGGCGATTCCCGTGCCTGAAACCGGGATCGACTGCCGGACCGGGATGGCGTTGAGGTTGTTGTCGGTAAACTGCACGTCGCCGGTGAGATTGCCGCTGGTGGTGGGATCGAAGTCGATGGCGAAATCGCACTCAGATCCTGCGGTTAGCGCGGCTTCGACAGAGCATCCATTTTCGTCCCTCGGGTCTTGAGGGAAGTTCGTGGGATAGGTGATACCGGCGAAGGTCAGATTCTGATCGCCAAGGTTGATCAATGAAAACACCTGCGGACTGTCAACGCTTTCCTGCCCCGCGTTCGTGCTGGCGAAGGGCGCAGACGGCGGTATTTTCGTCGGGTCTTCGACCACGATGCGCTGGTTGTAGTAGTCGCTGATGTAAATCCGGCCGGCGGGATCGACCATGACACCGTTAGGCAAACTCACGCCGATCTTAGGCGCGATCGCCCGGTCGAAATTGAACGTCTCCTCGACGATGAGGTTGTTGGTGGAGTCGGCAATGTAGAGGTTTCCGAATCCGTCAGTCGCGATGCCTTCGGTCACTCCAAAGGGCGCGAGATTGTCCTCACCCAGCCCGAAAGCGAAGCCTCCGGGAGGCATCACGAATGCTCCCGCTCCGTCGGTTCCGGCGAAAACGTCCCCAAAGCCATCCACCGCGACCGACCAGACGTTGCCGAGTTGGGCGTTGAACACCGGCACCACTGCGGCCACACCCGCCACCAGCGGTGTTCCCGGGTTCTCGATGGCGATCTTTTCTACCTGCTGGTTGGTCCAGTCTGCGACGTAGAGATTGCCTTCCATGTCCATGGCCAGGCCCATTGGCATGCCTGGGACCGCCCCGCTTACCGGCAGCGCCATCGGCGGCCCTCCGGCTGCGCTGACCGAGATAATCTGTTGTCCCTGCCAATCGCTGACGTACAGATTGCCGGCGCCATCCACCGCAATCCCTTCCAGTTCCTGCGCTATCGAAGACAGATCGATGGTTGTGGGCGCGCCTCCGCCCGGGGGAATCTTGTACACATGCTTGCCGTTGTATTCAACCTCGTAAATATTTCCCGCACCGTCGATCGCGGTCTGGAAGGGAGCGATGCCGGTCGAGCCAGCCAGGACACTTTCGGTCGCTGGCAGGACGGCCTGTTGCGGCGCATCCGACATGGCATAGATCGGCACCATGGTGGTGTAGGTATTGCTGCTGGTGTCTGTCGAGGTGACGACCACAGCCCCACGGCGCAAACCCGGCGCGGTGGGCACAAAGTCGACGACGAGGTTGCAACTGGTATTGGTAGAAGTGTTTGAGCAGGTCGAACTGCCGTCATTTTTGAAATCGAGGTTGGCTGCTCCCAAGGTCAGCATGCTGATTGAGCTGATGGTTATTCCGCTGGCAACCTTGAAAGGCAGTGTGAGACTGGCGGCTGTGGTGGTTCCCAGGCTGGAATCGCCGATGCTTGGCATCATGGCGAGCTGCTCAACGCCTCCGTTGGCGTTGGCTGAAGGCCCAGAGAAGCCCATAACAATGTTGCCCATGGGCGACATTGCGACCGCATTCACTTTGGTGTCCGCACTGTCGAGGTTTATATGGCTGGTGTAGTTGGTGAAGGCCGGAAAGATGAACACGCCCTGGCTGCGGTCGGGAACGATGAGATCGCCGCTGGCGTCGACGGTCATGTTGTCCACCAGGGTCAAGGTAGCGAGCGATACTGCGCTTCCATAGGTGCCGTTGGAATTAACAAACTCTACGATTGCTGAGCCCGACGAATTGCTGACGAAGAGATCGTCGTTCGCATCCACCGCAACCGCGATCGGCGAGCTTAGTCCGGTAAGGACGTTCGACCCCGAGGAATAGTTGGGGGCGGCAAACTCGACAATGTTCCCATTCTCATTGTCTGCAGCAAAAAGATTGCCGTTGACGTCGATCGCCAGCCCGAAATACTGCGCATTGCTGACGTTCATCGCCGCGGTGTAGCCGCTGGCCGACGTAATCTCCCACAGGCCACTTGCGTCCGAGATGAACAGGTCGCCCAACGGGTCAATGACCATGCTTCTAGGAAAATTGGCCTGATAGTCGTCGTCGTCGCCTCCCAGGCTGGCAAAAATGGTTTGTATCGTTGGCGATGCGGGAAGTACGCCATTGGGGTTTGCCATCAATTCGCTGACCTGGTGCGTGGTCTTGTCGACCACAAACACGTCTCCGAAGGCGTCGACGGCGATGCCCATCGGGTTATAAAAGGTTCCACCAGTGCCGATGGCGCTGGGTACGCCAAGAAAGGTGACGGTTGGGCTTGCGTTGGTGGCGATCGCGAGGGGAACGAAGGTCAGCAGCAGTGAAACCACACAAACGGCCATGCCAGCCAAGCGCAGACCGCAAGGGCGAAGAGACGGTGTTGTTGTGGACATGTCCCCATCTATCGGTCTGCTGCGTATGGACTTTAGGGGTCCTGGCGTTGACCGGCGTGCACTGTTGGGCATGTACTAAACGAGGCCGCAGGCTCCCGGATAGCCCGCTGCGTTGACACTCCTCGCCGCGCTCCCTACCATTGCGACTGAGCGTACCAACGGGGAATCTAAAGATCATGATCGGCCAGACCATTTCGCATTACCGCATCGTCGAAAGGATTGGCGGTGGCGGGATGGGTGTGGTCTATAAGGCCGAAGACCTGAAGCTTGGGCGTTTTGTAGCACTGAAGTTCCTGCCAGAGGATGTATCTAAGGATGCGCAGGCCCTGAGCCGATTCCAGCGGGAAGCCAAGGCCGCGTCGGCGCTCAACCATCCCAATATCTGCACAGTCCATGAGATCGACGAAGCCGATGGGCAAACGTTCATTGTGATGGAGTATCTGGACGGGGTGACGCTGAAGCATTTGATCGCCAACCGTCCCATGGAACTGGAGCGGGTGCTCGACATCGGGATTGAAGTTGCCGACGCGCTGGATGCGGCTCACGCGGAAGGCATTGTGCATCGCGATATTAAGCCGGCAAATATTTTTGTGACCAAGCGCGGACACGCCAAGATTCTGGACTTCGGCCTCGCCAAAGTGAATGCACGCACGCCGGAAGCGGGCAGCGTGGAGATGACGGCGTCGATAGTGGCGGACGAGCATTTGACCAGTCCGGGCAGCACCATGGGGACGGTCGCGTATATGTCGCCGGAGCAGGTGCTGGGCAAGGATCTGGATGCGCGGACGGATCTCTTTTCGTTTGGCGTGGTGCTGTATGAAATGTCGACGGGCACGCTGCCCTTTCGCGGCGAAAGCTCAGGGGCGATCTTCGATTCGATCGTCCATAAAGCCCCAATTGCGCCCGTCCGGCTGAATGCCGATCTCCCCACGAAGCTCGAAGATGTGATTCACAAAGCCCTGGAAAAAGAGCGCGATGTGCGCTATCAATCGGCCAACGATCTCAAGGCCGATCTCAAGCGGTTGAAGCGAGATACCGAGTCGCAGCGGCTGACGGCGGTGCAGGAAGTTCCGATTAAGAGTAAAAAGCCACTCGGCTGGGCTGCAGCGGCTTTGCTGATCGCGCTTCTCGGCGTCGCCGGATTCCGTCTGTATAGATCCGGTGAGCATTCATCTTCTGCACCCGTTCCACCACAGACGCCGGCGACTCCGGCCACCGCAGCGGTGCAGACCATGGCAGTGCTGCCGTTCCGCGACATATCGGCTGAAACCAGCGACAGTTGGGCGATTGGCATCACCGACGCGATCATCAGCCGGTTGGCTTCGTTGAAGAATCTGGCCGTTCGTCCGACGGCGTGCGTGCTGAAGTACACCAAAGAGCCAGGCGATCCCACTGCAGTCGCGAAGGAACTGGTCGTGGATAGCGTGCTGGAAGGCACGTATCAACGGGCGGCGGGGATTACCCGGGTCACGGTGCAGTTGATCGACGGCAAGACAGGGACCGCGAAGTGGTCGCAACGCTATGACTTGCACAACGCTGACATTCTGACATTCGAAGATGAAATCGCGACGAAAGTCGTCGACGGCTTACAAGTGCAGGTGTCGCCGAACGAACACAAGTCGATGATGCAGCCGGCGACGACCAACGTCGATGCGTATAACGACTACTTGCAGGCGCGGTACTATCAGAACGAATATCTTGTGCACGCGCAGGTGGACAGCCTGGAACAAGGGCGCGACCTGCTGCACCGCGCCATTGCGCTCGATCCCAAATTCACCGATGCTTACGCGCTGCTGGGCAACCTCTATATGTTGCAGGCGGCGAACGCTCTGCCGAATGCGGAAGAAAATCTGAAGCAGGGAATCGCGGCGGCGCAGAAGGCGTTGGAGATCAATCCACAGTCAGTCGAAGGCGTGATCGCGTTGGCCGGCGCTTATGCAGAAGCGGGGCGCCAGCAGGAGGCAATACGCGCCGGACAGCAAGCGGTAAAAGCGGCGCCGAACAACGAAACCGCATGGCAGAACTATGGATACGCGGCAAATTATGCGGGATTGAACGATCTGGCGGAAGGGGCCTACCGGCATCTTCGAGAGCTGAACCCGACACTTTTGCAACCGCGCTGGATGCAAGCCCGCATGCTGATGTACATGGGCCGCACCGACGAAGCGGAGCAGGAGATGCGCAAACTGGTGACGGAGAATCCGGACCATTACAAAGCGCAGGGTTATTTCGGATGGGTACTGTACGAGTCAGGCAAGCTGGATGAGGCGCAGACTGCGGTGGATCGCGCGGTTGCGCTGATGCCGAAAACCGGCGATGAAGTACCGGTGATTGCGGCCGGATTTGTGTACGCGGCGCGCGGCCAGCGGGAGAAGATCGATCCGCAGGTACTGAAGTACCGGCCACAGGATCTGATCGACGGTGATTCGCTGTACTGGATCGGCGGCATCCATGCTCTGCTCGGCGAGCGCGACAAGGCGATTGCATTCTTCAAGCGCACGGTGGAACTGGGAAACACGAACTATCCGTGGTTCACGCGCGATAAAAACTACGAGAGCCTGCGGAACGAACCGGAGTATCAGGCGATTCTGGCCAAGGCAAAAGAAAAGTGGCAGGGCATGAAAGACGAGTTTGACCGCCAGTCATCAGTAGTTAGTCATTAGTCGTTAGTAAAAGGCGGGCGACCGACGCGAAGAGATAGGTGCCTAAGTAGAGCCCGGGATTTCTGTGTTCGTTCACGCAACCACTGGCGCGGCTGTCTCTCGTTTTTCCGGCAGAAGCGCTAACAAAACGACTCCCATGGCAAGGAATAAAATCACGTCAGTAAAGTTCCGGTGGACGCCGTGCATCCAGGATTGCACAGATTGAATCGCCATCACCGTCGCGTGGGAAATGCTCCACCAGGCTGCCAGAGCGATCATGGAGCGATGCTCGGAGGGTCTTCTGGAGGCCATGATCAGGAAGATCCCGACCGGAATAAAGAAGCTGAGAAACATGGGCTCGCATTCGTTGTTGTTCTGCTCCAAAAGCCAGCTGGAATGGCGCAGGTCGGTATATAGAAAATAACCAGGGACCAGATAGAGCAGTCCCACGATCACCAGAACGATCTGGGTCAGGCGTTCTTTTTTCATATTGGATAAAGGGTCTATTTGCCGCACAACCAAATGCTCTTGACGCGCTTCAGCGACACCGAGTCGCGTTTCTCCATGCCTTCTATGGTCACCTTGCCTCGGAACGAATGGGAGTCCAGCGCGCCGTCTAGTTCGACGAAATGCGTTTGGACAATCTGCTTCTTCGACGGATATTCGATCAGATGTTCTACCCAGTTGCCCTGCACACTCAAATCATTGCCTGAGATGCGACCGGACAGAGGGATACCCTCGTTGTTCGGTGCTCCCTCGTACACGTAAAAGAACGCATCGACGGTAGAATCGCGGTGACGATTGATGGCCAATTCGTACCCAAGGACGTCTGCTGTCTCTTTTTGGATAAATGCGTTTGAATAAACCTGCATCTGCGCGATTCGAGAGCATTCGTCTGACGCGCGCACACCTTGCGGGCACAGCACGAAGGAAAAAACGAGAACCGCGAATAGTGCAACTCTGTAATTAAGACAGATCAAGCCGACACCTGGCGACGATTCTATCCTCAGTCGGCGCGAATAGCACCTACGCTCATCGGCGTTCGCGGTCGGCACGGTGCTTTCAAAGCGTGGATTGTTCAGGTGCATTTTTGAGCAATCCGCTAGCTAAGAAGAAGCGATCCCAACTTCGGGTTGGCCGACGACCAGCTCCGTACTGACTGCCGTTTTAACCTCTGACCAATTCCAGGCCTGCCAGACGATGTACGAGGTGGCCACAGTTTCGATGGTTGCGAAGAACAAGTACTCTGGAAGAGCGGGCGTCCGGGCGCCGAAAAACGGCGGAACGTAGGTCAGGGCAGCGTTTACCAGGGTCAGAATGGTACCCGCGATGATATTCGCCAGCCGGTTCGCTCGAAACGGAAGCAAGCGAGACGCCACAATCATGGCAATGGGTATTTCCATCAAGACCGCTGAAGCCGGCAGAGCCCACGGTGGGAGATGTGGGGCGTCGGCTACATTTAGCGAGCCAACAATATCCCACAGGGCAATAACGTCTGCGTACAAGTAGTTCAATAGCGCGAAGATCCACAGTAGAGACAACCGTTCCTTGGTGTCATGCATGTCAGCCTCCTGCGGGATAGCTACGGTTCAACCGCGGATTAAGTTTCAGAGCTGACGATTGCCTTTACACCATCCCCTTTTTCAACTCTTCCAGCGGATAGAACGTTCCGCGCCAGATGATGCCGCGTTGGCCGAGGGTCAGGGCCATCGAGCGGGCGAGCGTATACATGAACAGCGCCGTAGAAATTGGATGAAGCACGAAGTAATACGGCGGGATGCTGGAATTCCACGACATGCCGAGGTAGATGAGGAACATTGACAGCAGCGCCAGTTCGTATCCGGTGCGCGCCCAGCCGTGGGCGAGCCAGACGCCGAGGAATGGACCGAGATTGAGAAATCCCAACGCAATGAAAGACGCCACCGCGCGCCACCACTGAAACGAAACGATGGCGAAGAAATTCTTGGTCAGATTGTTGACCACGCCCATCGCGCCGTGCGCCCAGCGAATCGAGATGAGGTCGTCGCCGAAGGCGTTACGCTGGCGGAATCCCGTGTTTTTGACGACCTTGCCGAGTTTCATATCGTCGAGGACTTCCATGCGCAGGGCACGATAGGTTCCGATGGCTTCATAGACCGGACGACGAACGAGGTTGAAGGCGCCGACTCCCATGTGGTCTTTGGCTTTGGGGTCGGCGACGCGCCAGGGACGATGGCCGAAGACGAAAAGCGTCTGGAAAAAAGCAATCATCATGCGCTCGCCTGCGGCTTTCATGATCATGCGCGGAAACAGAACAAAGTGGTCGGCACGCTCGGCTTCGGAATAGGCCACGGCGCGGCGAAGCGAGTCTTTTTTGAATAAAACATCGGCATCGGTGAAGAGTAGCCACTCGCCAGTGGCGGAGTTGGCAGCGGTCCACATGGCGTGGGCTTTGCCCATCCATCCGGCGGGAAGTGCGTCGATGTGGATGACCTTCAGGCGAGCGCGGGCTGCGGGCATGGCGGCGACGCGGTCCATAACCTCGCCGGTGCGATCGGTGGAGCGGTCGTTGACCGCGATGATTTCGTAATCGGGATAATCGAGCGCGAGAAGTTGAACCAGCGTCTGCTCGATGTGGTCTTCTTCATTGCGGGCGGGGACGATGATACTGACTCTTCCGGCGGCAGGCTTTTCGGCCCACTGCGGATCGGCGAGATTGGCCAGCTTTCTCATGCCGAAGGCGGCTGCGACCAGGCGCGAGAACCACGCGAGGCCGAGAAACCAGTCAAGGATCAGGTAAACATAGCTCATCATCAATGATGGGCCTGGGCGGGTTTGGCGTCGGCGATATCAGGTGCGAACTTCATGCCATAGAAAAGGATTCCGGCGGAGACGACCATGGCGACAATCGGCAGGAAGAATGCGGCTTCGAGCGAATGATGGTCAGCGACCCAGCCCATCATGGTAGGCGAGGGCACGTCGCCGAGGAGATGAATCATAAAGATGTTGGCGGCGATGGCAGTAGCGCGGATGTGCGCGCCAACCGAGTTGACCACGGCGGCGTTGAGCGGGGAAGTATTGAAAAGCAATAGAAATGCGGAGATGGCGATGCCGGGAAGCATGGCCGATCCGCGGGAAAAGAGCGCGATGAACATGAAGGGAACGCCAAGAGCCATGCTGATTGCCGAGGTGAAGTAATAGGCGCTTTTCATGCGGGGAAGAAGATAGTCGGCAAGCCATCCACCAGCGAGCGAGGCGACGATGCCATCGACAACCACGATGGCTCCGAACATGGTGTTGGCGTGTTCGAGCGAGTAACCACGGGCTTCAGAGAGGAATGTTGGCATCCAGACCTGAATGCCGCCGAGAGCGAAAGTCATCGCAGCCATGCCGAGAGTTGCGGTCCAAAAAGCGGGATTTTGCGCGAGTCCGGCGAGGGTTCCGCGAGCTGGGGTTTCTTTTTGTGTGTCGAACTGCCCGCGCTCGGGTTCGGGAACAAAGTTCAGCGCGATGGCGAGCAGAAATCCGGGCGCGGCAGCGATGTAGAAGGGAAAACGCCAACCGTGCGTGGGGCCGAGATGTCCGCCAAGCAAATAACCTGCGGCGGTTCCGACGGGAATGGCGAGATAAAAAATTCCGAAGACGCGTCCGCGCAGGCGTTGAGGAAAAAGATCGGCGACGAAGGTGGGAGCGATGGTCACGAAGGTGGCTTCGCCGATGCCGACAAGTGTGTGACGGACAAGGAGTTCCCAGTAGGTTTTGGTGACGGCGGTGAGCAGGGTGAGGGCGCTCCAGAAAATTGCGCCCCAAATGATCATGCGCTTGCGCGAATAACGGTCGGCGAGCGGTCCGGTGAAGGGCGCGGCGATCATGTAAAAGCCCATGAAGGCAGTGGTGAGGTATCCGAGTTCGGTCTTGGAGAGATGAAACTCGGATTGCACCAGCGGTTGCACGGCGAAGAGGATGGAACGGTCGATGTAGTTGAGAAGATTGAGCGTGGTGAGCAGGACCAGCGCGGTTCGAGGATAGAGTTTGCGGTCGCTCACGTTGGAAGTTTGGACTATAGCATGGCGGTTGGGGGTGGTGTGAAAGTGGCTGTAAGATACTGATTCTAAAGGATCGCGATGAGGGGATATTTTGTAAGTTGTTGATTATAAAGGTAGTTAGAGGTCAAAATCTTGATAATAAAGGAGTTAGGGGAAGGCAGAAGTCGGAGAACAAGGCAGAAGTTAGAAGTGAGAAGGCAGAAGTTAAAACAACGCAGAAGTGAGAAGTGACAAGGCAGAAGGTTTAAATCAAGGCAGAAGTGAGAAGGCAGAAGTTAAAAACAACGCAGAAGTGAGAAGGTGGAAGGCGGAAGTGAGGCCAAACAAGGCGGGTGGCGCGCGGATTCCGGGGGAGCGCGTGAATTACGGAAAACCTTGTCAAGCCCTGCGGAAGGGCGATTTTCGCGCAACTTGATGAAAGCGTGGGAAATATAAAGTCGGCGGTGGTGTCATGTTTACCCCCTGCAAGTTGGTATTCTATAAGTATAGGGTGAAAAAAAGTAAGAAGTGAGAAGGCAGAAGGCAGAGGTAGGGGCCGTTGGGCGATTGAGGATTGAGCGATTGAGGATTGAGCGATTGAGTGATTGAGCGATTGAGCGATTGGGTGATTGAGCGATTGAGTCA
>DASVWZ010000219.1:0-5506 GCA_036392935.1 Terriglobales bacterium | reverse complement strand
CCCCGTTGGGATTGCCAGACGCCTGGCTCCGCCCCAAGCTTCATCCCGCGATCTGGCGCGAACCCCCTACGGCGAAAGGCGCTTGTCTATAGCGCTCACCAAAATTGACCGACCCTCCTCTCAGATAAACTGACTTGCCAGACCTTTCACCGCAAACGTTTTTGAGCGCAACTTGCTCTCGGATGGGGGTGGTTCCCTTCCGGGTAGAAGGGCGTCCTCGTCTGAAAATGGCGAGGTGAAGCGGTAGCGCGGGCGAGGCGTTGCGCGAAAAAAAATCCTTGCCTACCCTCTCAACAGCCAAGTCGATCGGGTAGGACAAGGATGGTATTTAAAGAGATCTCTATCTTAAGCCAAAACCTGGGTTTTTAGTTCTCAAAATCCAGGAGCAGTTTCAGAGCGGCCCGAATTGGTATCGCCGCGAGGGCGTCCGCGTTCTGGTCGGTCCGTATTACGTCGAGCTGCGCTCGGTCCTCCGTACTCACCCTCATCTGCGGCCCTGTCTGTGCCGTTGCCGTGAGTGTCGAATCTTCTTCCTGACCCATCCCCGGAACGTGGGCCGCCAGGATCTGCGCTGTCCGTTTGGGTGCCGAGCGGCGCACCGCCGGCAAAGCTCCACCCGGCGCAGCGTGGCCTACTACCGCACCGCGGAAGGCAAAGAGAAGAAAAAACTGCAAAACGGCAGGCGCGGCCAGAAAAAGCCGGCCGACCTGGTGGGGGAACGGAAGGGGATGAGGACCTTCGATTCCGACCTCGTCCGCTATCTGGCCACGGTGGTCAGTCTGATCGAGGCTCGTCGGGTGAGCGAGGAGGAAATTCGGGAGATGTTGGCACGGGCGGTGAGACAACACCGCATGGTGCGCCGTCGCCGGATCGATTACGTTCTGCACTACCTCCGGAACAACAGTTCCTAGAAGCGCAATGGAACGCGAAATCGAGCTGGCCGCCTTGGATTTGAGGTACGAGAGCTACCGGATGAAGAACCCGGCGGCGGAGGCGCGCTTGTTGGCGGCGATTGCCGAGCGCGGAATCGAAGAGCCTTTGCAGGGCGTGGACCGCGCGCCGCAGAGCATTTTGCTGAACGGGTTCAAACGCTATCGCTGCGCGAGGAAGCTGGGGATGGGCCTGGCGCCCTACACCTCGTTGGGAGAAGAGGAAGGCACGGCCATTCTGAATCTTCTGCGCGTGTCGAATGACCACTCGCTGAGCATTCTCGAGCAGGCGGCCTTCCTCGACCAACTGCGCAAGCTCGAGTCGAGCAGCGTGGCCGAGCTGGCCGAACGGTTATCGCGGAGCAAGTCTTGGGTGAGCATGCGGCTGGGGCTGATCGCGGAGATGAGCCCACGGGTGCGGGAGAAGATCTTCAGCGGCGCTTTTCCGGTCTATCCCTACATGTACGCGCTGCGCCAGTTCAGGCGCATGAACGGGGCCAGCAAGCAGGGGGTCGAGGAGTTCGTGGTGGCCTTGAGCGGCAAGAAGCTTAGCGTGCGAGAGATTGAACAACTGGCCCACGGCTATTTTCGGGGGCCCGCTTCGTTCCGCCAAGCGATTCGGGAAGGGCATCCGGGGCTGGTCTTGGAGGCGCTGCGGCAGGTGCCCGAGGATCCGGATGGATGCAACGAGTTTGAACGGGTGCTGCTGAACGATTTGGAAGTCACCGGGAAGTACATGCGGCGGGTGATGGGCAAGAGCGAGGACCGGCAGCTGAAAACTCCGGCCTTTCACGCCCAGGCGAATCTGTTGACCGCCGGGATCCTGAGCCTAACACGAGCTTTTTCCGACAGTGTGAGGAAACTCCATGATCGAAGCGGGCAAGCGCAAAGCGGTGTTTCTGCTGCACCAGGAGGGCATGAGCATAAACGAGATCGTTCGCCGACTGCATCTGAGCCGCAACACGGTGCGGACGATCCTGGAGCAAAAGGGGGAGATGCCGGCCCAGGTCCGCAAGCGCAAGGTCCGCATTGATACCGAGCTGCTCGAGCGATTGTATGGGGAATGCGACGGCTGGGTGCAGCGCGTGCACGAGAAGCTGGTCGAAGAAGAAGGCATCCAAGTTGCCTACTCGACTTTGACGCGCCTGCTGCGCGAGATGGGCTTGAGCAAAGAGCAACCCAGCCGCTGCGATCGCGTGCCCGATGAACCCGGTGCCGAGATGCAGCACGATACCAGCCCCAATGCGATCCGCCTGGGCGACACACAGACGCACGTGATTGCCAGCCTGCTCTACTTGCGTTACTCGAAGCGGCGCTACTTGCAGTTTTTCCGGGTGTTCAACCGTTTCCGCATGAAATGCTTCCTGCACACGGCCCTGATGTTTTGGGGTTACGCCGCACGAGTCTGCATCATCGACAACACCAACCTGGCCCGCCTGAGGGGCACCGGCCGGAATGCGGTGATCGCGCCGGAGATGGCGGCCTTCGCCGCCGAGCACGGCTTCCGCTTCGTGTGTCATGAAAAGGGGCATGCCAACCGCAAGGCTGGCGAGGAACGCAGCTTTTGGACGGTGGAGACGAACTTCTTCCCCGGGCGCCACTTTTCCAGCCTGGAAGACCTGAATCGGCAAGCCTTGGAGTGGGCCACGGTGCGCCTGGAACATCGCCCGGTGGCCAAAAGCGGCCTGATTCCCGCGCAAGCCTTCGAGCAAGAACGCGCCAAGCTGGTCGCCCTGCCCGCCCACCTTCCCGCTCCCTACTTACACCATGATCGGAAGACCGACCAGTACGGCTATGTGCCTTTCGACGGCAACTACTACTGGACGCCGCCCCCACCAGCGAGTCAGAGCCGGCAGGTCAAAGTGCTGGAATACAGCGACCGCTTGCAGATCTATCGAAACCGCGAGTGCGTGGCGGAGTATGTCTTGCCGGCTGACGGAGTGAAGAACCAGTTGTTCAGTCCGGAGGGAATGCCCACCAAGCCCGTGCGCCAGCCGAAGCATCGCCGGAAGCCTACGGAAGAGGAGGAAAAGCGGCTGCGCGCCATCTCGTCCACGGTGGAGAACTATCTGGATTTCGTCCTGCCGTCGCGCAGCGGGAACGAGCGACACCGCTTTGTACGCGAGCTTTTTGTCTGGGCCGAACGTCTGACTCCGGCGCTGTTCGTCTCCGTGGTGGAGCGTGCGCGGCGCTATGAGATCAGCGACCTGGGAACGTTCGAGCGCATCGCGCGCCTCGCGCTCCGCCAGGGCGAGATTCTGCTGCCGAGCGCCGAAGTGGATGAGAGTTTCCGAGCGCGCGAGGCCTACCAGGAAGGTCGTCTCACCGATGCGCCGGATTTTTCCGCCTACGACCAGATGCTGGAAGAAGCGGGGGAGGAGGAAGAAGAAAACGATGGATGAGGAGTTGCGCAAGAAATTGAAGTCTCTGCGGTTCAGGGGTCTGTTGGCTCATTGGGACGAGTATCTGGCCCTGGCGGAGCAGAAAGAGTTTTCGCATGTGCGGCTGCTGCGGCATGTGGTGGACGAAGAAGCCAAGATCCATGAGGAGAATAGCCGCAAGCTGCGGCTAGCTCACGCGCAGATTCCCGAGCCGTTGCTGATGGAAACCTTTCCCTTCCAGCGGCAGCCCAAGCTCGACAAGAAAAAAATCCTGTCTCTCTACGATGCCTTCGATTTCCTGGACAAGAAACAAAATATTATTTGGGTCGGCCCAGCCGGCGTGGGCAAGTCGGGACTAGCGACGGGCTTCCTGATCCAGGCCATCGAGCGGGGCCACACGGGCCGCTTCGTCACCTTTCCCGATCTGGTGAAGGAGCTGTTTCACGCGGTCGCCGATCACTCGGAAGAGAAAGTGCTGAAACGCTATTTCTCCTACGAACTTTTGCTCGTGGACGAAATCGGATACGTCGAGGTCGAACCTGTGCAGGTGGGCTTGTTCTTTACCCTCTTGCACCAGCGGCACCGCAGAAAACCCACGCTGATTACTTCCAACTTGGGCTTCAGCGAATGGCGTTCGTTCCTGAAGAACGATCACCTGACGGCCGCCTTGATCGACCGCCTCACCGAGAACAGCCACGTCATCAACATGAAAAACTGCGTCAGCATTCGTCCGAAACTGGCGGAAGTGTCCTAAGCCGATGCGCGATCGATTCGACCCCCTCCGCAGGATTCCCCTCACGGCCGTGCTGCAGGCCTGCGGAGCCCGGCCCGATCGTTACGATAAAGCGAAATGGCACACCTCCGAAGGGCCCCTCTCCATCACCGGCACGAAATTCATGAACTGGCACCGCAGCCAGGGTGGTGGAGGCGCCATCGATCTAGCCATGCACTTAAACCACCTGGCCTTCCCCGCTGCGGTTCGCTGGCTCGAGCAGCCGTTTGCGATCCCGCCTCAGGCTCCACCGGCCCCCTCGTCGCCGCGCCGTTTATCTTTACCGCCGCCCGATCCCCACCACCTCCCTGCCGTGACGCGTTACCTCCAGCAGCGCGCCATCCCCGGGTCTCTAATTCAATCCCTTGTGGAAGCCGGACAACTCTATGCCGATAGCCGTGCCAATGCCGTCTTCCTGTTGCGCGGCAAAGACAACCAGCCCGTGGGCGCCGAACTGCGCGGCACCGGAGCGGTGCGCTGGCTGGGCCTGGCGCCAGGCTCCCGGAAGAATCACGGCTACTTCTCCTTGCACCCGCCCGGGGCCACCACCATCGTCCTGTGCGAATCGGCCATCGATGCCATCAGCTGCTTTCCGCTGTATCCCGCTTGTCGGGTCATCTCCACCGCGGGAGCCCGCCCCAACCCACGCTGGCTTCCCGCACTCCTGGCCTGCGGCCATCTCGTCTACTGCGGCTTCGATGCTGATGACACCGGGGAGGACCTGGCTCGGCAGATGATGGCTCTCTACCCCGCGGTCCGGCGCCTCCGCCCCGGCCTACACGATTGGAACGACGTGCTTCGATCCCATCCTCAAATCCCGCTGTCACTCCCCTTCGCCTAATCTCGCATCTCTTCCAAAACCGAAAACGCCCTACTTGGAGAGAAAAAATCCTCCTCCACCTGCTGTGAACGAACAGAGCAATGTAATCCGAGCAAAAGGAGGGTCAATTCATCGGGTCAATTCATCAGAGCGCTGTCGCGGGCTTGCCCCTGAACTCATATTCCCGCCATAGCGTTTGCGGAGTGATTGCTGGCTCATCCGTTCCTTCGACGATTACCTCGTATCTCGGACGCGTGATGGTTCCGAAGGCCCCGTAAGAATTCACGAGATGGAGAGAGTCGTAGGAGGTGTTCATGGCCTGAGAGGGCGAGATGAGGTTTTGCACGGGGCGGATACTCAAATAACCGACGACGGCGGCAAGCGCGAGAACGGTATACTGAAAGTATCGAGGAAACTGAAGGGGGGTTCGAGGCGCCAGACGCAAGATCTTGCTGAGCAGCTTGTCGTTCAGCGTTGATGTTGCTAGCACCATAGTGAGCAACCCCAGGAAAGAAAAATTGCCGCTTACCATGAGCCAGCCGTGGAAGAAAAGAGTGATGAGTCCGGCAATAGCGGCGATCGCCGGAGTTGCGAAATACGCGAA
>DASVWZ010000218.1:0-5604 GCA_036392935.1 Terriglobales bacterium | reverse complement strand
CCGCGGCACGATTCGTTTTAGGGTGTTGGAACGGTGCTGAAGGCAGTCATCAGTCGTCAGTCGTCAGTCGTTAGTAAAACCGTCGTACGTCGTTGGTCGTGCGCCGTTCGCAAAGGCGCGACGGATGGGATGACAGTGGTCGAAGTAGGTTCATGAGTCCCGACGCTTCGCACAGGGCGGTAATGGGGCGAGCGCGATGCTTGTCCAACCTCGAGCGAAAAACGCAAGGTCCCCGTTCGGTCGCGTCGTCACTTCGGCTCCTCGCTCGCTCAGGGCAGGCTCTCCGGCCGCGTTGTTCGTCCGCTTCGTGGACGACTAACTTCTCTGAGGATGACGATGCTGAGAGTGAAAGTCGATATCCCACTCATTCGCAGAAAACGCGAATGAGTGGGGCGCCCGGCGTGTCTAGTGGGCGGGGACGGGGTCGAGGGCGGATTTGAGGTCGAGGATCATGCGGACGGTGGCGTCCTCGCCGGTGGTGGTGTTGAGCATGGCGTGATAGGTGGAGCGGTCGGGCCATTTGATGTTGAAATATTTTTCGACGAAGTGGCCGCGATCTTTATCGATGGTTTCGACGAGTTCTTTGGCACGACGCTCGTCGATGCCTTCACTTTTCAAGCGGTCGATCTTGGCCTGGCTGGGCGCGTAGAGAAAGATGCGGAGGGTATCGTCACGATCGCGGAGAACCTGCTGGGAGCCGCGCCCGACGATGACGGCGTTGCCGTCTTTGGCGGCGGTTTCGACAACTTGCTGGGTGATGCGAAGGATGCTGTCGGCGTCCAGCATTTTGAGGTTGTTAAGGTTAATGCTGCCTTCGAAGCTACCCAGCAGAATGGATTTGAAGAGGCGGTAATAAAGAGGATCGACGCGTTCTTCGCGAATTTCGACCTGCGACTTGGAGCAGTTGGCGAGGCGGGCGATTTCAGAGGTGAAGAGCTGGTCCCAGAGCTTCCAACGGAGCTCGTCGGCGACCTTTTTGGCGATGGCAGCGCCGCCGCAACCGTATTCACGTTCGATGGTGATGATGCGGATCATGTCTTTGCTCTCCCGTCAGTCGTTTAGTCGTCAGTCATCAGTCATCCGTAAAACCTTGCCGGACGATGCTATTCGTGCACGATTACTTTGCCTCCGGAGCGCGGGTTATTCTTCTTCAAAAAGAATGACACGACAAACATGATGCCTGCGCCGACGGCCAACACCTTGTAAACGTCAATGTAGGCCAGGGTCGCGGCTTGCGCCTGAAGCTCCGCATAGATTCTGCCATAAGCCTGATGCAGGGCGTCGTAGGAATCCATGCCGGCGCGGGCGACTTGTCCAGCGGTGCCGCTGACGACGCCGGGAAAAACCGGATTGAGCGGCGAGGCGTGGCTGACCAGGATGGTCTGATGGTACTGGGAGCGGCGGGCGATCATGGTGGTGACCATGGAGGTGCCGACGCTCGATCCCATGTTGCGCATGAAGTTGATGAGTCCGGCGACGGAGTTGCTTTTTTCTCCGGGGATGCCGACGTAGGCGACCAGAGTGATGGGCACGAAGAGGAAGCCCATACCGGCGACCTGGGCGATACGAATCCAGGTGGCAGCGCGGAAGCTGATGAGCAGATCGACCTGATAGGCGGACCAATACATGGACAGAGCGAGGCAGAGCCAGCCGAAGGCGATGATGTATTTGGCCTGAATTTTGGTGGTGAGCTGGCCGACGATAGGCATGGCGATGAGCAAGACGACACCGCCTCCGGAGAGAACAATGCCGGCGAGTTCGGCGGTGTAGCCGAGGAGGGTCTGCAGGAATTGCGGCATCAGCACGAGGCTGGCGAAAAGCAGGATGCCGAAGATGAACATCATGACGTTGGCGCTGGCGAAGTTGGCGTTCTTGAAGAGGCGGACGTCGACGATGGGATCCTTACGGAACCACTCCCAGATGACGAGCGAGACAAGGCAGACGGACGAGATGACGACGAGAGTCGTGATGAAACGGGAGCCGAACCAGTCGTCTTCCTGGCCTTTATCGAGCAGAATCTGCAGGGCGCCGATGCCGATTGCGAGGAAGCTGATGCCGATGTAGTCGAGGCGGGCGGCGGCGGCGCGAAGGCGGCTCAGGTAGGGAGGGTCTTCGATGAGGCGGTAGACGAGCAAGAGGGCGAGAATTCCGACGGGAAGATTGATGAAGAAGATCCAGCGCCAGGAGTAGTTGAAGGTGATCCAACCGCCGAGGGTGGGGCCGATGGTCGGAGCCATGACGGCGGTGATGCCGTAGAGGGCGAAAGCGAGGCCGCGTTTTTCAGGCGGGAAGGTATCGGCGAGAATGGCCTGGGCCATGGGCTGCAGACCGCCTCCGCCGACGCCTTGCAGGACGCGGAAGAACAGCAGCAAGGGCAGACTGGGAGCGAAGCCGCAGAGCAAAGAGCTGAGGGTGAAGATGGTGAGGCACATCATGAAGAAGCGTTTGCGGCCGAAGTGGACGGCGAGCCATCCGCTGATGGGGAGCACGATGGCGTTGGAGACGAGATAGGAAGTGAGGACCCAGGTGCTCTGATCGTAGCTGGCGGCGAGATTGCCGCCGATGTAAGGGAGAGCGACGTTGGCGATGGAGGTATCGAGGACCTCCATGAAGGCGGCCATGGCAACCACTACGGCGATGAGCCAGGGGTTGTACCTGGGCACCCAGGGCGCGTCGGGTGCGGCGAGCGCTGGCGGGCCTTCACTCATTCGAGATGCACTTTCGGTTCGACGCTCATGCCGGGGCGAAGCTGGCGGTCGGAGTTCTCGCCGGGATCGAGAACGATTTTTACCGGCACGCGCTGGACGATCTTGACGTAGTTGCCGGTAGCGTTTTCAGGCGGGAGAACGCTGAAGAGCGGGCCGGTTGCGCCTCCGATGCTGTCGACTTTGCCTTTGTAGGTGCGGCCGTTGGAATCGACTTCGATGTCGACGCGCTGGCCGGGCTTCATGTGGCGGATCTCGGTTTCCTTGAAGTTGGCGGTGATCCAGACATCTTCGAGCGGAACGATGGTGAGAAGCTGCTGGCCGGGCTGGACGTTGAGGCCGACGACGACATTTTTATTCACTTCGCCGCTTACGGGAGCGACGATTTTGGTGTAACTGAGATTGAGTTCGGCCTGGTTGAGTTCGGCGCGCTTTTGTTCGACGTCGGCGATGGCAGCGGCGGCGCGAGCTTTGGTGGATTCGACCTGTTGGGGCCCGGTTTCGGCGTAGCGCTGATTGGCTTCGGATTGAGCTAGTCGATCGTGAGCCTGCTGTACAGCCTGCTGTGCGGCGGCCTGATTGGCTTCGGCAGCAGCGACGGCGGCGGTGCTGCCTTTGGCGGCGGCGAGCGCCTGATCGTAAGTCTGCTCAGAGACATTTTGTTTTTCGACGAGGCGCTTGTAGCGGACGAGATCGTCCTGAGCTTTGACGTCGTTAGCCTTGGCTTCCTCGACCTGGGCCTGGGCGGCGGCGAGTTGCTGCTCGGCGGAGGCGATTCCGGCGCGCGAATTCGATACGTCAGAATTGGCGGAACGCAGCACGCTCGCGGTGTTTACGGAGGTGACGGGGACGGTGATGTTGAGAGCTTTGGCGGTGGCTTCGGCGTTGGCGAGGTCGGCCTTGGCTTTGTCGACGGCGACCTGGTAGTCGTGAGGGTCGATATCGACGAGATCGGCGCCGGCCTCGACCCACTGATTGTCTCCGACGTTGACGGCGATGACGTAGCCGGAGATGCGGGCGCTGACGGGGTAGAGGTGAACGTCGACCTGCGCGTCATCGGTGTCTTCATAGCTGGAAAGATAGCGCCAGAAGAACAGACCGCCGACGACGACGACGATGGCGATGACGATGATGAGCGTGCGTTTGAAGTTGGGGTTGGGATGACGCAGCAGTTCGGGCCGTCGGGGCGAGACATCGCCGGAGGACGGCGAGCCGGGAGCGGGCTGGTGTTCGTCAACAGTGGTTTGGTCGGTCATAGTGGTTTCTCGTGGTGCTAAATCTTATTTGTTATTTGCGTCTTTGCACATCCCAAGAATTTACCTCAGCGGCTAAAGCCGGTCGGTAGAGCGGCATTGGCGGCACGACTAAAGTCGTGCCCTCCCGAATTGGGTGCTCTACTGTTCGCGGCACGACTAAAGTCGTGCCCTCCCGAATTGGGTGCTCCAATGAAAGTCTGTAATCGGTTCTCACACACACGCTGCGATCCTCACTGCACGGACAGGTACTGAGTGTAATTGCTGCGGGCGACGCCGACGGCGCGGGCCATCTGCAATTTCGCCAGGTTGTGGCTGTACAGGCTGCTGATGTACTGATCGTTGGCGCTGGCGAGAGACTGCTGGGCCTGCACGACTTCGACGCTATCGGTGACGCCGGCGGCGAAGCGCTCCTGCGAGCGCGAAAGATTTTCGTTGGCGAGATCGATGTTTTGGGTGGCGACAGCGACCTGTTCTTTGGCGGCCTGCAGGTTCAGGAAAGCAGTGCGGACGTCGTAATCGACCTGGCCGCGAAGATTTTCGGCTTCGGCTTTGCGCTGCCGCATGTTGGCCTCGGCCTCGGTGATGTCGCCCTTGATGCGTCCGCTGGTGAAGATGGGAACGCTGATGCCGGTCTGCACGGTGAAGGCGCCGTGGGAGTGGGCGAAGGTGGTGCCTTCGACGCCGTAGTCGCCGTTGGTGGCGAGGACGGGATAACGCTCTCCGCGGACGGATGAAAGCTGCTGCTCGGCGGCTTTTTCGGTGTTGAGGGCGGCGCGGAAGTCGCTGCGAGTTTTGTAGGCGGAGGCAAGAGCGTCGTCGACGGTTTGCGGGTTGAGATCGGCGTAGGGAAGTTTATCGGCGAGATCGAACGATTGGCCGAGGGGCAATCCGATGGCGCGGGACAAGTTGAGTTTGGCGATGTCGTAATTATTATTGTCGATGCTGAGGTTGTACTGCTCGGTGTGAAGCTGCACGCCGCTGCGGGTGACATCGATTTTGGGGCTGGTGCCGCTTTGCAGTTGATCGACGGCCTGATCGTAGATGGCCTGCGCGGCTTTGACCTGGGCTTCCTGCGATTCGACGCGGGAGTTGGCGGCGATGACCTGGAGATAGGCGTTGCCGACGAGGAGGGTGATGACGTCGAGCGTGTCCTGATAGTTGAGTTGGGCGGCCTGCTCGGCGGTGCGGGCGGAACGGAAATGCTGGATGGATTCGAAGCTGAAGAGGGTCCAACTGGCATTTGCCTGAGCGTTTGAATATGAGAACGGGCCGATGACTTTGGGGAAAACCGGCGACTTAATGCCGAGAGTGGCGAGGCTGAACTGCTCGACGGTTTCGCCGCCGCTGGCGCTGATTTGCGGCAGGAGCGCACTGAGGGCGACCATGCGTTGTCCGCGGGCGATGCGGGCGTTTTCGCCGCTTTCGATCTGTCCGAGGTTATAGCGGACGGCCATATTGATGGCATCGCGGAGGGTGAGATGGCTGGTTTCGGTCGAGGGCTGGCCGCTGGGAACGCTGCCGAGGTTATAGGAAGTTTGGGCAGCGGAAACGCTGGCGAAGAGAGCCAGCAGAAATGCCAGATGACGATTGAGCTTTGGGAGCATGTGGTGAATCCTTGGGTCGAAAAATGTGTTAGATACGAC
>DASVWZ010000217.1:0-2257 GCA_036392935.1 Terriglobales bacterium | reverse complement strand
AGAAGCCAGAGCGGCCTCGGCTTTGAATCATCCCAACATTTGCACGGTGTATGAAATCGGAAACGACCAGGCGCGGTCCTTCCTCGCGATGGAGTATCTGGAGGGCAAAACACTGAAGCAGTGGCTATCGGAGCGAACTCTAGGGTTGGCGGAAGTGCTCGACGTCAGCATTCAGATCGCTGAAGGCTTGGAAGCTGCACATCAGAAGGGAATCGTCCACCGGGACATCAAGCCCATGAATCTTTTTGTGACAACTCGCGGGCACGTGAAGATATTGGATTGTGTGCGTCAGAGGAACGCACCTAGCGCCAGCGAAGCAAGGGTGATGAAGTGGGGGAATGAGAGAACAGCACACGTTTGAGAGAGTTCAGCATCGGCGCAGCCGTACAGAAGCGGAGCAACTGGTCGATGCGTTCGAGTCCAGTGGTTTGGGGCGGCGAGAGTTTGGCCTGAAACATGGAGTAGCTTTGGGGACGTTGGATTTTTGGCGGAAGAGACGGCGGCAGGAGCGGGATAAGGTGGCCAGCAAGCGACCGAGAATGCGAAATAAGGATGTTCGGGCAGGGGTGGCGAGCGGCAGCAGACTGGTGGCCGTGGAACTAGCGGGTTTGCAAGAAAACGCGGCGGGCGGCGGATGGGTGGTAGTGGTGTCGCGCGGGCGGCGGATTGAAGTGTCGCGGTGGTTTGATGCGGCGACGCTGGAGCGTTTGCTGGGTGTGTTGGAGCAGGTGTGATCCGTGTTTGGACTAGGACTGGCGACGCGGATTTATCTGGCGGTGGGTGCAACGGACATGCGCAAGGGTTTTAACGGGTTGTACGGGCTGGTGCGCGACCGTTTGCAGGGGGAGCCGCAGAGCGGGCATGTGTTTCTGTTTTGCAACGCGCGACACAATCGGGTGAAATTGATGTTTTGGGATGGCAGTGGATTGTGGGTGTGCGCGAAGAAATTGGAGAAGGGCACGTTTCGTTGGCCGGAAGTTAGCGGCGATCAGAGCAAAGTGCAGTTGAGCCACGAAGAACTGGCGCTGTTACTGGGTGGGATCGATTTGCGGCAGGCGGAACGGCGGCGATGGTACCGGCGGGAAGCTCTTGAGGAACCCGCGGCATAGTGTTGTTACAGGAATTTTACGTTGCGCCGCTAGAATATGATTGCATAGTGGTAATCATCGTGTTATTAAGTAAGTTATCGTGAATCGGAACCCTTCCGAGCCTCCCATCGACGAACTTCTCGAACAACTGAAGAGCCAACTGCCCGAGTCGTTGTTTGCCACGGTGAGCAAAAAGTTCCTGGCGCTGCAATATGCAGAACTGAAGATCCAGGTACTGGAAGAGCGCCTGCGGCTGAAGCGCATCCAGATGTATGGTCCGGGGAGCGAGAAACTGACCAACGAGCAGTTGGAATTGCTGGAATTGGAACCCGGGGTGAGCACCGCCGAGGTGCAAGCCGAGAGTGCCCGCGAACCGTTGCCGGCGCGACCAGCGGAGAAAAGAGTTCACAAACATCCGGGCCGCCAGGCGCTGCCGGCGGACCTGCCGCGGGTCGAACGGGTGATCGGGTGCACGGCCGAGCAGTGCGTGTGCGGAGGTTGCGGCCGTGAAACCACGGTGATCGGCTACGAAGAGAGCGAGCAGTTGGATGTCGAGCCGGCGAAGTACTTCGTGGTGGTGACCAAGCGCGAGAAACGCGCTTGCAAGAGTTGCGAGGAGCGTGGTGTGCTGGCGGCGCCGCTGCCCCCGCGTATTATCGAGAAGAGTTTGGTAAGTGATCGCGTGGTGATCGACACCGTGGTTAGCAAATATGCAGATCACTGTCCGTTGTACCGGCAGAGCGTGATGCTCGAGCGTGACAGCGGCGTGGAACTGAGCCGCCAGACGCTGGATGGCTGGGTCATGCGCGTAGGCGAATCGCTGGTGCCTCTCGCCGAGGCACTGCGGCAGGAGTTACTCCGCGGAAGTTACCTGCAAGCGGATGAAACGCCGGTCGGCGTACAGATGCACGATGGGAAGGGCAGCAACCATCTGGGGTATCTATGGCAATACGGGCAACCGCATGGGGCGGTGGTGTTCGACTTCCGCATGGGACGTGGTCGTGAGGGCCCGAAACATTTTCTAGGGGATTTCGATGGTCTTTTGCAAAGCGATGGATATGCCGTTTACGATTCCGTGGGCGGGCCGAAGATGGTGCATGCTTGCTGTTGGTCGCACGCGAGACGCAAATTCGTGGAAGCGGTGAAGTTGCATGCTCAAGATGTAGAGG
>DASVWZ010000216.1:0-12526 GCA_036392935.1 Terriglobales bacterium | reverse complement strand
AGCCTGTATTACGGCGGCAACGGCTACGATTTTTCCCGCGATCTCTCGACCATCGTTTACGCTCGCCCCGGCGGCCAGCAGGATTTGTACTCCCTGACCCAGCAATAAGTAAAAGGCCGATCACATTTGTGATCGGCCCGTTCACGCGCTACAAACTCCACCTACGACGCCCCCGCGTGCGATGGAGTCTGCTCCCGTTAGCGCGTTAATTCTGCACGATTCATCTCGCAAGCACCGATGGCTGACAGCACAAAGTCAGCAGCGCGCTCATCGCCATCAGCCGAAAAATACGTGGCATCGCCCACTGGCCAACATGCCGGTTGGCTGCGCTGAACATCTTGTGAAACATCGCGATCTCGGTCTTCCCCATACCGCTTCGTCCGGGATTGGCTCCCGTCATGAACCATTGACGGCTAACAATTGGATTGCTCATACCGATTTGATGCTTCCCCTTTTAATCTGCACAAAAATTCTTATACTTCTGACTTCTAAGCTCTAGCTTCGGCGTTCGTCCTGGCCGATCTGGCCCTCAAAACAGATATGCGTAATCCGCCCGCAAACTGCCTCACGAAAAATTCCGGCGGGCAGGAAAAGGCATCCAGCTGAGTTATCCTATCTCGCACCATGACTCGACCACCCAGCCGCCAATTACTAGCCTACCTCGCTTCTTGCGATCCGCACATCTCCGATCTGACTCTCGCCCTGCGCGAGTTAGTCCTCGAGGAAGCGCCCACCGCGATCGAATCGGTCATCCAAACCTACGCGGTTTCGATTGGTTTCTCTTTCACCGGCAAACCTCTCAAAGATGGCTTTTGCCACATCGTCGCCTATGCAACCCACGTCAACTTGGGTTTCAATCGCGGCGCGCAGCTCCCCGACCCCAACAAAATCCTCGCCGGAAACGGCAAATCGATCCGCCACATCACCTTTCACCATCTCCAGGAACTCGAACGTCCATTCCTCCGCCGCTATATTCAATCGGCAATCGAACAAGTCGCCAGCCCGCCAGCACAGACCAGGCCGAGCCGCAGCTCTACGAAAAAACCCTGACGTTCTTGCGGCCAACAGCCCAAAGTCATTCATCCCGTCCTGTATGACCTTTTCCAAGGACATCTCGCCTGGTTGCGTTAGCATCACAAGCGCCAAATCAAATTAAAGGGAGTTTTAAATCATGGCCGGAAAAAATACAGCAGCATTCGGAATCTATAGAACTCAAAGTGAAGTTGAACAAGCCGTCGATCTGTTGCGCACGGAGGGCTTTCGCAATACCGATATCTCCGTGCTCTTTCCTGAAAACCAGGGCACCAAGGATTTCGCCGTCCAGAAAAATACCAAAGCTCCGGAAGGCACCGCCACCGGCGCAACCACTGGTGCAGTTGTCGGCGGAACATTAGGTTGGTTGGCAGGTATTGGCGCGCTGGCCATCCCCGGCATCGGCCCGCTTATCGCTGCCGGTCCCATCGTCGCCGCACTCACCGGTGTCGGCGTTGGCGGAGCCATCGGCGGCATCGCCGGAGCCCTCATCGGCATGGGCATCCCCGAGTACGAGGCCAAGCGCTATGAAGGCCGCATCAAGGAAGGCGGAATTCTACTTTCCGTTCACTGCGACAACTCCGACTGGACCAAGAAAGCCAAGCTGATCCTCGAGCGCAGCGGTGCCACCGACATAGCTTCCACCGGAGAAGCCGGCGCCGATTGGCAGAAAACCGACAAACCGCTGCCCCGCGCCAGCTGATTCACAAAACGCACCGTTTCCGGAGTCCGCGCGCCAACGCGGGCTCCGATCACTTTTTCGCCGGCGTCGCCGTCAGAAACCACACGGCTGAAGTGCCCATGCCAGATTGCAGACTGAGGACTGACACCTGATAGCTCACAGAGGGACTTGTCCGCGATTCCGACTTCCCGTCAACTTGGAAAACTTTGAGACCTCACCAGGCTTACTTCGCCTGGTTCCACTTCATCCGATAAATCTGGGTCACGCTGGCATCGCTCATCGCGGCGACCTGCCCCTCCGGCGTGACCGATAGGAAGTCCGGAGCCCCACTTACAAACGGATTCGGATTCATCCCCTCGAATTTCGCGAATAACTCCCACTTGCCTTCCGGGACGGTGAGTCGGTAGATCCCGCTTGGCTCACCGGTGGCTACTTCACCTGGACCGCGCATTTCATAAATAGACTTGGAATCAGGCGCCCACACAAAGAATCCCCAATCGTGTTCGAAGACCTTCAATCGCGTCCATTGCTTCGTCTGCACCGAATAAACTGCCAGACTCTTCGGCGGGTTTTGAATTGCTGCCAGATACTGCCCGTCCGGCGACCACTGCGGCGCATAGTAACCATCCGACCCCGGCTGGTCGACACTTTGCCGCTCGCCGGGTCTAGAATGCGGATGCGAAAATGTCCCGCGATGGGGTAGTCGTTAAAGTAGATCGCTTTCCCGTCCGGCGACCAACTCGGCAGCACTTCCTGAAAGCCCTCAGACGTCAGCTTCTCCGCAGTGCCACCATCCACGCTTATTCGATAAAGCTCATGCCAGTCGCTATAGGCGATCCACCGGCTGTCCCGTGACCAGGCGGGCATTTGCGCCAGAGAGTTGGTGAGTTGCAGCTTGTCGCTACCATCGATTTTGCATCGCCACAGATATCCTCGCGGATAATCTGCGTAGACCATCCATTTACGGTCCGGCGAGACCACCACCTGCGACGCCGCTAGTCCCCCCAGATACGGCACGAATCGCTTTTCCGTTTCGTCGTAGAAATGCATGGCTCCCTGAGCCATGCGCCCCACCACGAACATGCCATCGCCATCCCGGCTCGGAGCCATCGCAATCACTTCCGGTTGGTCCGGCGTCAACCGCACCGCGTAGGGCTTCCGCCAGAATTCGTACCGCGGTGGCTCCATATATTCGTAAAGATTGGTGCCTCGATCCTTCGACGAGTTAAAAACAAAATGCTTCCCGCCCCTTGTCCACATTCCCCCGTACATGTCGGAGTCCGCCGGCCAATGCTCGGGGAGCGCCAGTACATGAGGATTGCCCCCGTCTATATCCAGCTCCCAGAGCCGCGTGAGATCATCCTCCAGATTACTTCGCGACAGCGTTATACGGATCTTCCTGGAGTCCGGCGAAAAGGAAGGATCGCCCGGCACCATACGGTGCGTATCCCAAATCTTCCTTACGTTTTGTCCGTCAGCGTCGCAAATATAGACCGATTCCTTCTCGTTAAACGCAATCAACTTTCCATCCGGGGAGTAACTCGCACCGCGCGCCGTGACGTTTCCGAGCCGCTTCGCCGCGCCCCCCAACACCGGCTTGGTCCAAAGGCTTCCGCGCTGTGTCTCGTCGTTCAGATCGTTCCGTAAGAGCAGGAACTCTGCGCCGTCGGGCGAGATATCGAGAATGCTCATGGCGTCGATCGAGGCGCGCATAGGCACTGCCTCACCGCCCTTGACAGACATTTCGAAAGGATTGTCTCCGCTTAGAAAATAAATGCGGGACCCATCCGTGAAGATCAAGGCTCCCTTGCTGTCGTTCGAAAACGTCAATTGCTCCATGGGAAGCGGCGCAAACTCGGCGGGCCTGTGCCCCATGACCGCAATCCAGGTAACTGCGGCGCAAACTACCGCCGCAGCGGCGATCCCAATCCACGTCCTCGACTGCTTTGGTTTCGGGGGCCTCGCCGCTGGCCCCTCCGTCTCCTGCTTCGCCAGGTGGCGCAAATCCACCATCAGCTCGCGCGTCGTCTGGTACCGGTCTTCCCGTTTCTTCTCTAGTGTCTTCGCAACAATTCGTTGCAATTCCTCGCCGGCCTGGACATTCAACTCGCCAATCGGCTCCGGATGTTTGTGCAGAATCGCAGCAAGAATCGTTACCGCGGAGTCTCCCGGGAATGCTCGTTTGCCGGTGACCATCTCGTACAGCACAACGCCGAACGAAAAAATGTCGCTGCGCACATCCACGTCTTTGCCCTGCGCCTGTTCCGGCGACATGTACGCGAGGGTCCCGACAATGGCGCCCCGCACGGTGATCGAAGCCGACATGGTCGGCGCTTCGCCCCTTGCTGCGCCATCCACCATCACGCGTTTCGCCAGGCCGAAGTCGGCCAGCTTCACCTCACCGCGGCTGGTTATAAAGATGTTCGAGGGCTTGATATCCCGGTGAATGATCCCATGCTCGTGCGCAGCCACCAGGGCCGCAGCTACCTGTGTCGCATAGTCGAGCAAGGCCTCGAGTGGCAGCGGACGCGCCCCAATCTTCTCCTGAAGAGTCACGCCCTCCAGCAGCTCCATGGCGATGAACGTCTGGCCATCCTGCTCGCCGATGTCATAGACCGTGCAGATATTGGGGTGATTCAGTGCGGATGCCGCTTGCGCCTCGCGCTCAAACCGCGCTTGCGCGTGAGCATCCTGCCGTACTTCAGCTGGAAGAAACTTCAACGCCACCAGGCGTCCCAACCGGGTGTCCTCAGCCTTGTAGACTACCCCCATCCCTCCCGCGCCGAGCCTCTCGATAATCCGGTATCGAGATGTCGTCATCGGGCTTTGGGCGGCATCCGTGGCCTCTCCAATCTCGGCGTATCTTAGGGTTATCGATCCGGGCAAGTCAATCGAGAGAACCGGGAATTTGCCCAGCGCCCCGGAAGAGCGGGAGCCCGCAGCCGAAATCCCGAGCGCAGCGCGGGATCTGTCCGGCGAAGGATAAATCTTGAGCTTTGGTCGGGACGGGCAGATTTGAACTTGAGGCGTCTTGCGGGCGTGAGCGATGGCGCAGCCGAGCGGGAGTCCGCAGCCGAAATCCCGAGCGCAGCGAGGGACCCGTCTGTCGAAGGATAAATCTTGAGCTTTGGTCGGGACGGGCAGATTTGAACTGCCGACCCCTCGCACCCCAAGCGAGTGCTCTACCAGGCTGAGCCACGTCCCGACAATAAGAATCCGCGCCGGCCAATCAAGGCGTCACGGTGGGGTCATTCAATTCTACATCACCACGCTCGAATTGTTCCGTGCCAACTCCACAGCATCCCCGAAAAAAACAACCGTATATAATCGCTGCTGCCTGAAGCCGTGTAGCGGAGAAACCATATGGATGGCGTCTACTGGATTCCGTTGGGAATTTTGGCTTTTATTGCGCTCTATTTAATTCTCGGAAGCTTCTTCACCGTACGCACCGCCGAGGTCGCCGTCATCACCCGATTCGGCAAGTTCCTCCGCGTCGCCGAGCCCGGCCTGAACTGGAAGCGTCCGTTTTTCGATTCCGTGGCCGGCATCGTGAGCCTGCGCGTCAACCAGATCACTCTGACCATGGAAACCAAGACCCGAGACAACGTCTTCGTCACCATTCCCATCTCCGTGCAGAATCGCGTCCGCCCTGAGAAGGTCTACGACGCGTACTACAAGTTGTCCGACCCCGTAGCGCAGATCAAATCCTATGTCGAGCAAGTGATTCTGGGCCACGTCCCTGGCATGACTCTCGACGAGGTATTTGCCACGCAATCCAGTATCGCCGCCGCGGTCAAACAGGAGCTCGATGCCGACATGGCGCTATTCGGATATGAAATCGTAAATGTGCTGGTCACCGACATTGTGCCCGACGCAAAAGTGAAGTCGGCGATGAATGACATCAACGCCGCGCAACGCGAACAGGTCGCCGCCAACGCCCGCGGCGAGGCGGAGAAAATTCTGGTCGTGAAAAAAGCCGAGGCCGAAGCCGAAAGCAAAGCCCTCCAAGGCCAGGGAATCGCAAATCAAAGGAAGGCCATCATCGAAGGCCTGCAGGCTTCGATCGAACAGTTCCAGAAAGTTGTCGAGGGCGCCTCCGCCAAAGAAGTCATGCAACTGGTCATGGTGACGCAGTATTTCGATACCCTCAAGTCCATCGGCGAGAATGACAAAACCAATACCCTCTTCCTGGCTCATTCTCCGTCCGCCGTTAAAGATGTCTCGGATCAAATTCTGCAAGCGGTTCTGGTAGCAGAGAAGGCAAATGGATGAAGGTCAAGGGCGTCCAAAGAACAATTTTTTTGCCCCAACCTGTCGTCTTTTCCTCGCCGTTTCCGATTAATAATTAAGAGACAATTCCGCCCCGACGGCATTGAGAGAGAATAAAGGGGATATATGGCGCCCGGCGACGGATCGCGGCGAATGGTCGGACAAACCATCTCGCACTACCGCATAGTCGAAAAACTCGGCGGTGGGGGGATGGGTGTCGTCTACAAAGCCGAAGACATCAAACTGCACCGCTTCGTCGCCCTCAAATTCCTGCCGGAAAACGTCGCCAGCGATCCCCAGGCGCTTAGCCGCTTTCAGCGCGAGGCGCAGTCGGCATCGGCTCTGAACCATCCCAACATCTGCATGGTGTTCGAGATCGATGAGTGCGATGGGGCGCACTTCATCGCCATGGAATTCCTCGATGGAATCACCTTGAAGCATAAGATTGCCGGCCGTGCGCTCGAAACCGAACTGGTTCTGGGGCTGGCAATCGAAATTGCGGACGCACTTGACGCCGCCCACTCCGAAGGCATTGTCCACCGGGACATCAAGCCGGCAAACATCTTCGTCACCAAACGCGGGCACGCCAAGATTCTGGACTTCGGACTGGCCAAAGGCGCCACACCGGCTTCTTCAGCGCAAGATGCCAGCGACAACACGGTCACGGCAGTGAGTGAAGAGGATCTGACCAGTCCTGGATCAACCGTAGGAACCGTCGCCTACATGTCTCCCGAGCAAGTTCGGGCCAAAATCCTCGACGCCCGCACCGACCTCTACTCTTTTGGCGTCGTTCTCTACGAAATGCTCACCGGCGTTCTTCCCTTCACCGGCGAATCCACCGGGGTCGTCTTCAAGAACATCCTTGACGAAACGCCGCCGGCGATGTCCCGCTTCAATCGAGCCATTCCCGCCGAACTGGAACATATGGTCAACAAGGCCCTTGAGAAAGATCGCGAACTCCGCTACCAGAGTGCGGCCGAACTGCGTGCGGATCTGAAGCGCATCCAGCGCGCCCTGGACTCCGGCGTCTCCGCGTCGGTTCCCGCACCACGTTCCACGCCGAAGCACAACCTATGGATTGCCGCTGCCCTGCTGCTAACCATCCTCCTCGGCGCCGGCATCGCTTGGAAGATGAAGTGGTTTTCCACCCCTGTTTCAACCGTTTCAGCCAAGCCTTCCATCGCCGTCTTGCCCTTGCAAAATCTCAGCGCCGAGCCGGACACCAAATATTTCAGCGACGGAATGACCGACGAAATCACCACCAAATTGTCCAAGATACAGGGCATCAACGTCGCTTCCCATTCCACGGTCATCGCCGCTAAAGGCAACGCCGTCGATGCCGGGAAATCTCTCGGCGTCCGCTACGTGCTCGAAGGTTCAGTCCGCAAAGCCGGAGACGAAGTCCGCATCAATGTTCACCTCATCGATACCAGCACCGGATTTCAAGTCTGGGCCGATGAATTCTCCGGCGAAATGAAAGACGTTTTCTCCCTGCAGGAGCAGACCGCGCTCAAAATTGCGCAGTCGCTGAATTTGAAGTTGACACCGCAGGAACAACAGGCCATCCAAAAGCGCTACACGCAAAATGCCCAGGCCTACGACGCTTACCTGCGGGGGTCTGCTCTGGCCAACACCTTCGACTCGCGCGAATCTCTGGAGACTGCGCGCAAAGACTTCCAGCAGGCCTTGCAACTCGATCCCAACTACGCCCCGGCCGTCGCGGGCTTGGCCCAGGTGGAAGGACAAATCTATCGCAATCTTGATCCCGACCCGGCCCACCTCGAACACTCCGAAGCCTACGCGCGCCGCGCTCTCGAACTCGATCCCAACCTGTCAGAGGCGCACGTCGCTATGGGATTCGTCGAAGCTGACAGGTATGACTATCAGTCCGCCGCCCGCGAGTTTCGCACCGCCACCGACCTTGATCCCGAGAACGGGTACGCCTGGGACGTACTGTCCTGGGCGCTTGCCTATCAGCAACCCCCCGACGCCATCGGAGCAGAATCAGCCGCGCGCAAGGCCATCACCCTGCACTCCACGCTTTATTCCGCTTACTATCACCTCGGCCGGGCCCTGCTGCTGCAGAAACGCTACGACGACGCCTTCGCCGCCTTTACTTCCATGCGCGAGGCCGATCCCAAAGCCCTTGACACTGCCCACATAGCCTTCGGCCAGTTGTACCTGGCAAAGGGCGAATACAACGAGGCGTTAAAAAGTCTGCTCGGGGGCCAGCGCTTCGCAGCCGTCAATTATTACTGGATCGGCGCCACCTACGCCGCCATGGGTAATCGTGCCATGGCGCTCAGCACCATGCAGAAAGCCTTCGACGCCGGATTCGCCGACTTTGCCGCCATCGACAACAGCCCCTATTTCAACTCCATACGCAACGATCCCCGCTTCCAGGAGATGCTGAAGAAACACCGCTAGCCCTCAATTACAGACTGCGAGACCCTTACACCCGAAGTCGCCCCCGTCGCCGTTCCGGCTTTTTCTCTTCCACCACTGCAAACTGAATTTTTTTCTCCACCGGATCGATCCGGTCTACCAGCACCCGCACCTTCTGCCCGAGTCGATACGTCTTGCGGAAGCGCTGCCCGATAATCTCGCGCGTATTTTCGTGATACGTGTACCGGTCGTCCATCAGCGAGCCCAACGGCACCAGCCCTTCGACAAACAGATCGGTCAACTCCACAAAAAATCCAAATTTCGTCACGCTGATAATCAATCCGTCAAAATCCTCACCCACCCGGTCCTGCATGAATTTCACTTTTTTCCATTCCATCAACTCGCGCTCGGCCTCATCCGCGCGCCGTTCGCTCTGGCTCGACTCTTCCGCGATCTCATGCAGTTCTTCCGCGGACATCGGCCCTCCCGTCGCCTCTGCCGTCTTCCGCTCCGCCGCATGATCCCTTCGCTTCGACCACGGCGAAGCCTTCCCAGCTACGACCGGTTGCCCCACCCTTGTCGCCGGGTGCCCCACTCCTTCGCGTTCTGTGCGGAGGAGTGGGACCTGCTCCCTCAACACTTCTTTCAAAATCCGGTGCACAATCAAATCCGGATATCGCCTGATCGGCGAGGTGAAATGCGTATACGTCGCGGTCGCCAGCGCAAAATGCCCCAAACTTTCTTCCGAATATCGCGCTTGCTTCAACGACCGCAGCATTAAATAAGACAAAATTCGCTCCTCCGGCTTCCCCGCAATTTTCTCCGTCAGCTTCTGATACATCCTCGGCGTGATGTGTACTTCCTGCGGAATCTCCACCTCACGCGCCCGTTTCCCCGTACCGTAATTCGACCGCCGGTCTGTCTTCATCTGCATCCGCTGCACCGGCAGTGCCCCCACTCCCAGCGAATATCCGAACGTCGCCGCAATCACCTCAAAGTCGTACACCCGCTTCGCATCCGGCTTCTCATGCACTCGATACAGCGACGCCATATGTCGCTTCTCCAGATACTCCGCCACGCACTCATTCGCCGCCAGCATGAACTCCTCAATCAACCGATGTGCAATGTTCCTCTCCGATCGCGTAATGCTCTGCATCATCCCCAGCTCGTCGAACTCAATCACCGGCTCCGGCAGATCGAAGTCAATCGATCCCCGCCGTTCCCGCTTGCGGTTCAGAATCATCGCCAGGTCGCGCATCATCTCAAACATCCCCACCAGTGGCTCATAGTGCCTGCGCATGGGCTCATCGCCCGAAAGCACTGCATTCACGTTGGTATAAGTCATGCGCTCCGCCGAGCGAATAATCCCCTCACTCAACTCGTAGTTCACCACTTCGCCCTGGTGATCGATCTCCATCACGCACGACATCACCAGCCGATCCACCCGCGGACGCAGGCTGCAGATATCGGTCGAAAGTTCCAGCGGCAGCATGGGTATGGCACGGTCAGGGAAATAAACGCTGGTGCCACGCAGCCGCGCTTCATCATCCAGCGCCGATCCCTCCCGCACATAGTGCGCCACGTCGGCAATATGTACTTGCAGTTCGTAATTCCCATTTGCCAGTTGCCGCACCGTCACTGCGTCGTCGAAATCTCGCGCCGTTTCTCCGTCGATCGTAACGATCGGCATATCGCGGAAATCCCTGCGGCGCATGATTTCCGGCGCTGGAATAGTCTCTTCCACGCCCTCTGCCTCCACCAACACTTCCGCTGGAAATCTGTGCGGCAAATGAAATTTCCGGATCATGATCTCCACATCGACGCCAAAATCATTCTCATATCCCAGGATCTCAATCACTCTTCCGCGCGCACTTTGCGTCGCCGTCGGCCATTCCGTGATCTCCACATCGACCACCACATTCTCCAGATCACTCCAATCCCGCCGCGCCGCCTCATCCCCCACCACGCGATCGGCCGTCTTCTCCCGCTTTGCTTTTTTCCCCGCTGACCCTTCCCTGCTCGCCGGCCACTCCATCCCCTGCGGAACGATAATCTCCTGCGCAATCTTCTGGTCGATCGGCGTCACATAGTTGTTCCTGCGCCCATGATGCCGGTCACCATAATGAAACACTCCCACCACCGTCGCATTCGCGCGTCCCACCAGCCTCACAATGCGGCCCTCCGCCCTTCCATCCGGCCGCACTACTGTCACCTCCACCAGCACCCGGTCGCCGTTCATCGCCGATCCCACCGCCGGCGGCGGAATAAAAATGTCTCCGCTCAACTTCGCCTTCATCCGCGCATCCAGAGAATTCCCGTCGGGGATCACAAACCCGTATCCATCGCGATGCATCGACAATCGCCCGGTCACCAGATTCTTGTTTGCCATCGCTTGCGGAACCGCATAGCGATCGCCATCCATCGCCCGCAACTGTCCACTCTCCACCATCCGCCGCAGCCGTTCCGACAACTCCCGTCGCTCCTCGCCGCGCACGCCGAGCTCGCGCACTAACTGCTTGAACCCAGCCGTCTGCTTCGGCTGACGCTCGATCTTTTTCAGAATTGTGGAATCAGAAATCATCCATCACCACCGTCGCACTCAGCATAACTGAACCGCCCCTCCAACAAATGGCCTAGGGCGGCCCGTGGCGGGATACAATTTCATCCGTCGGGCCTTGCGGAGGTATCCATTGAAAGCGAGCTGGGGCTTTCGAGCCGGAGTAGCGCTTCACGTCATTGCGTTGTACGTGATGATGTTCGCGATGCGGAGCGCCTTATCCGGCGCTTGGCACCTTGTAGCCGCCGTTGCTCTTACCCTGTTGATCAGCCTCATAGCTTTTCTCTTTATCGCAGACATGACGGGGTCCCAATCGAATCTCTCAAAAGCAATCGACGCGTTCGTCGGCCTCGGGTGGTCGGCTCTTGTAGGATTTCTGATTTCCAATTCGTGGCGCGCCGGATTATGAAGACCCAAGTCCTAATTCGGATACGCTGTCGTTCTTCGTCTTCTTTGCCTGCCGCCGTACCACTCTCGCCACGTCCCACCCGCCAAAAATCGCGCCAATCCTCCAATTTCCACAAGACTTTGGCTTCCTGAGCGGAGTAGAATTCCTGTAGTCAACGAAATGCGGGTTGACCTCGAATTCATTTAGAGGAAAGGAACAAACGCATCATGTGGAAGCCCACAAATCAACCGACCACCACTCCTGCTCGGCCCGCCGAGCCGGAGCGCCCCGCAACTTCAGCGCCTATGTCGTCCGCACCCGACGCCGCCCCCCGTCCGGTTGCCGCTGCTTCGGCCGATCAAGCTACCATCGGCAAGTCGCTGGTGATCAAAGGTGAGGTGACCGGCTCCGAGTCGCTCTACATCGACGGACGCGTCGAAGGTTCCATCAATCTTGCCGGTAATCGCGTGACCATCGGCCGCAACGGCGTCGTTTCCGCCAACATCAATGCTCGTGAAATCGTCGTCCTCGGCAAAGTCCGCGGCAATCTCACCGCCAGCGACCGCGTCGATATTCGCAGTGACGGCTCGCTCACCGGCGACGTCGTCGCCGCCCGCATCTCCATCGAAGATGGCGCTTTCTTCAAGGGCGGCATCGACATTCGCAAAGCCGGACAGAAGGTCAACGGCGAAGACGTCAAGCCCGCCGTTTCAACCACCTCCGTTCCCGAAACCGCCGCTGCCCGCGCTTAACTCGACCTCTCACGGACGGGCGTTTCCGCCCGTCCCTCCTCATCCGCGAAAACCGCTCCCAGCAAGCACTCTCCGAGAATTCCCTAAACAGAACCTCAGTCTGCGGATAGTACACAAAACAGTTGACTTACTGCCTTTTCTAGCTCATACTCCGAAACTGCGTTAGGTAGCAATACTTCCCCATCCTTCTGCGACACATATGAAAACTAAATGCCTGTTCCGCTGGCTTTTGCTTGCGTGCGCCGGTTTTTTCCCCCTCGCGAACGCCCTTCATCCGCTCGTGGCCTTAGGCGCGGCAAAACCTCGCTCCGCCAGCCCGGCCGTCATCACCATCAAAGTTCATCCCTTGAACGCGCCCGTGACCTCTATGGTCACCCAACAGTTCACCGTGTCTGTCGGAGGCAACTCCAATCACGCCGTCACCTGGTACGTCGATGGCGTCCTCGGCGGCAATGCAACCT
>DASVWZ010000215.1:0-3159 GCA_036392935.1 Terriglobales bacterium | reverse complement strand
AAGCTGGGGGGGGGCGCATTCTGCCTGCTCGCCCTGATCACGTTGTCTAACCTCTCCGCCGCCCAAATCCAACCCGGCACATTCAAACACATCATCATCGTTGTCCAGGAAAACCGCACGCCCGACAACCTGTTCGGCTCGGAGCCGCCCGCCGGCGTCTGTAGCAATGACTATCCGTTCGAGACCGGCGTCGACATCGTCGACGGCGGCAACGGGACGCCGTACCAAGGGTCCAACCACCTCATCTGCAGCATCCCGCTATCGATCACCGGAGTTTACAGCCAATCCCTCACCGCCGATCCCGACCACTCGCACGACGGCAGTCCCGACCAGCCTGGCGGCTGGGTGTCCGACTACGACAAAGGCAACATGGATGGATTTTGCCACGAATACGACAACTCAAAATGGAATGGGATCTGCCCGTCCTATTCCTTCGTCCCACAGACCGAAGTCCAGCCCTATTTCGACATCGCCACCAACTACGGATTCGCAAATTACATGTTCCAAACGAATGAGGGCCCGAGCTTCCCCGCGCACGAGTTCCTGTTCGCAGGGACCTCTGCGCCCGTCCCCTTCGACGACCCCAGCGGAGAGTGGACCTGGTTCGACGCGGACAACATCTTCAACCAGAACAGCCAAAACAGCACCTGCACAGCCCAGGGCGTTGTGGCGCCGCTAATCAACGCCGACGGCTCCGAGCCGGATCTCGCCTACTGCAACACCCATCCAAATGACCCACGCTGCACAAAGGCCCCTTGCTATGAGCGCGCGCCGTACACGCCTCCGACCGAGCCCAGCTGGGGCAGCCTGGCCGACCTGCTTCACGCCAACGGCGTCGGATGGAAATACTATGCCCCGATCATGAATCCGAACGGCAGCATCCAGTCCGGACTCTGGGTGGCGCCCGCCGCCATCAACCATTTTTGCCAGGCGAGCGGGCTGAACTGTGCCGGACTGGAAAGCAGCGGCCAATACGGCGCCAACATGCGGTTCGAAACCACCAGCGAACCCTACCCGCTTTACGACGATATAACGGACTGTCAGCTTGCAGCAGTAAGCTGGGCAATACCCGATGCACTCTGGTCCGACCACGCCGGCGAAAATAACGGCTCCGGCCCGTCCTACGTTGCCAACATCGTGAATGCCGTTGGCAACAGCACCTGCACTGATAGCGTCAACGGGAAGAATGTCGCTTACTGGAACGATACCACCATCCTCATCGTATGGGACGATTGGGGCGGCTGGTACGATCACATCAACCCCAACGCTCCGGGCGCTCCGGGCGTAAACCAGACGCAGAACACATGGGGAGCGTACTACACCTATGGATTCCGGGTGCCGATGCTGGTGGTCTCCGCCTACACCGGCGTCCCAAACGGAAGCGGCGGATACAACGGCTACGTCTCGGGAGCCTGCGGGGCATCGCCGCTGCCAACCTGCCCGAACCTGAGTGCGCCGTACATCCACGACTTCGGCAGCATTCTGGCCTTCATCGAGTGGAACTTCCTCGGGACGGGCGCCATAGGAACCATCGGGAAAGGTTATCAATTCGCTGACAACTTCGCGCCGGAGTGGCAGGCGAAGTCCCGGACGGTCCCCCTGCTCGATTTCTTTCCACTGACTACGCCGAGGCAGTTCGTGCAGATACTTGTCCCGCAAGGATATGGACCGACGTATTTCCAAGATTACTTCGCCAATAACCCGACCCAGTCGCCGAGCGGCCCGGATGTCGGCGAGGGCGACGAGTGACGCCCTCACACCGACAATTCGTGAGCCCCGCCTGGCGTAAGCGCAAGCCACGCTGCGCTACGGCGGTGGCAGCCTGCGCGGCAACTACGCGCAGATCTCCTCCGCTCCGAGGTGTCCCATGAAGATATGTAGTTTTCGCCCCGCGGCCCACGCTCTCATAGCCGTCGCCGCGTACCTAACCCTCGCAACCAATGCCTGGGCCGGGCCCGAGTTCAAACTGCTGCATGCCTTCGACATGGGAAAGTACCAGGGTGGCGGACTCTGGGGCAGCCTGGCGATTGATCCTGAAGGCAACCTCTACGGCACCGCCGCCGGAGGAGGCACGCACGGCTACGGCATTGTATTTGAGCTTACGCCGCTGCCTGATGGCCACTGGACAGAGACCGTGCTGCACAACTTCAACTGCAAGGAGGAGGAAGGCTGCATCCCGTCCGCGGGCCTCACGATAGATTCATCGGGAAACCTGTATGGGATGACAAACATAGCGGTCTTTGAACTTTCACCCGGCCAAAGCGGCTGGACCATTAGCGTCCTCAACGATCAGCAAGGCGGGACCGAGAACCTGATTCTCGATCAGGCAGGCAATCTGTACGCTCCGTTTGGCGCGGGGGAATATAGCCAAGGCGCTATCAGCGAACTGGTCAAAAAGGAGAACTGGACCGCAGATACCCTGTTCAGCTTCTGTTCGGGGGGGTACCCGTGTGCTGACGGCGCCGACCCGATTGGCGCCGTAACCTGGGGACCGGGCGGAAGCCTCTACGGAACAACTGTCTGGGGGGGCAGCAAAGGCTATGGCATCGTCTTCCAGCTAACTCCGCAACAAGACGGCACCTGGAAAGAGACAATCCTGCATTCATTTCCAGACGGCGCAAACGACGGCCGGAAAGTGTATGACGCCGTAACCCTCGACCGATCGGGAAACATCTACGGCGCGACCGCCCAAGGTGGCACAAAAAACTGCGGCTCGATCTTCAAACTGACGCACGAAGTCACCGGCTGGAAAGAGACAATCCTGCACGAGTGCGGCTCCAACAATCTGACCTTCGACGCCAACGGCAATCTTTGGGGCACAACGCCCGGGGGAGGCAAGTACGGGTACGGCACAGTGTTCGAACTCTCGCCCCAAAAGAGCGGCAAATGGAAATACACCGTCGTACACCAGTTTAACGGTGCCGACGGTGCCTCTCCCAACGCCGCCATCACCTTTGACGAGCAGGGCAACCTGTACGGAACAACAGTTCTGGGTGGCCCTGGCAACAGCGTCGGCGTGGTCTTCGAAATCACCACCACCCCCTCGCCCCAGTGAACCCCGTGTGGCGCAGTCGCCCTCGCCCGCGGACTTTGCCTTTGTGCAACGAACCCCGTCGGGAGGGCACGACTTCAGTCGTGCCGTAATAGCCCCACATCCAT
>DASVWZ010000214.1:0-2946 GCA_036392935.1 Terriglobales bacterium | reverse complement strand
CTACCGTGCGGTGGATCAACACACCCGCAAGCGGCTACGTCAGTGGCTGTGCATCAAGCACAAAGTGAGATGGCCGGGGAAGAAACGTTTCCCTACGGCATCTTTCTATCATGTGCTCGGTCTGGTCAGCATTACCGAACAGACCGCCAGCCTCCCGTGGGCGAAACCGTGAGCTTTCTCCGAGCGCTGGATGCGGGAAATCCGCACGTCCAGTGCGATGAGCGGGAAGAGGAAACAGAACCACGCCAAACCGGACTGAGGCGGCGAGGTGAAAACCTCACCAACGGCCACCGGGAGGCTACCGTCACACTGCGCCTCTTCTCGACTCCACCAAAACCTTAGGTCTAACTCCCTGATTGTCGCGAGCAACCGAAGAGGAACGTGGCAGATCTCTAGCCACGGAGCCGATTGGTTCCGCGAAATCCTGAAAAAAGACGCAAATTCTTTGGATTTTTGTCATTTTTCTCTTGACAGTATTAAGCTTACTCGATATACTCGAGTACGTTATGATCACCTCTACCCACCACCAATCCTGGTTGTTCTATTTGCCCTTGGCCAAGCAAGCCGCCTTGCTCAAGGATGATTTACTCGATCCTGTCGATCAGCTCTTGGACGATCCCGCACTGATCGAACTCGTGCGCCAGTGCCTGGCGACTCGTTCCCCCAAGTCCACGCGCACCGGCCGCACGAGCCTGGCCGCGGATCGCTTGCTGCGTTGTTGCGTCCTCAAGCATCTGAAGGGCTGGAGCTTTCGCAATCTGGAACGCGAGCTGCGCAGCAATCTGATCTATCGGCAGTTCACGCACTTCGACGCCGAGGCCACGCCCGACTTCTCGACCTTCAGCCGAACCTTTGCCGTGCTCGGCCCTTCGGTCACCGAGAAAATTCATCAGCGGGTCGTGCGCTTGGCTCGCCAGAAGGGTGTAGTCGAAGGTAAGAAATTGCGCACAGACACCACTGCCGTTGAAACAAACGTGCACTTTCCCACTGACAGCGCGCTTTTGGGCGACGGCATTCGCGTGCTCAGCCGCAGCCTGAAACGCATCGCCACGGAGTGCAAGAGCGGCGCACTGGAAGTCGTGAATCACGGACGAGCGGTGAAGCATCGCTTGCTCGAGATCAGCCGCGCGGCGAAGTCCCTGACGGAAGCCAGTCGGCAGCGCATGCGCAACAGTTATCAGAAGCTGTTGGCGTTAACTCGGAACCTGGTAGGGCAGGCCGGTGAGGTAGTCGAGCAATGGCAGAAAGGAAAGTTGCCGGTGGTTGGAAGTCTGCTGAAGGTAGAAGTGCAGGCTGGCCAACTGCGTCATTTTCTGCCTTTAGTGGAAAAGGTGATGGCGCAGACGAAAGAGCGCGTGTGGGAAGGAAACCGGCACGTGGTGGGGAAAGTGCTGAGCCTGTTTGAGCCGCATACGCAAGTGATCCGCAAGGGAAAAGCACATAAGCCGAACGAGTTTGGTAGGCTGGTGCGCATCGATGAAGTGGAAAATGGAATCGTGAGCGGTTACGAAATTCTGGAAGGGAACGCCGCAGACACGAACTCTTGGTTGCCAGCCATCCAACACCACCAAGCTTTATTTGAGGAAGTTCTGGAGATGGCCACCGCGGACCGCGGATTTTTCACGGCCAAGAACGAGCAGGAGGCAGAGGCTTTGGGAGTCGAGAAAGTGGCCCTGCCGGCGAGGGGCCGTTTGTCGAAGAGCCGCGCAGCGCGGCAGAAAGAACGTTGGTTTAGGAGAGCGCTGCGCTGGCGAGCCGGGTGCGAGGCGACCATCAGCCATTTGAAAAACCCGTTCTCGATGAGGCGAGCCGGCTATAAAGGAGATCCTGGATTCAGGCGTTATGTGGGCTGGTGCGTGATTACGAAGAATCTGTTTTCGATTGCTCGTTGGCAGGAGCGCAAGAAAAGAGCGCAGGAGGAGCGAGAATGCTGCAAGTGGCTGGAACTTCCGCCCGACGGCGGAAGCTGCTGAGCGAGATCGAGCGTCTGGCCGACGTGGCCATTTTCGGCACGCTATCAGAAACCTACCGCACCTGCGGACGGCCGGGCTGTCATTGCCAGAAGGGCGGACCCAAACATGGTCCGCACTTGAATATCAGCTACCGTGGGGAGAAGGGCAAGACAACCGGCTACTACGTTCCGAAAGGGGCGGAGGAAGCGACGCGGGAAGGAGTAGCCGCTTGGCAAAAACTGCAGGAGTGTTTGCGCGAGCTGGCCGAGTTGAATAAGGATCGGAATCTCGAGCGCGCCCGCGAGGCCGAATCACGATGAAGCGATGGCTGGGTTGGCTCTTCCTGGCGGTCGGAGTCGTAATGCTGCTGTGGATCCCGCCTCGTCCCGTTCGCCCACCTCTCCAGCGACAGGCGGCTGAGGATCGATCGGTGCTCAGCCAGAGCGAATTCGTTTCCACCTGCTGCGGTGCTTTGCGGGCCGTGAGTTCTGCCTTCCCTCGGAATCGCGCTGGCCCACTGGAATTTTTCGCGACCCGGTCGGCACTTTTGATTACGGATGATGGTGGTCCACCCTGGCTGGACTATCCAGGGCCGCCAGGTCCTAATGCGTGCAGTGATCAAGATTTGGTTATGGGTTGCAGGGCTGCAAGTCAGGTTAGCAGCCTAAGGCGGAGAACTTTCCAGCAAAATTCTGCGCGAATTCAAAGTTAGGGGTTTTGCAACAGCCTTTAGCTAGGAGCGCATCAGGCCGATATCCTTCGATTGATCGCTAACCTTGGGCTCAAACTGACCCTGATCGGGATCATTATCGGAGCCGCGCTGGCTCTTGGCCTGACGCGCCTGATTTCCGCTTTTTTGTTTGGCGTAAAACCGAGTGACCCGCTGACCTACGGGGCTGTTGCGATTAGCCTTACGGCGGTTGCGCTGCTGGCCTGCTACATTCCAGCCCGGCGGGCGATCAAGGTGGATCCGTTGGTGGCGTTACGGTACGAA
>DASVWZ010000213.1:0-2490 GCA_036392935.1 Terriglobales bacterium | reverse complement strand
CTCTAGCACATTCCAGACTGGCTTCCAGTAGACGCCGGTCGATTCCATGCCGACCTGCTCGACCTTCGAGGCATACAGCCAGAGCTTCAACTTCTGCAGATCGCTCCAGTATGTGCGGAACTCCTTCTTGCGCACCTCGCGCGGCTTGCCGGGCTCGTTCACCAGCACGCACGCCGTGATGAAGTCCTGATGTACGTCAATGCCGCAACAGCGGCGGAAAACTACTTCCATAACAGCTCCTTCGCCGCCGGACGAGGGACGAAAAAATAAGATAGAGTATCCTTCCCGGGCTCTCTGCCTCAACGGCAGAGGCTCCACTGCGTTGTTCCACGACACGTCCCGGGCCAGATTCATGAACGGGCTCTGAGGCGCCAGATTGGAACGGCCTTCTGTCGCCGGCGTCACTTCCAGAATGCAATGCGATCGGACCCGTTTTCATCTCGCGCTTGTGCCCGAACCTAGCGAGGTCTTCGACCTCAAACCGACGAGCACACGCTTGCGGCCTCTCGTAAAATCCGGGAATGGCAACCATTCCGGAACTGCTGGAGGGACACATCACGCTGGAGGTTGAGTGCCTGGATCGCCTCTACCTCAACGGTTACATTGGCAAGCTGGCTACCGGGCTGGGGCTGATGATGTTCATGCGGGGCCAACTCGGCAAGCCGGTTCCCTCGCCAGTGGTGCTGGGCCAGGTATCGGAAAAGTTCCGCCAGGCGGTGAAGGCTCAGGCCGAGCGAGAGCAAATCCCGATTTACCAGTTCCAGCACAAGGAACGGAAAGACGATATTGCCAACGACTTTCGCCGGCAGCGGCAGGTGCGAGATGGAATCGTCTTCATCGGGGTGGCACAGGAGAAGGCGCAAGCTTTCAATGGGAAGAAGGTCAATGGCCAGTTTCAATTCGACCGGGACAAGACGGTCTACGTCAACCACTATTACTTCTATATCGACGACGCCGATTTCGGACCGCTGTTCCTCAAGGTTTGCAGCTACGCGCCGTGGAGCACCAAGTTGTGCCTGAACGGGCATGAATGGGCCAAGCGACAACTGGAGAAAAAGAAGATCGCTTACGAGGCGCTGGATAACGGTTTTCTGTCCTGCTCGGAACCGGGGAAGCTGCAGAAGCTCTGCGACTCTTTAGGACCAGACGAGATCGACCGGGTATTTCGCAAGTGGTTGCAGCGAATTCCGCTGCCCTTGAGACCGGAAGATCGGGAAGCCGGCTACGACTGGGACTTGTCGATCTGGCAAATGGAGGTCAGCTTGACCCAGATCTTCGATCGTCCCTTGCGCGGGCGGGAGTTTTTCGAAGAAGTCATCCGCGACAATCTGGATCTGGGACGGCCCGACCGGGTGCAGTTGATTTTCGATCGCGTGGTGACGAAGAAAACGCCGGGAGAATTTCGGACCCGTGTGATCCAGGAGGGGGTGCATCCGAGCCTGCACATTCACTACAAGAACTTCGATCTGAAGCAGTACTTCAAAGAAGGGCGGGGCTGCCGCACCGAGGGAACGTTCCGCAACTCCAACGATTTCGGAGTGAACAAGGGCTTGTCCAATCTTCCGTACTTGCAGAAGATCGGCCGACAGATTAATCGGCGCCTGCTGGAGGTCGAACGCGTCAGCCACAACAGCGGCTTGAGCGGCGACAGCATCCAACGCGTGGTGCAACCTGCCGTAACCGAAGACGGCCAAAAGGCGCCGGGATTGAAGTTTGGCCAACCGAGGGTGATGGCGCTACTGCTGGCATTGACCCTGTTCCATCACCTCATCGATGGTTTTCGCAATCGGGACCTCCGCCAACAAGTAGCGGACCTGCTAGGGGTGACGCTGGCCGCATACACTCCCCACCAGATGACCTATGACTTGCGGCGACTGCGCCTCAAAGGCTTGATCTACCGACCACCCAAAACCAATCGCTACTTCGTCACCCCGTATGGCTGGAAGGTCGCGCGGATGTTCTCGCGATTAGAGGCACGCGTGCTCCGACCGGCCATAGCGATGTTTACCGCCAACGACGCCGTGCTACCGTTTCCACTACGACAGGCCCTGGATCGCGTCGATGACCAGCTCGATCTGTTGATCTACGAGGCGTTTCCGCTGCAAAAGGTCAGCTGAAAAACTTGACACTTTCAGAGACAAACCGACTACATTAGACGGCTAGAATGTTCGTCCTCGAGTTGACACGGCATTGCAATCACCGTTGCCCGCATTGCTATGCCGTGTGGGGGACGCCAGCGTCCTTCCCGGGGAAACCCGGGAGGGACGGCGAGATGTCAACTGACGAGATCCGCCGCCTAGTCGATTACCTCCAGCAGGAGACGCCGGTGGAGACGATCGCGCTCTCCGGCGGAGAGCCGCTACTACGCGACGACTTGCCTGAGATCGTCGGTTGTTTGAAGGAGCGCGGGATTAACCCGGTCATTATCTCCAACGGCAGACTCCTCAGCGCGGAGAGGATCGAATTGCTTCGCGACGCGCGGACCTTCGA
>DASVWZ010000212.1:0-2771 GCA_036392935.1 Terriglobales bacterium | reverse complement strand
CGTCGGCGGGGTCGGAGTAAAGGATGACGCCAGCGGCGCCGCGCTCCTGGGCGAGCAGAACTTTGACTCCGCGGAAGTTCTGGCCGTAGCGGGCGACAACGATCTTGCCGCGCACATCGACATTCATGGACTCGAGGCGCTTGAAGTCTTCGGGCGTGCCGTAGTTGGCGTAGACGACGTCGGCTTCGACGTCGCCCGACGGTGACATGCTGTTGAACGGGGTGACGATGCGAGGATCATCTTGATAAGGGTCGCCGTCGACATGTTCGCGGTTTGGCCCGTGCATGTGAACGCCGGCAGGAGCGGTGAGATCGACGCTGATTTCTTGCGGATAGTTCATCCAGACTTTGTATTCGGCGACTTCGGTTTCAAGGCCGGCGTCGCGGAATTTCTGAGCGACGTAATCGGCGGTCGCTTTGTCTTCGGCCGTTCCGGCCATGTGCGGAGCTTGGGTCAGAGTTCGCAGATGTTGTTCGGCGAGCTGACGGTCGGGATAGGTGAGGAATTTTCTCTCGGTCTCAAGTTCGGCGGCGGGGTTGCGGAATCCGAAGATACTGGTTGGTGCCGCGGTGTGCGCGACGTCATCGGCTGAAGTGGTTGAGTAGCTTGATAAACCGGTGTTCAGAAGAAGGATGGGCAGAATTGCCAGCGGATAGATCTTCATCGGGCGTGTCGGAATCGTGTGGTCAAACGGTTGTGCCTCGCAACATGATAACCCAGGCGGTGTGCGAGGCGGCGGACAGTTACAATAAATGCAATGGCTGATTCGACGCAGCGGTTTTCGTCCAGGGTTGATGACTATGTTCGGTTTCGGCCGAGTTATCCGGCGGGAGCGATTGAGATTCTGCGGCGGGAATGCGGGCTGACGAGCGATTCGGCCGTGGCGGATGTTGCGTCGGGCACAGGGATTTTTACCAAGCTGCTGCTGGAGAATGGCAATCGGGTTTTTGGCGTGGAACCAAATGCGGATATGCGACGCGCGGGTGAGGAGTTTTTGGCGGGTCATCCGAAGTTCAGCAGCGTTGCTGGGACGGCGGAAGCGACGACGCTGGCGGATCATTCGGTCGACATTGTGACCGCGGCGCAGGCGGCGCATTGGTTCAAGCGAGAGGTGGCGCGGCGCGAGTTTGTGCGCATTCTGAGACCGGGAGGTTGGACAGTTTTGCTGTGGAACCAGCGACGCGTGGGATCAACGGCGTTCTTGCGAGATTATGAGGAACTGCTGCTGAATTATGGGACCGATTACAAGGAAGTCCGGCATGAGCGAACGACGGATGCGATCGCGGAGTTCTTTACGCCTTCGGCGTTTCAGACGACGCAGTTGGAGATCACGCAGGAAGTGGATTATGAGGGCCTTCAGGGAAGGTTGACTTCATCGTCGTACACGCCTTCGCCGGAACATGCGAATTATCAGCCGATGCTGCGGGAGTTGCGGGCGATTTTCGATCGGCACAATGTTGGCGGGAAAGTTGGGCTGGATTACGATACGTTGGTTTATTGGGGAAGGCTGTAATCGAGAGCAAGGTTGTGTGCGGGAACAACGTTAACCACAGAGGACACAGAGATCACAGAGAACCGCGGATTTGCGGTGTGATTCCTGTTAGTCGTGCGTGGCATCGATATTAGTGATGGCTCAATTTAAAACCTATACGGCACGGTTGGTGCGGTCGACTTCGCTTTCGGAGTGGACGCGGCATCTGGAATTCGAGATGCAGGGTGTTACTAATTTCGGATTCGTTCCCGGACAATGGCTTTCGGTGAAACATATTCTGGCGAATGGCGAAGAGTTGATTCGTCCGTATTCGATGGCTTCGGCGCCGACGGAAAACGGCTCGTTTGCATTCTGCCTGAACCGGGTGAGCGAAGGTCACATGTCAAATTTTTTGTGCGACATGCAGCCGGGCGCGGAGATTTCGTGCCAGGGACCGTTTGGAAATTTCATTTTGCATCCGCCGCCGCGCGACACGGTGTTTATTGCGACGGGCACGGGCATTGCGCCGATCCGGTCGATGCTGCATTGGCTGCTGGCCGATCAAGCGCGGCATCTGGACAAGCAATTCTGGCTGCTGTTTGGCAGCCGCACCAAGCGGGACATTTATTATCACGACGAATTTGTCGAGTTGGCGGCGAAGCATGCGAATTTTCATTACATGCCGACGTTGAGCCGCGGGTCGGACGGTTGGCCCGGGCTGCGCGGGTACGTGCAGGAGCACGTCAAGGAAGTCGTCGGCGAGCGGAAAGATATGCACGCGTATATTTGCGGGCTGGCCAAGATGGTGAAGGCCAACCGGGATCTACTGAGCGGCATGGGCTGGGACCGCAAGTCGATTTTGTATGAGAGGTACGACTGAGCTGCCTCAAAAACCGGGGCCGCGGATAGCGAACCTTCGCGCCTGAAATTGGGTACCCCCCTCCCCCCCCTTTGCTTGATCTTTTGGAATCAATGGTTTAGCGGGAGCGCTCCCGCCAGATCTATGAATCTAAAGGGTTTAGAGGCAAGATATTTAAAACAAAGGACTTAAGTTTAAGCCTTCAGCTCTCAGCCGTCAGCCCTTAGCCTTGGTTGCTGGCCCTGGGGCCCGTTAGCTTTGGCTTTTGGCCACTCTCCTTCCGCATACCCGTCAAGGTCTCGATAGGTTTTCAAAGAGCGGGTGATCGCCGGCAATTATGCCGATGAACTGACTGCTTTAATTGTTGAGGAATTGGCAAACGAGGTCAAGCGGAATCGGGGCGGTTTTCATTCTGGGCGCGACGGCCTCGCCGCTCGCGAC
>DASVWZ010000211.1:0-3650 GCA_036392935.1 Terriglobales bacterium | reverse complement strand
TGCCAAGCTCGCTTGTCGATCGCATTGGGGCTCGATTGTTCTTCATGCATAATACCGTGAGGAGAATAAAGCTAGACCCTCCGAATTTTGCCGAAGAAGAAAGATCCCGCCGCCGTCAAGCTTGGACGGAAAGGTGGGAAGAAGATCGCCAAGCGAGGGCCTGAATACTTCAGGCAGTTGCAAGCGCGACGGAAGAAGCGCAAAGGCGGTCGGCCTCCCAAGTCCAAGAAATCTCGCTGAAAAACCTCGTAGCAAAACAACGAGCGCTCGTTGTATACTTGCGTGTGGATTGACGGGCCGTCCTTCCAAGGCGAAGCATTGCAGGCACACAATGACATCAATCGTTACGTTGTATGTTTGCGCTGCGTGACGTACTAAGGCCAGCAATGGGCGAATGGAAGGCATGCGTGACTCTGCGAAGCCGGCCGGCTTTGTGGATCGAGTTAGAGCAATTTGCACGACGAGAACAAAGATCGCTGGGGAATCTCACATGGAGGTAGCAATTAACCGGCCATCAATATTTGGGAAGCTCGGATAAGGCTTGTTCTTCAGCCTTCTGATTTTCTACCTTCTTGCTCAGCTTAGTTTCAATAGCCTTTCCCTTTTGCTTTTTCTCTTTTCTTCCCCGCCTCTTCTGTTTGTTTCTCCTCAAGATCTTCGCTGAAGGAGAAACCTATGCTCCCGAGGCGGAGATGTCCTTTCTGTCGTCGTTGGTTTCATCCCCATCCGCGGCTCAAACAGCGGCAAAAAACCTGTGGTCGGCCCGACTGTCGCCGCCAGCGGAAGCGGAAGTCCAATCAGCAATGGCGGAGTAAGAACCCGGGTTACTTCCGCGGTGTTTATCCGCAGCAAAAGGAAAAGTACGGAACGCGCTCCGACTACAGGCGGCACTACCGTCAGCAGCATCCCGACTACGTGCAGCGCAACGCGGCTTGCGTCCGAAAATGGCGCCAGCGGCTGAGATCGGCGCCTGTAAGTTCCACAAGCCGCGATCTGCGCCTAACTATCGAGTCGGAAAAGACTTCCATCCGCATTGCCCAGGTAAGTTCCACAAGCCGCGATATCTTCGTAACCCTTGATACTTCATAAGCTTGCGGGAAAGTATCGGAATGAATTCCGGGTAAGTTCCACAAGATTCGATGGCTTTCCCAACCCTTGGCCCCCTAACTTGAGCTCGCCGAGGAAGGAAAATGCTGAAGTCCCGACCCCAACCGCCCCGACCCGATCGCCGACGTTCCATCCGTGGTTCCTTCAGCTGGATCGATCACCGCTTCCTACGGGAAGGATTCGACGAAGGCTTAACCCGCTTGGAGAAACTTTTGTACTTCGTGCTGGTGGCGGTCTCCAACCAGGATGGAGTCAGCTTTTACTCCGACGCGCGTTTGGCGGAGTTGTTGGACATTCGTTTTGCTCATGAACTGGAAGCTGCCCGCAACGAACTGGTGGCCAGAGACCTGATTGCTTATGCAGACGGAATTTACCAAGTGCTGGATCTGCCCGCCGACTCTCCCAGGAAAACGCGTGATGCTTCTTCCTCGTTGCCTGACTACGCTTCGCGCTCGAGTTCCTCTCCCCCGCCTGTGCGCAGAACCGCACTGCGGGAGGCGGCTGCGGATCTGGAAAGCGTCAAGCAGTTGCTGGAACGCTGGGGCTGGGGGCGTAGATGAAACTCTCCGTGGTCTATCAGCCTTCTCTGCCCAGCAGCGCCTCCCCCTATCGCTTGCGGGATGAAGACGGGCGAGAACTGCAATGGGCGAACGCCTTCCTCGACGGTCAGCGTCTCCGGCAACTCTCTGTCCGGTCGCTTCGCATCTACGCTTACGACCTACTCGACTTCGCCCGCTGGTTTGAACCACAGCATCGGCCACTCGCCCAGATCACCGAGTCCACCCTCGTCGACTACGTTCGTCATCAACTCGAGCAAGATCCCAAGCCCACTCCGCAGACGGTGAATCATCGCCTGGGCACGGTGCGTTGCTGCTATCGCTTTCACACCGGAGAAGAGATCCCTGCCGGCCAGGTGCATTTTCAGCGCCGCTATACCAAGCGGTCCCCGCTCGGCTACGGCCGGCCCCGTCGTGCCATCGCCTTGGGCCTGCGCCTCAAACAAGATCGCCGCGTCATCGTGCCCCTCTCTTCTGAAGAAGTCGCCAAGTTCTGGCAAAGCTTCCGCACCTATCGCGATTTGGCTCTGGTGGGCTTGATGCTCCTCGACGGCCTGCGCTGCTGTGAAGTCTTGGCACTGGAACTGCAAGACGTGCAACTCGCCGACGGCCAGATGCGCGTCCACGGCAAAGGAAACAAGCAGCGCATGGTGCCCCTACCCCCGGAAATTCTCGAAGTGCTCGGACACTACTTACGCCTGGAAAGGCCGCTGACCAACTCGCCCGCGTTGTTCGTCTCCTTGAAAGGCCGCCAGCGCGGCCAGGTCATGACCCCAGCCGGCCTCCGCTCGCTGTTCCGCCATCATCGAGTGCTGAGTCGAATCCCTCATGCCCACCCACACCGTCTGAGGCATACCTTTGGTTCTGATATGGTGCGGGCGGGGATGTCGCTGCCCGCTTTACAACATCTGATGGGCCACTCGCAAATCGCCACCACCATGCTCTACGTCCAACTCGCCTCGCAGGACGTCTGGCGCGAATACGCTCGTGCCATCGAGCGGCGAAAGCAGTTGGGGTCTGCGCACATCTCATGATCCAGACTCCACCCAACCTCGAACAGCTCTTGGAAGCTCATATCCAGACGCTTGCCCTCACTCTGGGACCTAGCTCGGTCGACCACTATCGATCGACTGCACGCCGCTTCCTCGCTTATCTCCGCGCCACTTTCCCGCAGCTTCGCCGGCTCTCCCAACTGCGCCGCGATCCCCATCTGCTCGGCTGGTTCCGCTCGCTGAGTAAACAACAGCCGCCCCTCAGCAACAAAACCCGCATCGAGCACCTCATTCGTCTCCGCCGGTTGCTGGACGATCTCGCCGCCAACGGCCACGCCCTTCAGCCCCCTCTCATTCGTCGAGAAGACTTCCCTCCAGAGCCCCACTATCTTCCCAGACCTCTTTCCCCGCAGGAGGATCAACTCTTGCAGCAGGAACTGCTGCGAACCGATGATCTCTACGCGAATGCCCTCCTACTCATGCGCGCCAGCGGGATCCGCATCGGCGAATGCATCCATCTGACGCTGGACTGCCTGCGGCAGCTGGGAACCGAACAGTGGGCGCTTCATGTCCCCCTCGGCAAACTGCACACGGAACGCTTGGTTCCAGCGGATACCGAGGTGCGGCGGATCATAGAGCGGATCCTCACCCTGCGCAGTTCAGTCCCACTCGCACGATTCACCAACTCGCAAGGTTTCCTGCTGCCACGTCGGGGTGCTCGTTACGCCCTGGTGCAGACTCTCCTAGCGGCGTTAGCCCGGGCCGCCCAGCGCGCCGGTTGCTTTACCCACGTGACACCGCACCGGCTGAGGCACAGTTTCGCGACCGAAATGCTCCGGCTGGGAGTTAGCCTTCCGGCTCTCATGCAGCTGCTCGGGCACCAGGACATTCGCATGACCTTGCGGTATTATGTGCAGAAAGTAGATATGTGCAGTGGATGTCCTAAGTCGCCGATTGTCAACGCGCGTGCTTGGCTGGACTCAGCATAATATCC
>DASVWZ010000210.1:0-6442 GCA_036392935.1 Terriglobales bacterium | reverse complement strand
ATGCATGTTTGGCTCACTGTTGGGCGGTCGCGCCGCCCGCGTCCGTTTTCGGTTCGTGGATCTGCTGAAATACGTCGGTGGTTGCTTTCAGGTAGTGGCTGTACTCGTCGACTTGGCGGACGCGGAATCCGCTCACCAGTTGGCGCCCTTGCGCCACGAACTCCTGATGCACTGGGACCCAGATCTCTCCGCCTACCTTTTGTTGCTCGACATAGCCCTCAAATCCCCTCACATTACCGAGCAAACCCATACCCAACGCCGAGACGCTGGTGAACTCAATCCGCATCACTTCTTGGTTCTCCGGATCGACCCACATCTTGCCCCGCATATCGCCCGCAATGCGTTGGTTCAGGCCTCCGTGGTGTTCAACCTGCGTTCGCGGCTCGAACGCGTAAACGATGGCTCTGTTCCCCTGGAATTCGTCCCAGCGCAAGGGCGTGAAGCGTGATTTGCGGATGATGTCAGAAAAGAGGATCTGGTTCTTGGGGTGATCTTCGGCTGTCTTCTGCGCCTTTTTTTCGTTCTCGGCCATTTTGTGTTCGATCTCTTTCTGCTGTTTTTGTAGGTTGCTGGCCGAGACCGGCTTTCCATCATGGGCGACGTGAAGAACGAAGATCTCGTATGGGGTTGGCGTCAGATAGAAGGTGTCGGTGTGCTGGCTGCGGATCTGATCTTTCTTGTCCAGGGTGAAGATCGTCGTGGTATCGGTGAACGTATATTGTTCGAAGAGTTTCTCGACCGCCTGCTGGTGGTCGGCAACGGAGGACATCAAAGTCTCGGTATCCGGAAACGGCGCAGCTGCCGGCTGTGATTCAGCCGAGGCTGCGATTGGGAAAATAATGGCGAGGGTGATTATGAGCGCAGCAGCGCGCGACGGCCGCTGGCTCGTGGATCGCGGGTATGGTTTCCGAAAGCTGGAAGAGTTTCGCTGGTTTGCAAGTTCAGTTTTCATGGTCCACCTCAGTTCTTGATTTCTCGCGCAGGTTAGCGCGGAAACCATGGGGCTGACGCACCGAATCCGCGGCCCGCTCGATCTTTGCGACGAACTGCGGGTTTTGAGCGGTAAACCGCAGCTGAACTGCGGGCTTCCTCGGCTAGAATGGTGCTGTGTTTCGGTCTGCCCAAAGCCGCTTTCCAAGCTACTGGCAGTTGCAGTTCATTGGCTGGATCGGTCTCTACGCGCTTTCTATCGTGGGATCGATTCCCGACACGAAACATCCATGGGCTTATCGTGCGGACACCGTTGCCATTGTGCTGATGTTTCTGGGCAGCTTGTTGCTCCGGCCCGTTTGCCGCTCGATGGTGCGCGGAGCGTTGCCCTGGTTTCCTTACGAAGTGCGTGCATTTGCATGGTCGGCGCTGATCGGCGTCGCTGGCGCATTTGCCCTTGAAATGTCGTTCGATGGCTTTTCGCGGATCTACTGGATCGACATTGCCGACAATTCAGTGCAATTCACGGTAGTGCTTTTCCTGTGGTGCAGTTTGTATTTCAGCATCAAGCAATGGAAGCAATCGATCGAGGAACGCGAGCGCCTGCTTCGCGCCGAGAGCGAACTTCGAGAGGCGCGGCTGAGCGCGCTGCGCTATCAGTTGAATCCGCATTTTCTCTTCAACTCCCTGAATGCCGTTTCCACTCTGGTTCTGGAAGGAAATGCGCCTGCCGCAACCCGCATGCTGGCGCAGATTGGCGAACTTCTCCGCACCACTCTCGACGGGCAGACCGAACCTGAGATTACGCTCGCGCAAGAGATTGCGTTTACCGAGCAGTACCTGGCAATTGAACAGACCAGGCTCGGCGCGCGGTTGCGGGTTGAAGTGAACGTGTCGCACGAAACCATTGACGCGCTGGTGCCCAGCATGTTGCTGCAACCGCTGGTTGAGAATGCAGTCAGGCATGGGATCGCGCCGTTGGTTCAAGGTGGCACGATCCGAATTTCGAGTAGGCTCGGCGACGATCGATTGCAGATTGGTGTGTTTAATTCGGGTGCTTTCCGAAGGCCATCCTCAGAGCCGTCGCAAGCTAAAGGTAGTGTTGGAATCCGGAATACTGTCGAACGACTCAAGACTATGTATGGTGCAGATCATAGTTTTCGGCTGGAATGGCCGCTATCCGGCGGGTGCGAAGTGACGATCGAGCTACCATTTCGGCCGGCTCCGCAGGAGCAGGAGGTGGTCGCGTGCGTGCCCTGATCGTCGACGACGAACCGCTCGCACGCCGCGGAGTTCTTCTGCGTCTGCGCAGGTTCAAGGACGTTGAGATCGTCGGCGAATGCGCTGACGGCACTTCGGCAGTCAGGAAGATTCGCGAGCTCGCACCCGACGTCGTGTTTCTGGATGTGCAGATGCCGGGAATGGACGGGTTTGAAGTGCTCAGGGCATTGCCGAAGGAAAGTCTTCCGCGGGTGATTTTTCTCACCGCTTACGAGCAACATGCTTTGCGTGCGTTCGAAGTGCACGCGCTCGATTACTTGCTCAAGCCAGTGGACGACGAACGCTTTTCGGCCGCTGTGGACCGGGTGCGCGAACTCACCAATTCGGCTTCAAAGGTGCGCATGAGCGAGCGCATTCTACAGATGCTCGGCCGGACCGCGCAGGAATACACATCGCGTTTCACGGTGCGCAACGGCTCGCGCCTTCAGATTGTGCTGGTCGATCACATCGATTGGATTGGCGCGGCGGGAGATTATGCGGAACTGCATGTGCGTGGACGCTCGCATCTGTTGCGCGAAACCATGCAGGCGCTCGAGCAGAAACTCGACCCGGCTGATTTTCTACGCATTCACCGCTCTCGACTGATTCGGACAGCTTGCGTGACGGAGTTGCGCAGTATTGACAACCGCGAGTACATCATCCGGTTGTCGGATGGATCGGAACACCGTTCGAGTCGCACCTATTCGGACCAGGTGGAAAAATGGCTAACCGGGGAAAAAGCGCCGCGCCAACTCTAATTGTCGGGACGAGTGCGCAATCGAATGTCGTCGCGGCTTGGTGGCAGTGTGAAAGGGAATTCGACGACGGTATTCCCGATTGGGACGCGGAGCAAGAACTCTTCCTGCGGATTCAGCGGCCCAATCCAGCGGCCGGAGGCAGCAAATAGGAGCCAGCCGCGAATCTCCTGAGTGGACGATCCACCTTCAGTAAGGATATTAGTTTGTATCCAGGCGCTCATCTGCGAAGTCTCTTGCTGGACCTCTGCCAAGCCAGCTTCGATCTGTTCTTTCTTCTCTGGATGCTTTTGGATCGCCAGAGCGGTAGTTCGTTCCGCACGAACTTGTCGATCATGCAATCTCCCGACCAACGTGGTGGGATCGATTGGGTGTTCAACGGCGCGAAAGTGCCGTACAAGCTCGAGCGTGACGGCCGCAGGAGCGAGGCTAGGTGATTGCCGAGACAATGACCGCAGGCTGAGGAAGAAGGCCATCACCGGTTCGCTGCGCTTTCGAGACTTGTCCAGCTCCTGCGCGTCCATCGCGAGGGTCACGCTGAATTGGTCCGTCGTTAGTGCGTAACGGTAAGTGCCGTCATCTTCGGCGCGGAAGGCGCAGCGCGGGTCTGATTCGCTCCAGCGGAGACTGGTTGAATCCGTAGCGTGCGCGGGGGCTGCAAGCAGCAGTGCAAAGATGCCGCGGATCGCCAGAATTCGCACCATACAACGAGGCTATCGTCGCATCGGATTCATGTCTGTGCGCGATGAACCGATTCTAGTTGTGGAAGAGTAATCGAACTGAGCGGGAGAATGGTGAGCGCGGCAGGATTCGAACCTGCGACCCATGCCTTAAAAGGGCATTGCTCTACCAACTGAGCTACGCGCCCACGATTTCCGGCGAGGCCAGAAAGGAATTGCCACAAATGCCGCGCCGTGAATTCAGTGTATCATCCTTGGCGATTGAGGATTAAGAGTCCGAAGCGCTGGCGAGCGGGGAAATCGACGGTTTTTATGGGTGTGATAAGAGTTTTCATTCGGGCGCGCGCCGGATTCCGTTTACATTGAAGCCATGGACTTCGATCAGCTGGAAACGTTTCTTGAGGTTGCCAAGCGACTGAGCTTTTCGCGGGCAGCGGAGAAGCGCTTTCGCACGCAGCCGGCGATTTCCTCGCAGATTCGGGCACTGGAAGAGGAAGTCGAGGCGAAGCTGCTGGACCGTTCCGGAGGCAAGGTTTCGATCACGGCTTCCGGCAAGCTGTTCCTGAAGTTTGCGGAAGACATAATCGCCGAACGCAAGTCGATGCTGACGGCGATCGCCGAAACCGAACGCGTGCCGCGCGGCGGAATTGTGGTGGGGGCGAACGAAGGAACTTGCCTGCATATTTTGCCGGAGGTGTTTGCCGAGTTTAAGCGGCAATGTCCGGATGTGGCGATCGGGATCAAGCGAGCGGATTACGCGAAGATTCTCGAGTCGGTGATCGATAATTCCGTGGATTTTGGCGTGGTTTCGTTGCCGGTGGAAGACAAGCGGTTGAAGGTGGTTTTGATTCATCGCGATGAGTTGGTGATCATTGCACCGCCGAAGCATCCAATAGCGAAGTTGAAGACCGCGACGGTCGAGAAGGTCGCGGAGTTTCCGCTGATCATGCCGAAAGCCGGACACACGCGCGATGCGCTGGAAGGCCTGTTTTACGAGCGGAAGCTGAAGCCGCGCTTTGCCATGGAACTGGATTCGAGCGAACTGCTGAAACGGTTTGTGGCCGCCGGCGGCGGAGTTGGATTTATTGCGCGATCGAATGTGATGGAGGATATTCTGGCGAAAGCACTGGTTGCGGTGCCGATGGAAGATGCGAAGATTCGGCGCGATCTGGCGCTGGTGTTCAGAAAAGACAAAGCGCTGAGCCGAGCCGCGCTTGCGTTTATTGAAATCACGGTGAAGATGAAAGATGCCGAGGCGGCGGGTTGAAGAACGCGTTTGGCATTTAGCACTTGGCATTTGGGCGTTGAGGTGGCTGCGAAAAAATGAGGAGAAAAAAATGAGAGGCAGGAATTTTTCGGCAGGATTGGCGGCAATCATACTTGGCGTATCGCTTATGGCTCCTTCTGCGTTTGGGGCGAAAGAGCAGACGTTCACCGGCAAAGTCAGCGACGCCATGTGCGGAGCCAAGCACATGATGGAGGGGTCGGCGGTGAGCTGCCTGCGCGGCTGCGTCAGCAAGGGATCAAAGTACGCGCTGGTGGTGGGCGACAAGGTCTATACGCTCGATACCAGTGACAAAGCCGCCCTGGCTACGCTGGATTCTTTGGCCGACCAACAGGCTACGGTCAAGGGCGTGGCCGACGGCGATACCATCACGGTCAGCTCGGTGAAGGCAGCCAAGTAGGCTCTATCCGGCTATCTCTATGAATATGCAATAGTTATACCGCTGTCCCCATATGTTTACCAGTTGGTTACTATAGTCCGGCAAAAAAAATAAAAAAATCGTGTAAATGATTGATTCCATTGATTTGGCCTCAACGGATGGACGCCACGTCATTGATTCTAAAGCTAGTTAGATATCAAAATATAGAAAACAAAGTAGTTAGCCATTCGCCGTTCGCCAGTTTGTTGTTCGCGATTCGTCATTTCCGTTCGCGAAGCTTCGCCGGCGGCAGATTCAGTTGTCAAGGAGCAGATGGCTCGTCCTTCTTCTATTGTGGGGAGTCTTGAAGAGTGAGGTCAAGGGATTTCGGCGCGGCGACGGAGTTTTCCCGAAATGGAACTGGGCAAATGAACTCTTAGGGTCAGGCGCGGATAGTGCTGGACAACGGGAAGCCTGGCGAAAAAAAATTGATCAGGGTGGGAACAGGGGGACTAGCTGCGTCGAAAATCGGTCGTCGGGGAAAGGCGTCGTACGTCCTACGTCGTTCGCCGTTCGCAAAGGCGTCGCGAGTCGTCGGTCGTTAGTCGTTGGTCGTTGGAAAAGGCGTCGTACGTTTTACGTCGTTCGCCGTTCGCAAAGGCGTCGCGGGTCGAGGGTCGTCGAGGGTCAGTTATCAGTGATCGGTCGTCAGTCGTCCGGAAGATAGTTGACGCGGGCGGTTCACCGGTGCGTGGGACTATAGGTTGAACGAGGCCGCACTTTCCGGCCCGGTGGCCTCACCGTTTATCGCGTCGCCCCAGGCGACGCTTGAAAAACGGTGAGGCGATCTGCTGAGTCTCTCGCTGGGTCGAGGTGGGAAAGAATGCTCGGGTTCGTGTTTCTTCTTTTGTTGTCGCCTGCGCTGCTTCGCGCTCCGGCAACGGCCTTCGGCAGAGTGGAGGGATTGGTTCGTCGACGATCAAGCCGTTCTTACTTTTTCGAAGGCGCGGGGATCGGATCGTTCGCGGGTTTCAGGTGAGGCGGCGGACTGGTTCTTGTGAACGCATTGTTTTATTGATGCAGGGATCCTTCGACTGCGTATGTTGTCCGCTGCGCGAACGATCTACTTGCGTCAGGATGACAATGGTTAGGGTACGCACGCGGCACGACTGAC
>DASVWZ010000209.1:0-1982 GCA_036392935.1 Terriglobales bacterium | reverse complement strand
TAACGTGAGTGAACGCTGAGCAGGCCCCGAAACCGACAATGCAGGAGCCGACCCGCCCCGGTTCGTGGGAAGGCCGAAGCGGATGGAATCGTATGAGCGAACAAATTCCATGCGACCTGCCGGGGTATTGGCGACGGCATGTAGGCAATGGGGACCATGCGCAACACGGGAAGTCCCAGCGGTGATTGCAGTATGGATCAACTAGCAACTCGCGAGAGACAGGCTGGGCCGTTTGGGATGGCGGAGAGGCTCGTTGTACCGATGAAGCCGGGTAACTCCGGTGGAGGGAAGGGGCCTCAGTTGAAGGGAAACGCAAGAAGCGACAAAGGACCGAGGGATTGGCGATGAGCCTAACAACTCCACCAAGTGTTCAGAAGTTGCAGACGGCGTTGCACGACAAAGCGAAGGGATCGCCCAACTTTCGCTTCTATGCTCTGTACGACAAGGTGTACCGAGAAGACGTGCTGGCATTCGCCTATGACTGTTGCAAAGCGAATCGCGGAGCAGCAGGCGTAGACGGCCAAACGTTTGAGGACATCGAAGAGTATGGGCCGAAGAAGTGGTTGGACGAACTGACGCAAGAGCTGAAGAGTAGAACGTATCGACCGCAGCCCGTACGGCGGGTGTGGATACCAAAGCCGGACGGAAAGCAGAGACCGTTAGGAGTGCCCGCGATCAAAGATCGCGTAGCACAGACGGCGGCAGTTTTGGTGCTCGAACCAATATTCGAGGCCGACCTGCAGCCGGAACAGTACGCCTATCGGGCAGACCGCAGTGCGTTGGATGCTGTAGAGCATGTCCACAAGCTGCTCAACACCGGCCATGGACAAATTGTAGACGCAGATTTAAGCGGCTACTTCGATAGTATTCCGCATGCCGACCTTCTAAAGTCGGTGGCTCGCCGGATCGTCGACGGAGCAATGCTGCATTTGATCAAGATGTGGCTGGAAGCTCCAGTCGAGGAAACCGATGAGAAAGGGAATAAGCATCGGAGTACGCGCAATCGGGATGAGGGACGGGGAACTCCACAGGGAGCTCCGATCAGCCCGTTGCTAAGCAACTTGTATATGCGCCGTTTCGTGCTGGGATGGAAGAAGCTCGGACACGAGAAGCGTCTTGCTGCATACGTCGTTAACTACGCCGATGACCTGGTGATCTGCTGTCGTGGCCGAGCGGAAGAAGCGCTGACTACGATGCGAGACATCATGGGGAAGCTGAAGCTAACGGTGAATGAAACGAAGACGCGGGTCTGTAAACTGCCGGAAGAGAAATTCGACTTTCTGGGTTATACGTTTGGACGGTGCTATTCGCAGAAGACAGGGCGCGCGTACCTTGGTACGGTGCCCTCGAAGAAGCGGGTGATCCGCATCTGTGAGGCGATTAGCGCAATGACCGGACGGGATCAAACTCTACTGGAACAGGAAATAGTGGTAGCGAAGCTCAACCGCACGATGATTGGGTGGGCCAACTACTTCTGTCTAGGGCCAGTCAGCAAGGCCTATCGGGCGGTGGAAAGCCACGCCTGCAAGAGGCTGCGCCAGTGGTTGTGCGCCAAGCACAAAGTGATGTCGGGGACCAAGCGGTTTTCCGAGGCATCCCTGTACGACGTGCTGGGTCTCGTCCGCCTTACCAAACGGACGCGCACTCTCCCGTGGGCGACATCGTGACCCTTTCTCCGAGAGCCGGAAGCGGGAAATCCGCATATCCGGTTCGATGAGCGGGGTGTGAAGACGGAAGCATGGTACAGCTATTGAGGCACCGACAGACGAAAGAGTCGGCCACGGATAGGCTGCACCTAAACCACCGCGTCACACCTCGACTCCACAAGTTACGGCTCATGGGGTGTTAGCTTCCGCTTGGCCCGTCATCCTGCAAAGGGGAGCGGCTGTCGGGAGCGCCAAGTCCCCTTCCACCCGCCGACTTAGACTAGCGAGCTTGCTGAATGGCTGATCGGAGTACCTCCAGGTTGCAAGGAGTACCTC
>DASVWZ010000208.1:0-2125 GCA_036392935.1 Terriglobales bacterium | reverse complement strand
TCTACGGGACAACCTCTGTCGGCGGGGCGAACACGGATTGTCTTGATGGTTGTGGCACGGTGTTCAAGATCACGCCGGAGGGTGTGCTGACCACGCTGCACAGCTTCGAATTTAATGAAGGCAACGGCCCGCAAGCTGCGCTGCTGCAAGCCACCGACTGGAACCGGGTGTGGGACATGAAAGTTCAAATCAGGTCGGGTTATTTTTTTGTGGCGTTTGTCTTAGCGTCTATATACGCTCAGGAGAGGAGGCTCCATCATGTCCGACTCTCTGCCTCAATTGGAGGCCAAAAGAACCGACCTGTTCCGTCAGGTCGCAGCGGTTGGCGACTTGCGCAGGGGCTCGATCACAACCACCTCGGGCAAGTGCGGTAAGCTCAGTTGTCACTGCGCTCAACGCGACGATCCTGGTCACGGCCCCAATTTCCGCTTGACGCGCAAGGTTGCCGGCAAGACCGTGACCGAGACATTTTCCTCTCCGATGGCGCTGCGCAAGGCGCAGCAGGAAGTGGCTGAGTTTCACCGGTTTCAGCAACTTTGTGGCGAGATCATTGAGGTCAGCGAAAAGATCTGCGCCTCACGTCCCGTCGAGGACACGTTGACGCCGCAGGAAAAAAAACGGCCGAAGCGATCCACGCGGAGATCACGCGCGAAGTAACCAGGCTGCTGGGTCGCATTTTCGCCGAACGGAAGCAGACCGGCGGCATGGATCTGGAGGCGGTGGAGGTGGGCTTCCGCGCCGCTCTGCATCAGGCCGGGGCGGCGGCCCTCACGCAATTGCTGCAGTTCCCCGAACCGGCCTGCGAGCAGCGCACCCTCGCCTGTCCGTGCGGCCACCAGGCAGGCTACCGCGAACTGCGCCCGCGACGGCTTCTCACGGTGCTGGGCGAGGTGGAACTGTCGCGCCCCTGGTATCTGTGTCCCCACTGTCATAACGGCCAATTCCCCATCGATATTGAGCTGGATATCGAAAACACGGACTGCTCTCCCGGAGTGCGCCGCATGCAGGCCATGGTGGGCCAGGAGGCGCCCTTCGATCACGGCCGCGAACAGATGAAATTACTCGCCGGTCTGGACGTAACCACCAAATCAGTAGAGCGCACGGCGGAGGCGATTGGCGCTGATATCGCGGCCGTCGAGCAGCGCGAAATCCGCGAAGCCGTTCAACTGGATCTGCCCGTCATCATCGGCCAGCCTATTCCGATTCTCTATGTGCAAATGGACGGGACCGGCGTACCGGTGGTAAAGAAAGAGACCGAGGGGCGCAAAGGCAAAACCGACGGCCAGCCGGCACACACGCGCGAGGTCAAGCTCGGTTGCGTCTTTACCCAGACCACCTGGGATCAGGAAGGTTACGCGGTCCGCGATCCCGATTCCACTACCTACACAGGCGCCATCGAGACCGCCGAGGAGTTTGGCAAGCGACTTTATCTGGAAGCCTGGAATCGCGGCTGGAGCCGCGCGGCAAAGAAGGTTGCCATAGGCGACGGAGCCGAATGGATATGGAATCTGGCGGACCTGCATTTTCCGGGCGCGGTTCAGATCGTCGACCTGTATCATGCCCGCCAGCACCTGTGGGAGTTGGCGCGCAAGCTATACCCCAATGACCAGCCGTCGCAGAAGGCCTGGACGAAGGTTCATCAAAAACGTCTGCTCGACAAGGGCAAAATTGAAAAACTGGTGACCGGGATTCGCTCCATTGCTTCCACCAATTCCGAGGTGATCGAGAAGATTCGTCTGGAGGCAGATTACTTTGAGCGAAATGCCGAGCGCATGCGATATCCGAAGTTCCGCCGCCAGCATCTTTTCATCGGCTCGGGTGTCATCGAAGCCGGTTGTAAGACCGTCATCGGCTCCCGCCTGAAACGATCCGGCATGTTCTGGACAGTTCGCGGCGCCAACGCCATCATCGCCCTGCGCTGTTGCCACCTCAACGGACGCTTCGAGGATTACTGGGAGCGTCGGTGTGCCGCTTGACTGCAACTTCTATGTCGCACACCCATCGTACGTCTGCACTCCACGCCCCCCTGCGTCGAGATTCGCAAATCTCTGTCCCAGGGATTCGAGCACACGCTCGCGATCGCCGATGTGCGTCCCCACAACCAGCGACTGCGACTCTTCCAAGA